>DAJV01000037.1:2889-3820 GCA_002496475.1 Vulcanisaeta sp. UBA163 | reverse complement strand
ACGCCATATATGCATGGGTCTCGTTTCGTGTTGGAATTACTTATAAATAGGTTTTTTGTCCTATCATGATGATTAAACTCGAGAAGTGGGGCAAGATTCACACGTTGATATTCACGGTGTTCTCAATAAGCACGGCAATTGAGGCCTATATATACTCAATAGCCTACATCGCAGCCAACTGGGTCTCTGTGCCCAAGTACTTGGTAGCCCTATTATCTATTTGGCCGCCGCTATGGCTATTAATCGGTGGCGCATTAATGGGGCCTCTATCAGATATGATTGGTAGGAGGAGGAGCCTCTACCTATCATTAGTGATGTATTTAATTGGCTCCATTGGGTTAATGCTTGGTACAAACTACGCATTACTTCTATCCTCAGTAGCCATACTAATGCTTGCGGTTGGCGGTGAGTACAACACAGTCATGATATCAGCGCATGAGTACTTCCCAAGCAGGGTCAGGGGTCGAACTGTTTACTTAGTGCTTAACTTCACGAACCTCGGCGGTGCCCTGGCCGCGGCCTTGGCCCTGGTTAACATTACCTCCATAACACTTCAAAAGCTCGCGCTTGGATTGACAATACTCATTATCGTACCAATACTCTTCCTACTTAGGTCTTTAATCCCCGAATCACCATATTGGCTTAGGAATAGGGGAACTGTAAAGGATAATCTAGGGTTTAATTCCGTGGGAAGCACTGCCATTGTTAAACTACCGTCACTAGCAGTCAGGGTGGTTATTGGGGGTTTAATTGGTTGGTCATACACGGCTGGTTTCACATTAATGGTATTAACCTTTGGACCCTACTACTTCCCTAACCTCACTAATTGGCTCATTTTCGCCTTTTCAATGGCAGCATTCGCCTCCGGCATTGCCGTGAGCATACTTGCTGATGCCATTAGTAGGAAGACGTTATTACTACTATCTTCACT
>DAJV01000037.1:0-2873 GCA_002496475.1 Vulcanisaeta sp. UBA163 | reverse complement strand
AATGCCCAATACATATTCTGGATACTCTTTGCACTATTCTCAATGCTTGTAAATACGTACTTCCTAACCGAGGACACGTTGAAGTCTGAGTACTGGATTACTAGTCGTAGGGGTTCCTACACGGCAATTGTCAGGGTAATATCACTCGGCGGCTCCATACCCGTGATATTCCTATCATCCTACCTACCCGTGGACTCATACTTAGCACTGGCGGCGGCCATATTCGGCATTGGATTCGCCGCATCACTCACTTGGTACATAATCGGTGCCGAAACCGGTAAGGGAATTAGTATTAGCGCGTGGGAGTATGGATGATCATAGGTTCGATCTTACGGTAATTTCCGACTGCGTACTAGACATTTACTATAGAATTAAGAAATTGCCAATAAACACCGGCGACATTGCCGTGTCCAACATAATCCGCATGTCACCAGGCGGTGCATGCGCAACAGCAATAATTGCCCGTAAACTCGGCCTTAACGTCGCCGTCATTGACAGGGTTGGTGATGATTCATTCTCGGATGTACTAATTAGGTATCTTAATGATAGTGGTGTATACGTAGGATTTATGAGGAGAGCTCACGGTTTTGTATCCATATCCAATAATATCATGGGTGATAATGGACATGCTTTCATGGGGTATTTGGGCGTTGGTAAGGATTTAACTATTAATGATATTAATAAAGATGCCATCAAGAACTCAAGGGCTATATACATTAATGGCTTTTACGCATCATTTACGAGGAACATTGTTGATGTGTTCATCAATATAATCAAGATCGCCCATGATCACTCAACCCCAGTGTTCCTTGAAGTGGGGCCTGCTATTGATAATAGGGAATTGATAATTAATATGATTAAATTATCAAGTACCATATTTATAAATAGGGAGGAGGTAAAGAGACTATTTAATGATGTGAACAATCTAATCAAAATCACAAGTAACACTGATGTTACAGTTGTAGTGAAGTTAGATAAGGAGGGCGCCGCCTTAGTGCGTAACGGCCAGGTTAGTTTGTGCAGACCGTATAATATAAGTAATATGATTACTGTAATTGGCGCTGGTGATGCATTCAACGCAGCATATATTGCTGGATACATGCATGGTCTAAACTCAATGAATTCATGCGATCTTGGTAATAAGGTGGCCGCCTTAAGAATTCAATACCTAACACCAATTGAGCTGCCTGAGCTCAGGGAATTCATTACGTGATGACCATATTCATTAATAATTGATAAAGATTTGGTACTAATTATGCTATTATTTAGTTGTAATAACGCATATTTACATATGGACTTAGTAATAACTTTTTTAAAGGCGCAATACGCACGTAAATGCTGTGAGGATAGTACTACACACGGCAAAGGGACCCTACGAGTATAAAACACAAAATGGTGAATCCGTCTGGATCTGTATGTGTGGCTTGAGCGATACTTATCCAGTATGCAGTGGTAAGCATAGGCTTGTGCGTGATGAGGATGATTATAGGGCTTACATTTATGACCAGGGCGGTAATAGGCTTGGCACAATAAACCTGGAAAATGCTGATAAGTTAAGGAGGGTTTAAGTAAAAGATTAAGGTAATTAAAATACTAAAACTTGATATCCATTATTTATGTAATATGCGACCCTGTCACCGGCTGGGTGTAGCTTAAGTCCTATCTTCGTTAGTTGTTGGTCAATGCCCTTATTCCTGGCATAGTTAATGCATGCACTATCAGTTGCGCCAGCTTTTAGTAATTTCTCGAAGTTTTCCTTGGCAGGTCCCTCAAGCCTCAGTAATCTTTCCTGCGCAGGTCCCCAGAAGATGACCCTGAAGTCCTCATACCTATTTGTTCCTACTATGTTTGCTGCCATTGTTAGTGCCAGGTCCATTTTCACGTCATCGCTCATTATTAGGAAGACAACCTTTGCCATTGGCAACGGTTCAATGCAGCCATGTTTATGTGCATTTCGCGGTTGTTAATGATTATTTGTCATGGTTTCATCATTTACTACTCAACGCGATTGGTTTAAAAAGCATCAGGGTAGCCCTAACGTTAATGATCCAGGAAGGAAGAGGCGAGGGTAAAACGACAATACTTGGGTTATCATCAATTGGGCACTTCGTAAATGATGGCAATATGTGGTTAATACCAGGCATAATACTGCCAGTACTTAGCCAAATGGGCATTAACTACGCAATAATTGGCCTATTATCGGCTCTCTACGCCGCAGTCTCCGCCATAGCAAGCCCACTAGTCCCACTCAGCATTAGGTGGCTTGGCGGTCACATGAGGGCCATGGCCCTGGGCATGTTTCTATGGGCACTCGCTATTGGGCTCGCCTCAATAGGCTTCCTAATTCATGACCTATACCTAGTCTACGTAGGTGTGGTGTTGGCTGGGGTGGGCGCGGCTTACTACCACCCAATAGGCAGTGCATTACTGTCGGCTACCTATGGCGGAACAGCAGGCTCGGCCCTCGGAATAAATGGAGCCTTTGGAAGCCTCGGTAGAACACTTTACCCACTTATTGGCTCGATCTTGGTGTTCGCAGGTACTGTAAGTGCGGTCTTTAACCTATGGATATTGGCATTCGTAACATTCGTCGTGGGCGTCGCAGTGCTATTATACGGTATTTACAAATTTGATGTCAAGGCATATAGGAGGGGTGGTGATAAGAACGACCCGCCAACTACATCAGCAACGCTTAGAACATCCATAATGCTAATAATACTACTATTCATGATAACACTACTGAGGAATACCGCCGGTCAAGGCATACAGACATTCCTAGGCATATACATAAACAAGGTACTCGGTATAAAACTCAGTATAAACTATGGAGAGGTCCTATCAATACTACTCGCCTCAGCCATAATCGGCCAACC
>DAJV01000031.1 GCA_002496475.1 Vulcanisaeta sp. UBA163 | reverse complement strand
TACTTCGGACCCACCCTAAAGGACAGAGAGAAGATCAGGTAGGAGTTAATGAAGGTTATTAATTGATGTGTTTCAGTCTGGAGCTAGGCTCGGTCATTGGTCCCAATCAGAGGTGGTCATCACCTGCGTAGTTCCTAATTATGGTAGTACTTAAAGTCTCGCTTTTTAATATAGGGAGAATTACATTAGCTTGCATTAGAATGATTTATAAAGGGGTCTCCTTTCATTACCCTGTAAGGCGGTTACTACGTCCGAATCCGAGAGACCGAGAAGGAGAAACTTCCAAAGAGGTAGAGGTAGGGGTCCACGGGGCCCTAAGCCAGTAAACGTTGGTGATGTAATAGAGGTAAGTATAGTGGAAACATCAAAGAGAGGCGATGGTATAGCTAGAGTAAGGGGTTTCGTGATCTTTGTGCCTAATACGAAACCAGGGGATAAGGTTAAGGTTAAGATAACTAGGGTAGGTAGGTCATACGCAATTGCCGAACTTACCCAGGAAGGGGCAGAAACCAGTTCACAGCCGGGAAGTGTTGAGGAAGGCGAAGCAGAGGGTTTTGAGGAGGAATCCGAGGAATAAGGCTTTTACTTACCTTAAAGTCATAGTCAAAATTCTCCGTGTAATATCCTTTTCATAACTTCCCTTGGGGCCTTCGTTATGGAGAACCTTAAAAGGGACAACGGAACCTGCGAGTACCAAGCACCTCCACTCATGATTCTCTTGATTAAACCCCTGGTGTTAGGCATGGAAAAAGCACTTACTCCCAATCTGCCCATTGCCAAGTGATCAATTCCATAAACACTTAATGATAGGTAATATGCCAGCGATAAATTTTTGATTAATGGTTTAATTAGACTCAGGTAATTTCTCGAGAACTCACTAGGATTACTGGAGTGTCTTAGTGCAAGGACTGCCAGGGTGCCTGTGTACATTGCATAAAATATGCCTTCACCCGTTGTTGGATCTGCGAACCCACCAGCATCGCCAATTAGTACTATTCGCCTTGAGGTTAATACTTTACGGGGCCTAATTGGTATTGGGTGACCCAATACTACCCCGGCATTTAACCCCACTTCACTTGCATATTTAATTAATTGCGCCTTGTAGTTGGACCACCGTATTGAGCCGATCCCAACATCATACTCATTATCACCTCTTGGAAACACCCATGAATAGCCCCACTTAATCCTCGTCATGTCTATCACGCATAGATCATCATAATTTCCATGCGATATTGACATGTACGCTATGGCATTGTACCTCCTTATATCATTACCAAGTCCCTTTGCAATTATGGAATTAGCGCCGTCAGCAGCTATTACATATTTACCAATATATGTATTGTTAATGCCAATTACGTTAATGTAGTCACTACCAACACTGAATGATACTATCCTGTCATTAATGTAATCAGCGCCCTCCTCCAGGGCACTTGTTAGTAGTAAATTATCGAATTCATCCCTCGACACCACACTTATTATTGGTTCATTATCCGTTAGAACAAAGGAACCGGCATTATTAATGATGGCAACTCTACGGCATTCACCCTTAATCATGCCATTTAGGTCAATGCCAAGACCCCTTAATAATAGGGTGGACTTTTGAGTTAATCCTCCACCGCAGGGTTTCATCCTTGGGAAGCGAAATCTATCAATAATAAGCACTCTAAGGCCGAGTCTTGCAGCCACATAAGCAGCCGTGGAACCCGCTGGTCCAGCGCCAACTATCACTAGGTCGTACGCCCTGCCCATACTTCATGTAATCAGCATAATCCGCCTTTTATTATTATACCCAACAGCCTAGTAGTTTTGTAGTACTATTAACCTGAACCCGTACATCATTATAGCCACTATACCAGCTATGTATATAGTCGTTAGTAATTGCTTATTAATGATGAGGACTATCATAACCATCACAAGAACCAAGATCGCCAGTGTCTCATGTATTAAGTCCTGAAGCGACGCGTTCCTGCGTATTGTATGTTGAAATGAAACTCCCTTTGGCGTTGGTACCCATTCCCAGTCATCAGTCAGTAGAGATTCCACTGAGTATATTAGCATTGGGAATGATAGAAACACCATGATCAATGCACTCTTGGCAGCATTTGATATGGATTTCCAAGCATTATAACCCACGTACTTGCCTATGGACAGCAACGCTATAATCAGGGGAAACGCAATTAGTACGTTGATTATCTCAAGAAATAGTATTGGCATTGGCGGTACTAAAACACCTATTATTGATAGAACCACGGTGATCAATATAGATAATGCTGCGAATGATATACTGGGAAACTGAAGCATCCAGAGAAAGCCGTCAACCTTTTCCCAAACCGTAGTACTTTTTGAGGATAACAGTAAACGCAGGTTATGCTTCATATTCCACATGCCATTAAACAACCACCTACTGAACTGCCTTTTCAATGATGGGTAAGTATATGGAACCTCGCAATAAACCGCAGAATCCAACAATCCCACCCTGTAACCCATTGCCCTCAACCTCAAGCTTAGGTCAAGGTCCTCACCCGTGCACCTGCAGAACCCATTAACGGAATTAAGAACCCTTTTCCAAATCACGAGATTATTGCTGCTTATGGCAGGGAAACCACCACCAAGAAACCTCCCCCTAATGAATACCTCGTTATAAACATCATACATGAACTTCATAAGTTTCGCAATTGAATTACTAACTGTATAGTAACCCTTCCAAACAGCGGTGACAGCGTCATAGCCACCGAGTAATGCCTCCACAGCCTTCATTAAATAATCACTTGGCAATATTGTATCTACATCAAACACCGCAATAACATCACCCACAGCATACTTGAGACCAAAATTTAACGCACCACCCTTGTAACCCATACTATTCTCCCTACGTAGAACCTTGACATTGAGCCCTAACCTATGTACAACTGGTTCTATGTACTCAATAAGGCTGTTTACGTAATGTTCAGGATCATCACTAATGTATATAACCTCAAGTAGGTTCCTGGGGTAATTAAGCCCTGCAATGTTTTGGAGACTTCTTTTTATTGTTACCACGTCCTCATTTTTTATTGGTATTAATATGGACACAGGGGGCAGTTTACGGGATCCCATGCTATTACTTGATACATTACCTTTCCTCCTCAGGTTCCTCGCATATCTTAATCCAACCATGCTGTACCTCACCAATACCGCTATTTGCATGAAGCTTAACACAAGCATTGCTATTGTCACTATGTATGTCACAAACAGTATTGACATTGACACGGGGGTTAATGGCCTTGTTATTACTCCCCAAGGATACTGATTCATTACATATTGCTGAATTACTTGCCCAACAAGCTCCTTAATTTCAAGGTACTCACTAGTACTCATTATGTAATGCAAGCCAGGCAATAAACCCTTATTTGTATTTCTCTCACTTATTCAATCAATTCCTGAAGTTTCAACAATGCATGCTTGTAATCCATTGATAACACCAGCAACTCTGTATCCCCATACCTCGATAATAGTCCATGCCCAAGCAAATCCTTAATACTATCTTTAATGCTCTTTCCCATTAATAATGAGTATATTGCTATAACTCTCTTGGCCTGTGCTGATATTTCCATGTCAATCATCTCACCGTAGACCCTAGACACATCCTCAACAATACCCACCAAATCCTCAAGGATTGCGCTACCCACAATCCTTATCTTAGAACCCTCCATCTCAGCATTAATACCCCTCATATGAAGTATGTCAATTACTAGGTCAATTGGTATAGCAGCATTGAGCCTAGCCTTGTTCAGTATTATCGATATGTCATATACATAAACACCGGATTTACCCCTCATTAACTTAATGTCATCATAAATCCTCCTGATCTCCATAGAGTAGAGGCTAACTTCATGAGGCTCACCCTGTATTGAAACCCAAACCCTAACACCACTACCAGTGTCATACCGGATAAGCACCTCCTTGCTCTTGATCCTACTTGTTATCATTTCCATGAATGTCAATGCTTCATTCACATCATTAAATGTGAAAACCATCTTCCTACGCACTACCGATCACACCCAGTAATGAAGCGTTAGTTATAAGGCTTTGGTTTCAGGAAGTACTGATACTGTGATATGATGCGGCATGCTGTAGACCTTGGCTATTTCATTTTCGATCTCAGTGGCTACATCATGGGCCTTAGTTATGCTCATGTCAGGTGGTAAGTAAACAAGTATCCACATAATGCTCATTCCCTCAATATTAATAACATAAACATCACTTACATAACCGCCATATCTAGAACTAACGGCGTCAGCTATCCTCCTGATCTCTGCAATATTAATATCCCTATTATAAGGCTCTAGATGAACCCAAACCCTTGCATTAGGCACAACTTGCCTAATGCTATCCTCTATATTGCCTATAACGCGGCTAATATCACTTAACTTGGTATTACTTTTCACAATAACATGCATGCTGACTATTATGCCTATATCACGGGAATTTATTATGTTCAGATCATGAATATTAACAATTAATGGATCCCTAATCCCAGCAAGTATTTTCTCGATTTTTTCACGAAGCTCAGGCTCTACATGAACCATGACCATGGATCGACCGATCTCACGCCTTACAGCAATCTCAACATTATCAGCAATGCCATGCGCCTCCGAAACACTCAAGTGATCCGAAACACCAATAGTCACCTCCACATGGGTCATGGAGCCTACCCTTCTCGCCTTAACGTCCTTTACCGAGATAACACCAGGTACTGAACTGGCTGCATTCATGATCCTTCTAACGAGATCCTCAGATGTCCTATCCATCAATTCATCTATTGATGTTCTCATTAGTCGAATACCAATTATTGAGAAATAGATGACTATTCCAAAGGCCACCATTGTATCAAATAGCGTACCCCATCTATCGAAAAAGCCAATGTCGAATCTCTCTGTCATTAATCCAACAACCATGAGAACAACCACAGAGGCCGAAATGGCTATATCGCTCATGAAGTGATAGGAGTCGGCCTCAAGGGCTCTACTATTCCACTTAATAGCCATTTTCCTTAATGCCCTTGACCTGTTAAAATCGATTATTATTGCTATGGTCATAACTATGATCGCCACAATATCAGGGCTAAATGGAATCCTCATTATTATGCGCTCCGCGCTCTCATAACCAATTAGTATGCCGGCGATTATTATGAATAGAGAACCAAAGAGACCGCCAATACTCTCGGCCTTACCATGACCAAACGGGTGCTCCCTATCAGGCGGCTTAGAGCCAACATTAACCGCGACCAGTGTTATTGTAGTTACCAGGATGTCAAGAAATGTATGCATCGTCTCGGCTAGTACGGCCAGGGAATTCGTGAGGAGCCATGCGGCGATGTTCATTATTGTTATTGATACGGAGGCAAGTAATGAGAAGAGCGCCACCCTGGTCTTCTCATTACTTACATACGAAGATAGACCTTTCATGCTTACCTCCTTATCCTCTGGTTCATTAATTAACCTATCTTTATTCATGTTATCTGAATCGATATTAAATCTGATATCGATTTAAAAAACTAACTCCTGGAAAAGGTTTATTAATCCTTACTTTAGGGTAACCCTAATGAGTACGGATAAGCACGTAGGTTTAACATCAATGGTGAACTTAGCAATACTAGGAGTAACAGCAGTGATACTTGGACTTGGGATATTTAACATAAACTTTCTATTGCATCCACCGGGACAATTAACAGTAGCCGAGATATTAGTGGTATCCTTATTCCTAGGGATGTTACATGGCATAACACCTGATGAGCATACGTGGCCAATAACCTTCAGCTACGCAGTTGGTGAATATAGTAGTAAGGGTGGCATGAAGGCGGGCTTCCTATTCTCCTTCGGCTTCACATTGCAAAGGGCGCTCCTAACGACACTGGGCTACATAGGACTTGCCTACTTCTATATGAAGTATAACCTGGATGGCCCGGTTTACTTCATAGTTGGTTTGGTAATGGCAATAGCAGGCTCATACATATTGAAGGGCAGGTACTTCCACCTACCAATTGATGTATTGCTTGGTGGACGCCAGCACCACACAAGCGAAGCCAGGAGAATACCACCTCATGAGGCTCACCCGAGGGAGGTCCCAATAAAAATGACCATTGTCCATGGGTTAATAGCGGGCTTCGGCTTTGGGGCATATGCATCAATAATAACATTTGTACTAGCCCCGGAGATGCCGAGTATTTGGTATGCACCACTGCCAGGTTTAATGTTTGGGATAGGCACTATGATAATGCAGATAATACTTGGCGCCTTCTTCGGTGGGTTGCTAAGGGCTAAGAAGTTCACGGAGGAGGAGGTTAAATACGTTGGCAGGAAGACCGCGGGAATTACACTGTACTATGGAGGAATTGTATTTGCCTTAGTTGGCCTATTAATAATATTCCTACCACAAATCGACTCCTGGGCAATAAGTACTGGAATACCAATACCAAACCTCGATGCAGTAGATATAGGGTTCCTACTGGTGATTTCCGTGGTAGGTATAATCGGTTTATACGGCATAATAAAGGCATACAGGGAGGCTGTTAAGATTCATAGCATTAAAACCAATAAACCCCAACCCTAGTTAAATGAAAACCCATTTTTATCAAATCCAAGGCGAAATAAACCCTATGACTTTGACTCAGTCTTTATTAGCGCCAGTGCCTGGACAACCCTCTTTACAAGCTCCAGATCCGCCTTAATCCTGGTATACACGTCATCAGGTACCTCACCCTTAGCCTTGTTATCCTCAAGCTCCTTTATCATGCCATCGACTTGGTCCGTCGTAAGCGTTGTGACATCCATTGACCTAAACCAATGCTCCTTAATGCCCTTATCAACTTCGTCAAT
Source organism: Vulcanisaeta sp. UBA163 (assembly GCA_002496475.1). GTDB lineage: Archaea > Thermoproteota > Thermoprotei > Thermoproteales > Thermocladiaceae > Vulcanisaeta. The sequence continues at coordinate 5,671 of DAJV01000031.1, read as the reverse complement.
CTTTGACCTAGCCTCGTCATACATACTGCTTAATTTTGTAAGCGTGTCAGTAAGCTCGGCGGATGATTTCGAGTACTCCTCCTCATCGATGAGCCCAAGCTCCTTCTTGGCCTTGAGCATGTCAAGTTCCTCTTGTATTGAGTCAATGCTTGCCTTGAGTTCATTAACCCTAAGCGCCAGTAATATATTGTCTACGTCCCAGTTCCTCTTGACGTTACCGACAGCAGTCTTGTAATCAGACCACATATTATTTAATCGCTTAATCTGTTCTACGTAATTATCATAAGTCTTGTTTATTTGTTTAAGTAATTCTCCATAGATCTTCAGCATTTCATCACTCATGATATCACCCCCTCTATCTCTGCCTTCAACTTTTCATAAACATCCTTACTAATCTTACCATCCCTATACATCTCCTCAAGCTTCGCCAGAGAGAGCTTCAACTTACTGATCTCAGGCGTTACTGTTGTTAACAATAATCTCCTGTAATGCTGAGTTATTGTTGATTCAACCTCTTGATACCGCGTATTTAACTCCTTAAGTTTCTCATCAACCTTATCAAGCTTCTTCTGAATGTCATCTTTAAGCCTGTTGTACGTATCATCACCTATCAAGCCCATACTCCTCCTAAGCTCAACCTCCTTAAGATCCTCACTGTACTTATTACGAATCCTCTCAAGAATAACCATGTATCTCCTCAACCTAGTCTTCTCGGTCTCCCAACTTTGCCTTGTGGTTTGAACAGAGTTCTCATAATCCTTCCATTTTTCATTAAGCGCCTTGGCACTACCCTCGAATTTAGAGATTATTGTCTCGCCATTCCTTATCAACTCATCCTCAGCCTCTCCAGTAACCTCTACACGGGTTGGGGCTACTACGGTAGATGCAGTGGTAACCTGTTGCGCCTGTTGTTGTAATGGTTGAATAGTCTGCGATGGCTTCACCTCCGCTTTTGCCTGCGGCCCCTTGGACTTCATGTACTGAACATATATCGGGCATTCGAAATAATCACCAAAGCAATACCATTGAAATGGGTTTATCGGCCTTTGCGCATATGTACATACATAACCATTCGCGGTCCTCTCAAGTCCTGGACAAACAGCCCTAGACATTATTACTAACCTGATTATTTTAATTACTTATATATGTTGCGTTCATTGATTTTATTCAGGTCATCATCACCATAGCGTAATCCTGAGGCACACCAAGATCCACATAGTTACCATCTGTCAAGAAGACCATTATCCTTAAACCCAACGCCTGAAGATTCTCAATGTACTTATTCATGTCAAGCCTCTCCTTACTCAACTTCTTAATAAGTGAACCCTGCATTATGTAAATACCAGTTACTATGGGAAGTGTCATGACGGGTTTCTCCAACCAACCCCTAAACTCGCCACTGGGACCCACATCAAGCACACCATACCTAGCCGTTAACCTATACCTAGTGGACACTATTGTGACATCAGCATCATTGGATTTATGGAAATCCAACGCCTTAACCAGAGGTAGGTCAGTTAGTACGTCACCGTTTATCACAACTACATTATCATCATCATTCACCAAGTCCCTAACATACCACAGTTGCCCAGCGGTACCTAGTAATTGATCCGCAACAACAAACTCGACCCCAGGCAGTGCATCCCTAAAGAATGAAGTGACCTTATCAGCCATGTAGGCTGTAACAACAATAAGGCGATCGTAATTCAGTCCCTGTTCCCTGACCCAATTCAATACGTGCTCTATTATTAATCCATTACGAAGTGGCAAGTATGGTTTGGGGACAAGATACGTAAGTGGCCTTAATCTCTCCCCTAAACCAGCAGTTAGTATAACTACACTCAGCATTTTTGATACCTACATGTAATCCTTAAGTCCAAGCTTCCTCAAATGCCTATTAATTACCGAGGCCTGCTGATCAAGCTTTTTAGCCTCCTCAACAATATCCCTATCCTTCGTCTCCATGTTCTTGAGATCAAGCAGGCACCTACCATCAGGAGCCATCACGTGCGCCTCACAAACCGCATACTGGCACTTATACCCAATGCAGGATCCGCCGAATAATGTACATTGCGTGATGACCTTATTACCCTGCCTAACAACCTTCAATGCCTTCTTTGCGCATCTAAAGTATTGGAAATTACACCAGGTACCATCACAGTACTTAACCCTTACCTGGACATTAACTCTAGACACAGTGATCCCCTTAACTCCTAACTACTTACTTACCCTATACATATATAAGTTTTTTCCGTTACTAATAGAACTACTCAAACCTAGCCAACACCTCAATAACCAACTTTGCATAACCAAGGGAGTTCAGGAAATCAAGAACCTCATTTAGCCTTGGTGATGAACGCGCACCCCTCCGGGTAACCTTAAGCGATGCAGCTGCATTAGCGAAGACAAGCTTATCTATGGGGTCCAAGTCTAGTATTGTGGCTGTGACGTAGGCTGCGGCGAAGGTATCACCAGCACCCGTGGTATCCATGGGGGCTACCTTAAAGGCATCTGAGTACTTAACCTCACCATCCTTAAGCAGTAATGCCCCGCGGGAACCCAACGTAACTATCAATTCCCTAACCTTAACCCTACCCACAATATTCTCAGCCGCCCTAACAACACTCTCAGAATGCCCAAGCTCCCTCGCCTCAAAACTATTCATGAACCAGACATCAACATCATTAACCGCATCTCTAATTACATCAAGCCCCTTCTTTGCAAGTGATGTTCCACCATCAATGGATACCGTCAATCCCATGGACCTTGCGACACGTTTTACGGACTCTATAATCTCAGTCCTGCCTAGGGCAACGTGTACATGCGATATGCCGTTAATCACCCCGTCAGTTATATCAGTAGGGGTCAGGCCAAGGTTAGCACCAGTGTATCTAATCATTCGTTTAGAGCCGTCGAGACCTACGATAACTATTACCGTACCAGTCCTCTCATGACTAATCCTCTTAACGAACCTAGTGTCCACACCCTCAGACTCCAACTCCTTGATCAACATATCGCCAAATTGATCATTGCCCACAGACCCAAGGAACCTCGAACCAAGCCCAAGCCTAGCCACAGCAACTGAGAAGTTAGCCGCAGAACCGCCGCCACCCATGTAGGTTTCATACGCATCAACGGCTTCATCAGGTCTCGGTATCGCATCAGCCTTCACATATATATCCAGGTTTAGGTTACCCATCGAAAGTACTATCGCCTTTTTATTCACGAGTAGCTTTATTAACTAGGCCTATTAATTTTTGACGTGGACAATGCTGATGTAAAGAAACTGCTCGAACTCAGGGATAAGCTGGATAGTAGAATTAGGGAACTCCAGGAGGAGCTTAATTTATTGAATGAAATAAAAAGCATCATTGATAACATAATAAAGTCGCAATCAATAGTACCAGCTACCGAACTCGTGGGTAAAGCCCAGGACCTAGGCAGGCTAGTGGAGACCAGGGAAATCAGGTCTAGGACCGGCAATGAGTTGTTGGGCACAGTTGAGATCTACGAGGGTGGAGTTAGTATTAAGCCAATAAAGCCCTTCAGTAAGGATGTCACGGCATTCAAGAGGTTCTTCAGGGATAAGATACTCGAGGGCTTTAAGCAGGAAGACGATAAAATGGTTAAGGATGGCCAACTAAGGCGTGAGGAGGCCTTCAATTACGAAATCAAGCTCGACGGTGATAACGTCATTAATATAATCATTAGGAATTACCGGAACGATGAGAGGCTCAGGGAAATAATTAGGGCAATTAGGTGGACCCTTGAAAGGGTCCTGAAGGAGGAAGGAAGTGGGCAATGAATCCTAGGGATTGGCCCCCTCCTCTATCTTCACCTTCTTCTGCTCCCTATACATCTCAAGTATCTCATCCACCGTGGTCGCCTGCTCAGGCGACTTATCAGTCCTATAGCGCCCGGTAAACCTCGGGAACCTAATGGCTAATCCAACATCAGGCCTAACGGCCCCCATACAACATGTATGGAGCGGGCTTAGGGTTATTTCTGCACCAATTATCTCAAGCACCACGGCCGGCACGAACCACACGTCAGGCTCCATCTTAGAGACAACCCTCGGATGCCTATGGGGTATCCTGTACGGATCAAGCATTTGCTTGAGCTTCACTAGATCCTCATCCGTGAAGCCACTACCAACCTTACTCACTGTGTAGAATTGATCAGTCTTTGGGTCGTAAGCCGCAATCAATAATGCTCCATAGGCCCCAGCTCTCTTCCCACGACCCCAGAAGGCACCAACAATCACGAGATCCAAGGTATCCGTCAACTCACTCCTGTAGTCACGCTTATACTTAATCCAAAGCCAGCCCCTGGCGCCCATTTCATAAATGGAGTCGGCCTTAATGGACTTACACATGACGCCCTCGCAACCATCGCTTATGGCCTCATGGAAGAACTTATCAAGCTCCTCAGCATCATTTATCACCCTCCAGGTTGCTAAATGAACGTACTCACTGGGCTTAAGAATCTCGAGCAACTTCCTCTTCCTATCAATCAGTGGTAGATTTGTAAGGTCTTGGCCATCAACATACATGGCATCGAACAGGAAAATATTAACAGGGTACTCCTTCATCGCCTCCTTAACATCATGCTTCCTCTTCCTATGCATCAATTCTTGGAAGGGCCTAAACTCACCCGTGTCAGGGTCAATGGCAATTATCTCACCCTCGACAATGTACTCCTTGGCATCAATGGCTTCCCTAACATACTCAGCAACATCTGGGTAAGCATACGTAATATTCTCAAGTCTTCTACTGAAGATCCTAACTTCACCATCCCTAGTCCTATGTACCTGGGCCCTCTCACCATCATACTTATACTCGACCATTGCAGTACCGCCAAGCTTAGCCAGGATCTCGGCTGCCGTACTTAATCTCTCCGCAAGCATTGGCTGTATTGGTACACCAGGCGTCACGTGGATCTTGGCCAGGGCATTCTGGCCCTCCTGAGCAACCATCTTAGCAATATAACCAAGATCCGGATAAATGTGATAAGCCCTCTCAAGGGCCTCCCTAGACACCTTGTAGGCGTCTGCTAATGCATCTAGTATCGTCATATCCGCAATCCCGAGTCTTAACTTACCAATTACAAACCTGGCAATGTACTTAGCCTCCTCAGGCTTAGCCCTCGAGAATAGGTATGTCAGGAGCTTAACCTTAGTGTCCTGAGCGCCCTCACCACTAACCCTGGCAATAGACATCAAAGTGTCATATACCCTACCCATGGTTAATTCCTCACCACCTCCACCGCCAAAGAAATCCAGGATTGACTTACCACCACCCTGCTGGGGCCTACTACTCATTATCCTCCTCGCGGTTTCACCAATGTCGCCAAGCCTCTTATATAAATCCTCAACCTGCTTAACAGAGTCCCCAGTGGCATTAGCAATAGCCCTAAAGGTGAACTTCTCAGCAACACCAAGCTCCACACCCTCCCAATCAGGCCTTAACTGACCAAGTATGAAGTAAATAACCTTATCAATAACAACTGGCGGTGACTTCTTCAAGAGTGAGGACAATAACTTAGCCATGACAGTCCTCTGGGTAGTCGCCTCAATACTCTCGAGAACCCTCACAACATCAATGAACTTAACATCATTACCACTGGACATAGCGTTTTCAATACTCTACTAAGAGGTTAATTAAACCACCGG
>DAJV01000095.1 GCA_002496475.1 Vulcanisaeta sp. UBA163 | reverse complement strand
GTGCATGTAGTTTAACCATGCGTAGTATATTGCGGCGTTGATTATGGTGACGGGAACGCCGTACTTCATGAACTCGAGAAACCCAAACCCCTCACCACCCCTCTTCTCACTGGCCTCACTAATTATTACATTACTCGCTGCACCGATAAGTGTCAGATTACCAGCTATCGTACTCGACGCAGCCAACCCAACCCAGACCATGTAATTACTAGATGTCACACCCAACTCCCTCATTAGTGGAATGTATAAGGCCACCATTGGTACATTACTAATAACCTGACTAAGGAGTAAGCCCGATATGAAGACGCCGAGTAATGTCGTTGGTTGTGGTAGGTAATGGGCCAGTGCATTGAGCGCTCCCGACTCGAGGGCGCCCTCACTAACTATGAATAGCCCCATGAAGAAGAGTATGGTGGTCCAATCAACATTATGCGCAATGCTCCTCCTCTCACCACCACTTAGTAGGTATATTATTGACGCACCTGTGAATGTGAGTGTTACTGGTGTTAAATATGGACTCACGTCGAATATGTTCGTTATGAAGTAAAGCGGTATCAGTATTACCAGTATCGCGAGAGCCATGTACGCAAGTCTCCTGTTAACGAGTAACTCCTCGGGATTTCTAACCTCCTCTATCGCAATATTATTAGTGTCATTACGGAAAAGCAACAGGAACAACGGATATGTTATTAATACATTAATTATTGTTGGCGGTAATAAGTACACCGCAAATACTATGAAGGGTCTTGACATGCCTGACTCCAGGGCTATTAACAGATTCTGCGGATTACCAATGGGAAGTGCCACACTGCCTATTGTTACTCCGAAAGCCAGGGCATACAATAGTGGCTTTACGTCAACCTTGGCCTGCCTCCTCATGGATACTATAACGGGCGTGAAGGCCCCAGCTATGCCATCATTTGAAAGGGCGAGTGCCAGGAAGGCGGATAGCCCAAACACCCTAAATAATAATTTCCTCATCCCACGGCTACTAATGAGTATTTTATACGCCAAGTAACTGAAGAAACCACTGATCTCAAGTGCGGATGATATTGTGAATATTGATATTAGGAACAGAACCACATTAAGATTAATAGAGGCCAGGGCTTGAGCTGGGGTTAAAATGCCGAGTACCACAGTAAGCGCCGCGCCCAGTAGCATTGCCGCCCAAGGCTGTACATTGATCCTCCCCACACCCCTCAGGGCTATCAAGCCATAGGTAACCACTAATATGGCTATATCCTCCATGAACCTCGTCGGCATCATGGCTATCGACAAACCCACACAGCATTGCGGGAATAAAAGTTTTGTTTTCGATAGACTCTAGGGACGGTGATAAAAACTTAATAAGTAAACCCATGTGGTACTGTTAATGATGATGCTCGAGAGGTTTGATCGAATGATAGTAACGTAAGTCTTACTGAATGTACTTAAAAGGGAGTAAGCTTGGGCAGCATGGTGGTTTCACTGGAGCTTCGCGGTATTATTAATGACCTGAGGACGGTAATTACGTTCTTTACCGTGATACCCATTGGCGGTACTCACGACATCTCAAGCGCACTGAGGAGGGCATGGCTTGCAATAATAATCATACCACCAATAACTGGGTTACTGCCTGGGCTTCTTGGTTTTTACCTGGGGCGTGTTGTGCACGGTGATCTACTCATAGCATCCATATCATACGCAGCAGTGCTCATGTTAACAGGACTTAATCACATTGATGGGTTTGCCGATGTGGTTGATGCATTGATGGTTAGGGGTTCGACTGAGGATAGAATTAGGGTACTTAAGGACCCGCATAGGGGTTCCGCGTCAATAGCCATGGTAGTACTATTGATCATAATAGCGGTGTCCGCATCATCCAACCTAGTGAGTGCTCTATGGCAGTCATTGTTTACCGCCGAGATTGTGTCCAAGGCATCATGCTGCCTATGCGGGTTAGTGGGTAAGGAACCTAGTTATAAGGGCCTGGGCTGGTTATTGACTAGGTATAGTAGGGAGAATGGCTATTTAGTGGTTGCATCAACGCTGGTTGGTTTTGTAATTATTTACCTGCTCCTAGGCGTCATGGGTGTGATAGCCTCACTAGCGTCACTGGTGCTGAGTGTATTATTGTTTGTGGTTATCCAGAGAGATCTCAGTGGCGCCGTTGGCGATCTATATGGTTTCACACTCGAGGTCTCAAGGGCACTTACATTAGTAATGTTAATGTCGCTATTAACCCCATGACAAAATAAACTCGGGTTTGGGTGCGCAGTAACTTTAATAATATAATCGTTTTCATGAGTACTCGGTATGACTGGTGATACTGCCGTAATAATAAGCATAACTCCAGACCTAGCCCTCGATATGGGGTACACCTATGCAGGCGGTCTTGGCGTACTTGAGGGTGATAAATTCTATGGAGCCGCGGCACTGGGCCTTAATTATTACGTAATAACCCTGCTTTATAGGAATGGTTATGTTGATTACGACTTTAATGATAGCGATGACCCAATACCAAAACCGCAGCCGCAACCTAGGTCCTTCCTTGACTCATTAAGGCTAATCGACACATTCACCGTTAAATTAAGAGGTGAAGAGGTGGAGGTTAATGCTTGGGAATATCATCTGGGCTCGGCACATGCAGTGTTTCTGGAACCAAGGAGTCCCAGTTGGGCGCTTAGGTTGGTTGATAGGGTGTACATAGAGAGTGGTACTGAGGAGAAGTTCCTGAAGTACATATTCCTTGCCAAGGGCGCCGTGGAGTTCATAAGGAGAAATGTTGGGCTGGAGAATGTTAAGTATATAGATTTGCAGGAGGCCTATGCGGCCATGGTACCAATAACACTAAAAATACCAGGTAGGTATAGGCTGATAATACACACGCCCGGTCCCTGGGGCCACCCATCATTCCCAAACAAACTGTTTGAGGAGGAGACTGGTTATAGGTTTATTGAGGATCCCGTGGTTTTGACAAGCATTGGAGCTGCCATGGCGTGGGAGGTGATCATGGTGTCATCGAAGCACTATGATATAATGAAGAAGGTGATACCCCAATTCATTAGTAAGGCTCGGTTCATAACAAATGGTGTAGACCTTAACAGGTGGATGGACCCTGAGATAAGGATGCTATACGAAAAGGGCCTATTAACTAGGGAGAGCCTGGGGCTAATAAAGGCAAGGTTGAGAAATGAATTACAGGGATTAATTAGATCATACAAGTCCATTGATCTGAGTAACAATGTCTTCATAACCGCGTGGGTCAGGAGGATGACGCTCTATAAGAGACCGCACTTCGTGACCAGGTTAATAGAGGAGGGGGAATTTAATGACGTTATCTTTATCCTTGGTGGTAAGTCGCACCCCATGGATAAGGACGGCTTGATCTACATGAAGAAGTTCAGGGAGTTACACAGGAAGTATAAGAACGTCGTCTATATCCATGATTATGATGTTAATAAGGCCAAGACAATACTCAAGGGCATTGACGTATTACTATTCACGCCATTCCCTGGGTGGGAGGCCAGCGGTACGAGCTTCATGAAGGCTGCGATAAATGGGGTACCGAGCATATCCTCGAGGGATGGTGCTGCGGTTGAGTTAGTAATTGATGGCGTAAACGGTTGGTTATTTGGCAATGACGTTAGGGACCTGGTGGATTTTGTAAATGAACCAAGGGGTAAGGAAATAGATGAGAGGGAGTATAATGAGTTCAAGGCCAGGTTTTCCCAGGTCTATGACATGTACAACACGGACAAGGAGCGTTTCTACCTAGTCAGCCTAAGTGCAATACTGAGTTTCGTACCTAGGGTAGACATCAAGAGGGTCTTACGTGAGTACTACCCAGACTTGGTTCATTAATGATTGGCGAACTACATTGTGATTTTACTTAATACCTAGCATTTAACTCGTAATTTGAGAATTACTAACGCTTCAACTCACTTTGAGTGTTCCTTGAGGTATTCCCTAGATCTTGCACCTATGGCTTTTACTAACGTAAGTAATACATACGCGCCCCGTAGTACATCGGGATCCCTAAGCATGCCTATGACCTTGGCCAGGCTTACATCATTACTTTCCAGCTCCGTTAATATCCTGTCGATCTTTGGATCGTTTATGGAATCAGCAATTACCCTGATGATGGGGTTATCCACAATATTATTTATTATTTCGAGTAGGTTACGTATCATTACTACCATATTATCGAACATGTCATCAGTAATTACACTACTCACGTTCTTCAGTGTGAGAGCTAAATCCACGAGCGTGTCCAATGCGCCTGACTCATGCAATATAATTAATTGGTCCATGAGGTCCATTATCGCCTTATCCTTATCCGCATCCTTTATTCTCTCCTCAAGGATTTTACTCAGAATCTTTATGCTCATAGCCCTCCCCTCACCACCGCAGGTAAAGTCATGTAAAATGCCCTCAAAAACCACCATCCAAACCTAGTGGTGATAAACGGCATCTCATTAACAGTGTAGTTCCACCAGGGCAACCATGCCCTCCCCCTACTCTCATGCGTATAGAGGTCTGTGAGCATTGGGCATATATCCTCACCCCTATAGATCTTCCTAGGCCCAGTCCCAAGTATGTCGGAAACAAGGTTTTCAGCAACAACATCCGCCTGATAATGAGCCACTGATGCGGCCTTTGTCACGGGTAATGCAGTTGCATCGCCAATTATGTAAACCTCCTCATGTAATTCCTTGCCTTTTCGGTACCTCAATGTGTTTTTATCACCCGGTAAGAAGCCGAGTGGGTCGCCAAGCCCTGATTCTCTGAAGACCCTGGCACCCCTGTGAGGTGGTATTGTTATTAGTAAGTCATACTTTATCTTCTCACCACTGTCACTAATGACAAACTTCTCCTCGGTATTTACCTCAGAAACCATGAACCTAAATATATACTCAATATTCCTCTGCTCACACATTATCTTACCAAGCCTATTAACCTCAGGCTGAGCATGTAGGTAATCTATTGGGTAAAGGAGCTTTATATTAACGTTACTCCTAACATTCCTATCCCTAAGGTATGAATCAAGCAATAACCCGAACTTCAGAGGAACTATTGGGCATTTTATGGGTAAATCCACGAACAACTCCACAACCGTACCCTTACTAAAACTCGAGAGTATCTCCCTTAATTCCAGGGCACCATCTAATGTGAAGAATGTGTGATAATCCTTCATTAATCCAGGCACCTCCTGCGGCGCAAACTCAGCCCCTGTGGCTATAACAAGGTAATCATAGTTATACCTACTCCCATCAGCGAATCCCAATTCCCTATTCCTAAGGTCAATACTCACCAACTCACCCCTAGGGCCGTAATAAAACTTAACACGAGGATCAAGCAACTCACTCTTCCTCCATTTGGCATACTCCTCGCTTAATGAGTTAAATACTATGAGTGGGTACATTGCCTGGACTAGAAAATCATCATCCTTATCAAAGACGCTAATCTCCACCTCATCCCTTGCCAACTCCCACCTCAACCTCTTTGCGAGTTTATTGGCAACCTCAGCACCGGCGAAGCTCGCACCAACAATGGCAATCCTCTTCATTAATCAATGGCCTAACAATCCCTAATTAATACATTATTTTACATACCACGTGTAACCAACGATACAATAGAGACAGCTCTAAGCATTATGTAGCTAAAGATGACATCCCCCTCGTCCTAAAGGGTGGGCTTTAGGACTAGTAATGTGTTCTCCCATTAATTGGGATAGAGATGGGCGTGGTTGCGGAATGAAAAGCTTAAAAACCCAGGACAAGCACGTCATAACGGCCAAACCGAGGTAACCCGGCCATAGGCAAGGTGGCACCACCCGGACTCATCAGAACCCGGAAGTGAAATGCCTTGCCGTGCACGGGAGTACTGCGGTCCGTGAGGCCGCGGGAAACCGGCATGCTGGGACCTCGGGGCTATAACCCAGTCTATCATTAACCTTATTATTATAATGGCAGCCCACTGTTAGTTTTAACCGGTTTACCAACTAGATGCCTCGATGTTGATACAACCCATGCCATTCACAATGCAAATTCCACTTATTTTTGTTTAGTGAATTTTGTGAGTTGGTGGGTCTTGATGTCGAGGGTTTAGTTGGTTTAATTGTTTGTTTAAATAATTCCGATTTATGTGTATGTTCGGTCTGCGATAGACTTATAAGGATTCTTTTATTAAATGTGTTAATGGGGCTTACGCACTCCATAGCGGTTTTGGCGAGTCACTCTGCTTTGGATGTTCTTGATGGCGCTAGGGATGAGGGTTTTAGGACAATAGCAGTTGCCAAGAGGGGTAGGGAGTTGCCGTATAGGGAGTTTCCGATTATTGATGAGTTGATTGTGCTTGATGATTTTAGGATGATGGTCAGTGACGAGACTGTGTCTAGCCTTAGGAAATCAAACGCCGTGTTTGTGCCGAATAGGTCCTTTGCGGTTTACGTGGGTTACGACTATATAGAGGGTAAATTCCCAGTACCAATATTTGGCAATAGGTACCTACTGCGTTGGGAGGAGAGGAGTGGTTTAAGGAATTACTATAGGTTACTTGATGAGGCTGGTATTAGGAGGCCGAGGATTTTCCCCAGTGTTGATGATGTTGATAGGCCAGTCATGGTAAAGCTTCCCGAGGCCTCCAGGCGTGTTGAGCGTGGTTTCTTTATTGCCAGGGATAGGGATGACCTAATGAGGAAGGCTGGGCAGTTAATTAATAGGGGTATTATTAGGCCTGAGGACTTGGGTGGCGCGTCGATAGAGGAGTTGATCATAGGGGCTCACTTCAATGCCAATTATTTTCTGTCCAGGGTCAGAAATAGGCTTGAATTACACGGTTTCGACAGGAGGATTCAAAGTAACCTTGATGGTGTGTTTAGGATTCCTGCCAGGGATCAATTGGATATTGACGTGGATATTAGGTATATAGAGGTTGGGCATGAGATGGCCACAATAAGGGAAAGTCTCCTGGAGAGGGTCTTCGAGATTGGGTATAGGTTCGTTGAGGCAACCAGGAGGTTGGTCCCACCTGGCGTAATTGGACCCTTCACGCTGCAGTTCATGGTAACCCCTGAACTGGACTTGGTGGTTTATGACGTGGCGCCCAGGATCGGCGGTGGCACAAACATACACATGGGAATAGGTTCGCAATATAGTAAGCTATATTTCGGTAAGCCCATATCAATTGGTAGGAGAATTGCCATTGAGGTTAGGGAGGCCATTGAGCAGGGTAAGCTTGAGGAGGTGGTTACATGAACATTGAGTCAATAATAAGGAATTACGACTTGGATAGAGTTAGTGTGACTACTGTGGCTAGTCACACGGCACTACAGGTACTCAGGGGTGCCAATAGGCTTGGTTTCTACACGATAGCCGTGGCTAGGCCATCAACCGCCTGGTTCTACAGGCGTTTCAGTTTTATTAATGAAGTCCTCGAGGTTGACTTCAGTGACTTTGAGTCAGTAATTGATTACTTAATTGGGAGAAACGCGGTGTTTATTCCTCACGGTAGTTACGTGGAGTATGTTGGTTGGAGGAGGGCGGTTAGTATGCCAATACCGACCTTTGGAAATAGGTACCTGATTAGGTGGGAGGCTGATCAGAGGTTGAAGATGAAACTCCTGGAGCATGCTGGAATATCAATACCCAAGTCATTCAATGATCCAAGTACAGTGAATGGTCCAGTCATTGTTAAGCTCTACGGGGCCAAGGGCGGCAAGGGTTACTTCATTTCCAGGGATAAGGATGAACTCATTAAGAGGTTAAGTGGTATTGAGGAGGACTTCATAATACAGGAGTACGTCATTGGAGTACCCGCCTATTACCATTACTTCACCTCGAGAATGCGTGATAGGGTTGAGATCATGGGTATGGACATTAGGTATGAGAGTAATGTTGATGGTAGGATCTTCGGGCTTGAGGAGCCCACGTTCGTGGTAGTCGGGAACTTACCAATGGTTCTAAGAGAATCGCTGTTACCCACCGTGCAGAGGTATGGGGAGGACTTCGTGAAGGCCGTGTCCGAGTTGGTTCCACCGGGCATGATTGGTCCCTTCAGCCTTGAATCAATTATCAAGGATGACATGAGCATAGTGGTTTTCGAGTTCTCCGGGAGAATAGTCGCTGGAACAAATGTTTACATGGGAGTTGGAAGTCCATACTCTACCCTCTATTTTGATAAACCCATTGATATGGGCGAGAGAATTGCCATTGAGATTAGGGATGCCGTGGACAGGGGCAGGTTAATAGATATAGTGACCTAGGTATTGTTTAATTAATTTATTAAATAATAAACGAAAATTATTAAGGGAAATCTTTAAATAATATTTAATTATTTGATTAATCAATGAGTGAGACACAGGGCAGGTATTTGGTTCACGTCATCATCACCCTCAAGGGTTCCCGTGACCCCGAGGGTGAAACCATACATAGGGACCTCGTTATTGCCAACGGTTTCAATAGCATTAATAGAGTGATTAGCGGTAAGTACCTGGGTTTCGTCGTCGAGTCCAGTAGTGAGTCCGAAGCCATTAAGTATGTCAAGGATCTTTGCACGAGAGCTCGCATTTACAACCCAACTGTCCATAAACTGCTGGTGTTGGGTGTTGAGGGTGCCTAGGGTTGCCGTGATTAGGTTTCCGGGTACTAATGGTGATCTCGACGTGGTTCACGTGCTTAGGAATGTGGTTGGGGTTGATACGGAACTTGTTTGGTACGATGACTATAGGCACGGCACTTACGATGCCGTGGTTATTCCCGGAGGCTTTAGCTACGGGGATTGGTTGAGGGCCGGGGCTATAGCGGCAAGGTCCTGGGCGATGAAGGAGATTATTATGGACGCGGAGGGCGGCATACCCGTACTAGGTATTTGCAATGGTTTCCAGGTACTCGTGGAGGCAGGACTACTACCCGGCGCGTTATTACCTAATGACCCACCCAGGTTCATAACCAGGTGGATTTGGGTTAGGGTTAATGACTCTAGGACGCCCTTCACCAGACTCTATGAGTCTAATGAGGTTGTGTCAATGCCAATCGCCCATGGTGAGGGCAGGTACTTCATAGATAATGTAGATGAGATCAGGGTAGCATTCACGTACTTCGGGGAGAACCCAAACGGCTCAATAGCCTCAATAGCGGGCGTCGCGAATTACAGCAGCAACGTCCTTGGACTCATGCCTCATCCAGAGAGGTCAGCAGAGTCGGTGCTGGTTCCAAGGGGGTTCATGCCAGGTGGGTTCAAACTCTGGCTTAGTCTCAGGGAGAGTCTTAGGGGTGGTTGGTGATGGAAATTGGTTCACCACTTCTTGAGGGTTCTAGGAAGATAATGCTGTTGGGTAGTGGCGAGTTGGGTAAGGAGGTGGCTATTGAGGCCCAGCGCATGGGTGTCGAGGTAATTGCAGTGGATAGGTACGACATGGCCCCAGCAATGCACGTAGCCCATAGGAGGTACGTAATCAATATGCTCGATGGAAACGCCATCAAGGCACTAGTACTTAGGGAAAAGCCTGATGTTGTGATTACCGAGATAGAGGCCATAAATACCGATGCCCTTGTGGAGCTCGAGGAGGAGGGTTTCAGGGTTATACCCAATGCTAGGGCCGTTAAGGTGTGCATGAATAGGATTGAGCTGAGGAAATTGGCTGCGGAGAAACTCCAACTACCAACCACTAGGTACTTCTTTGCGGAGGATGTTGATGATGTGAGGAGGGCATGTAAGGACCTGGGCTTCCCATGCCTACTGAAACCGGAAATGAGCTCCAGTGGGCATGGACACGTACTTATCGATAATTATAATAACGTCGAACAAGGATTCAGGGAAGCCCTTGCCCATGCAAGGGGTGGCGGTAGGAGAGTTGTGATTGAGGAATACGTAAAGATTGACAGGGAATTGACAGTACTAACGTATAGGTACCCACTAGGTGATAATGTAGTGACTGCCACTATACCGCCAATAGAGCACCAGAGACCTGAGGGTGTTTATCACTATGTTGAGTCCTGGCATCCAGCCATGATGGGCAACGATATCATTGAGGAGGCCAAGGGGTATGCAGTTAGGATCGTCAATGAGTTGGGAGGGTTCGGCATATACGGCGTTGAAATACTAATTACCAGGGATGGCAGGGTATTATTCAGTGAGGTGTCGCCTAGGCCCCATGACACGGGCCTCGTCACACTGGTCAGTACAAACATAAGTGAGTTCCAGGTGCATGTGAGGAGCGCCCTGGGACTACCAACACCTGAGGTCAGGCTGGTAACGCCGGCGGCGGCTCACGTAATCCTTGCAGGGACCGAGGCCTGGGCACCGAGGATTACGGGGCTTGAGGAGGCGCTGAAGATACCTGGGGTTCAGGTTAGGTTATTCGGGAAACCCTTCACGTATAGGCGCAGGAGGATGGGTGTTGTGCTAGCCACGGGGAGTACTGTACAGGAGGCCAGGGAGAAGGCTAGATCGGCAGCATCACTGATTAAGGTTAAGTAATTAGTTATTTGAGTAACACGGCATTACCTACGTATAGTCATATATTGTGATTTCGCCGCCAGGTACCCAATCAATCCTAACCCTGCCCAGTCCATGGTCTCTCCTCCACCTGTAGACTGTCCTGATGTGCTCGGCGTCTTTAATCCTTTTCTCAATCAACTCCCTACTCCCTATATCCCGTCTATGTATTAACTGCCAGTCCGGTGATTTGATGTGGGTTATGCAATTCTCGATTTTTTCATAGGTTTCCCTATACGTGCTACCCACGGCTAGAACCTCCACCGCCCTTGAGCCCAGGGTCTTGTAAAGGCCACCCTCCTCAATAACCGACCCAAGGTAGACCTCGCAACCCAACTTCCTTATTCCATCCATATCAATGGTTATTGACCTGCCACGGGCCAAGTCCCTATTGTGTGGGTATCCCATGGGTGCCACGGCCTTTGAAATGGCCACAGCATTCCTCTTGAATGAGTACTTTATACTCGATAATCTACCATCCACCGCCGCCTCCATCATCTCGAGTAAATCATCATTGAGCATTGCCAATGCATTCAAGGCCTCAGGGTCGCCGAACCTACTGTAGTACTCAATGAGTGTCGGTCCGTATGTGGTGAGCATGAATTGACCACCCAATACACCGACATACTTAACCCCGGTCTCACGTTGTAACGCTTCCAATGACTTTCTCGTTATTTCAACACTTTCCTCATATTCCTCCTGGGTTAGGAAGGGTAGTGATGGCCCTGGACCCACTATGGCACCCATTCCACCGCACTCAGGGCCTACGTCATAATCGAATACATGCGGGTTGTCCTGAATTGGCGGTAGCGCAATAATAGATTTACCATCACTTATTACCTGCACTGTGTACTCGACGCCGGTTACGGCCTCCTCAACAACAATACGCGCGTCTATATCATCGTAGGTGGCCATATCCCTGGATACAGCGAACACCTGGGATACCTTAGCCTCATTAATACCATCCCTAAGGTAGGCCAGTCTATCCCAAAATACTCTAACTCCCTTACCGCCACTCTGTCTGGCTGGTTTTATTGCAACGGAGCCTGCGTTGGATATGTACTGGAGTGCCTCGTTAATATCCCTAAACGCCCTAAAGGCGATCCTACCAGGTATCCTGTATTTCCACATTAAGGCTCTTGCAAAGGCCTTGCTCTGTTCTATCATGGCTAAAGACCTAGGGACCCCAAAGGTTGGTACGCCTAGTTCAGCGGCCTTGTCGGCAACACCGGCAAACTGAGGTTCCTCGGGTCCAATTATCACTAGGTCAGGGTTAACCCTATTAACGGCACTAACCAAGCCCCTTGGGTCCAGTCCAGACTTCACTAACTCACCGCCACTTCTCTCAACAATTCTCCTAATTCCTGGATTTTCGTGGGTAACCAACGCGCTTATCCTTGGTTCGTGGACGCTCAAACTAAGCCTTGTGGCTATTGCGTGTTCCCTGGCCCCATCGCCCACAATTAGGACCTTACTCCTTATCATAACTGATTAAATAATTGCGTTGCAGCCTTAATAATTATTTCCCTTAAATTATTTAATTAAATTATTAAACATATTATTTAAATAATTATTTAAATAATACAGGAAGAAATTACCAATATAATCCAGGATGTTTATTTAATTAATTAAGTAAACCTTAAATAACAATAAGAAATCACTACTGGGTATGGTGAATAACTGGACTGGGGAGTTAATCTATGAGGGTAAGGCCAAGAGGGTTTACAGGGTTAATGATGAATTCCTCGTTATGGAGTTCAAGGACGAAGTCACTGCATTCGATGGCGCCAGGAAGGAACACGCACCTAGTAAGGGTAGGCTAGCCGCGGCCCAGACGGTGTTCCTCATGGGATTACTGGGTAGGTATGGCATTAGGAATCACTTAGTTGATTGGGATGGTGATAGGAAGATCCTGGTGAGGGGTCTCAGGATGATACCAATAGAGGTTATTGTCAGGAATTACGCCTACGGTTCATTCCTAAAGAGGATGCCCCTAATGAAACCAATGACGAAATTCAGTAAGCCCATCGTTGAGTTTCACCTAAAGAGTGATGAACTTCACGACCCATTAATAACCATGGACGACATAATAGAGGCCGGTCTTGCGAACTGGGGACAGATAAATGAGATAATAAACACTGCGCTGAGGGTGAATGAGGTTTTAGGCAATTACATGGTGAGTAGGGGATTGACACTCGTGGACTTTAAACTGGAGTTTGGCTCTGACGGCTCAAATAACCTGGTTCTCGCGGATGAATTAAGCGGTGATACCATGAGGGTATTAATCAACGGCAGGCACTTGGATAAGGAATTATTCAGGAGGGGTGCTTCAGCCATGGACTTGGTCAAATCCTATGAGGAAATGAATAAATTACTCGGTATACCACTAAATACGTAACCTAACACCATTACTCACTAAAATATTAATCCCACCACCCTCAATCACCCTACCAAGAACCCAGTAATTAAAGCCAAAACTCCTAATTACCCTAGTAATGTCATCCACGTGATCTTCACTGGACACCACCATGAGCCCAACACCCATATTAAACACCCTATACATTTCGTTCCACTCGATATTGCCCGCCTCCCTGATTGTCTTGAATATGCATGGCGGCTCAGGAACCTCTAGCTCAACACCTAAATCACCAATTGCTCTCCTAATCTTGGTGAAGCCTCCACCGGTTACATGAACAGCTGATTTAATTAAGCCACCACCATAGAGCCTAATCAGTAAGTCCCCATAGTAGGCAGTGGGCCTTAGAAGCCAATTAACCAACTCATAACCACAAACCTCATCCTCCAGGCCATACCGACCCAGTAAAACCTTACGGGCAAGCGTATACCCATTCATGTGCAACCCACTGGACTCAATACCAATAACTACATCACCAGTCCTCACCCCCACATATTTCCCAGTATTCTTAATACCGAGTACCGTGCATGACACATCAATGCCATTGACTAGGCCAGGCATTATAGCCGTCTCACCGCCCAAGAGGGCAGCCTTAACCACTAGGGCTGCGTCCCTAACGCCACTGAGGACCTTGCGTACGGCATCAACATCATTGTCGGATATGGCTATGTAGTCAGTGAGTGCAATTGGTATAAAGCCGTCACAGGCTATGTCATTAACATTACCAATAACGCAATCCCAACCAAGCACCTCCAACTTACCCGTGGACCACGCAATCATGGACTTGGTACCAACACCATCAGTATGCAGTGTTATTTCATGATTGTCAAGCTGCATTGACCTCGTGAAACCGCCCTCCATCAGCATAACCCCTAATCTACCTGCTGTATCACGTATAACCTCGTGGGCAGTTGCATGCATTTCCTCATGCTTACCTAGGTTAATTCCAGCCTTCTCATAGGTCCAGTTCATGTTTATCACCCCTGAGGCAATAAGTGCACAGGTGATCCCCATCTATACCCGCCTCATTGGCCGTGGCATACAGATCATCAAGGCTTAACCACGTTAATGAATCAACCTCAAGAACTCTCTGGGCATCAGCATAATTACTGAAGGCATTGGCAAGTAGTTGATTGTCTGGAGGCATGTCAATACCGTAGGGGCAACTCCTAATAATCCTTGGGCTGGCTATGGCAACGTGAACCTCCCTAGCCCCGGCCCTATGCCTAAGCGCCTGCGATGCCTCCTTAATGGATATCCCCGTAAGTAACGAATCATCAACCAACAGAACCCTCCTACCCCTAATAGCACTAATTACTGGACTGAGCTTTAGGTGTACGGAGGATACCTTGTCCAATAGGTCATCTTTCAGCGCTGATCTACGTCTCTCGATATTAAGAAGAGCATACTCAAAGGGCTTCCTCAGAGTCTCTGCTGCCTTAATTCCATAAATTATTCCAGTCTCGGGCATTCCAATAACAACATCCACATCAACCCACTTCGCTAACCTAAGGGCAAGTCTCCTAGCCAACGCCCTCCTAAACTCATAGACAGGATGCCCATCTACCTCGGAATCAGGTCTTGATAGGTATATGAACTCCATGACACATAGTTTACTGCGGGCATTACCTGCGATTTTGCTTACTGATAGGTTTAACTTACTGGCCCTTACTATGGATCCAGGCTCGATAAAGAGCCTTACTTCACCACCCAGCGCATTTATGGTGGAACTCTCGTTGGATATCATGGCTAAGTCGAAACCATAGGCACCAAGGACTAGGTTCCTCAATCCAGTGATGGGTCGATAGGCTATTAACTCACCACCGCTGGTCAAGGCCACTAGGGACGTGTAGGCAAGGGCCTCGCCATCACCATTAACCAACCTACATAATTCCATAGGCTTCACGACAATGCCCTCAATACAATAGGCAATATCGGTATTACCGCACTTAACAAGGCCCCTTGATGCATTATTAGTGTATAGGCACAGGAGTCCAGCCCAACCACTTGGAATATTGCCGTCCTCCTTAACCTCCTGTATAACGAATTTATTATCATTGCTTAGTAGGGCAGCCCAGGCAGTATCATTACCCCTGTGCCTAAGCACCGGTAGCGCATATCTAAGCATCTTACTCACGTCCCACCCATCATGGAAGGAAATCACACCTACAAAGCCTGAGACTCCCATACCCTATCCCCAGAGAATGCCTTCTCTGTCTCAACAATGTTGATGTTGAATGGATAATTACCCGTGAAGCATGCAGTACAAAGCTCAGTGGTTCCTATGGCATCCATAAGTTCGTTAACCGTTAAGTAAACCAGGGAATCAGCACCAAGGTAATCCCTGATCTCATCTATTGACCTGCCGTGAGCCACTAATTCACGCCTAGTTGGGAAGTCCATGCCCATAAAGCATGGGTACCTAATCGGTGGCGAGGAAACCCTAACATGTATAGCCCTGGCTCCCACCCTCCTGAACTTGGGCAAAACCTTCCCAAGGGTGTCACCCCTTATGATGGAGTCATCAACAAGGGCTACAGACCTACCCTTAACGAAATCCCTAACCACGTTATACATATTCACAGACCTCTCCCTGGGTGGCTTGATGAAGCCACGGCCAACATACCTATTCTTAATTATTAACTCATGTATTGGTTTGCCAATACCCTCAGCATAGGCCTCCGCCGCAATCCTAGCGGTCTCTGGAACGGGCGTCACAAGGTCGATATCGTGATCCCACTCCTTACGGGCCAGCGCCATGCCAAGTCTACGCCTAGCATCATAAACACTAATACCATTAAAATGAGAATCAGGCCTTAGGAAGTATATATACTCAAGCGCGCAATGGGCTTTCCTAACCCTGGGTCCCTCAATCCAGTACTCCCCACCAGATCCACGTAGCACAAGGGCCTTTCCAGGCTCCACCTCACGCCAATTCATGCTTAACGCCTCAAGCGCTGCCGTTTCTGATGCTATGGCTATGCCATTACCATCACTACCAATGGCAAGAGGCCTAATGCCCCAGGGATCCCTAACCACTATTAAGGAATCCCTCCAAGTGGCTATTATGGAGTAGCCGCCACGGAGTGTGCGGAAAAGCTCATTAACACCACCATCAATACCCCGCCTAGTAAGTAATTCCCTCATGTAATGAGCTAAAACCAAGGCGTCATAATTCGTCCTAAAATCGACACCAAGATCCCTCAACCTCTTGATTAATTCAATGTAATTACTTATTGTGCCATTGAATACCAGGGCAAAGTCATTGCCAAGCACGATAGGTTGAAGCTCAACACCATATGGCCCACTCGTACTATACCTGGCATGCCCAAGGCACAGTGTTGATTTAACGGCAGACGCATCACTGGGCCTTAGGATTTCACCATTTACATGGCACACGAATGAAACGCCCTCCTGGCCCCTATGTATCAACCAAGGTGTCAATTTAGCCACGTTACTGCCGGCATTGAGACCAAGATAAGCCCAAATACCGCACATCACAGATCACCCCACTGCGAATAATAGGCACTTGCCAAATCATCAAGCCCCAATGCCATTAATTCCCGGGAGCCCCAACGAACAATAACATCATCACCGCCTGACTCACCAATCACAGAAAACGGCACATTAAGGCCCTGGAGAATAACCATTACCCTACCGAGGTCATTCTCATTAACCTCCACCACGTACCTTGCATTGGTTTCCGAAAAGGCAACCATGCTTGGATCAAGGCAGCAGTTCTCAATAGGCACCCTGGACAAATCAACATCAAAGCCAACCCCATTAATCAAGGCCATTTTACTTAAAGTAGTTAATAGCCCACCGCCGCCAACATCCATGGAAGCCCTCACTAGGCCTTCCCGTATTAACCTAAGGACAGCCCTGGAATTCCTAACCTCATCCCTAGGCCTAGGCCTCGGCGGCACACCCCTGACAATACCGTAAACAGCATAAAGGTACTCAGAACCACCTATGTCCATTGCTGTACCGCCTATGACTATTAATGAACCACCACCAATGAGCCCCCCGTCAACGGCCTTATCTACATCATCCACCCGACCCAATACTGCAACGGAAACCACGGGCTTAATAACATTGCCCTTGGAATCCTCATTATAGAAACTAACCTTGCCACCAACTATTGGTATGTTGAGTTCACGGGCAACCCAGGCAAGCCCCAGTACAGAGTTCACGAAGTACCAATACCTATCGGGCTTCTCGGGGTTGCCCACGTTTATTGAGTCAACGACAGCCAGGGGCTCTGCACCAACGGCAACCACATTCCTATAGGCCTTGGCCAGGGAATTGGCGGCCCCAATGAATGGGTCAAGGAATGAGTACCTCGGGTTCGCATCAGCCTTTATTGCGATTCCCAACTTACCATCACCCCCATCAGTATCAAGGAGCCTAAGCACTGCCGCACCAGCCCTACCCGGTTTAACCACAGTCCTAACACCAACCTCATAATCATATAGGCTGAATACATGCTCCTTCGACGCAATGTTGGGACTCCTTAATACCTTAAGTAGTGCCTCATTGAGCGGCACCTCAGGTAGTTCAGGGATAACCCTCAACCCATTTAGGTGCTGTGGTTCCCTAAACTCATAATTAGTCTCCGGTGCATGTGTTATGAACTTTATTGGTAAGTCAATAACCACTTCACTCCCATAGTAGGCCACAAACTTGCCATTACTCGTTAATGTGCCAATTACGTCATAACCAACACCGTACCTCCCCAGCACTTCCTCAACCTCCTTCAACTTATCCCTACTTATCACAATAACCATCCTCTCCTGGGACTCGGAGACCAGCACCTCCTCAGGCGCCATGTCCTCCCTCGTCCTAATCCTATCCAGGTGGATCTCAATACCAAGACCAAATTGATCAGCAAGCTCACTCAATGCAGTGGCCAAACCCCCACCACCCACGTCCTTAATAGCCCTAACCAAACCACCGTCCCTTAACTTGATTATTGCATCAATCAACAACTTCTCAAGTAGTGGATTACCCACCTGTACAGCGCCTATTTCGTCCCTTGACTTATCCAGGACCTTGGAGGCGAAGGAACTGCCGAGCATGCCATCCCTACCCACGTCATTGCCCATCACCAGGACTAAGTCCCCAGGGCTTGCCTCACCCATCACGGCATTCTCCAGCCTACCAACACCGATGCATGTGACCAGGACTATTGGGTTGGTGGTGAATGATTCATCAAACCACACCTCACCGGCAACCACGGGTACTCCAATCCTATTCCCATAATCCGAGATCCCCCTAATGATATTTCTCATTAGCCATCGAGCATGGGGATCATCAAGTGGACCGAAGTGTAGGTTATCCATTAATGCAATGGGCCTTAATCCCGTGGTCAGTATATCCCTCACTATGCCGCCGACGCCCGTTGCAGCGCCATCATAGGGATCCACGGCAGATGGGTGATTATGGCTCTCTATCTTGAAGCTAACCACAAGGCTCCCTATGCGGATTAGCGGGGCGTCAAGACCAGGTCCCCTAAGTACGTGTGGTGCCTCGCTGGGCAGTAGCTTGAGAAACCTCCTACTACTCTTGTATGAGCAGTGCTCACTCCACTCGGCATCAAACACCAACCACTCGGCCTGTGTTGGTTCCCTACCAAGGGATTTCCTAATGATGTTCCTCTCACCATCACTAAGGGGCATGTGTTGGCACCTCATTTAATTCTTTATTTAAACAATACACGGGCATACTACGATTAATAGTGAAAAATACTTTTAAAAGTTTTCTTTAAACAATAATCATAATGAGCGCAAAACCACTCGTGGGCGTAATAATGGGCAGTAAAAATGACTGGGAGGTAATGAGGGAGGCCGTGGAATTACTAAACCAATTGGGCATACCAAACGAGGCAAGGGTCGTGTCAGCCCATAGAACGCCTGAGTTCATGTTTGACTACGCTAAATCCGCTATTAATAATGGCCTAGAGGTGGTGATCGCTGGCGCAGGTGGAGCTGCGCACCTGCCGGGCATGACAGCGGCACTAACACCATTACCCGTGATAGGGGTACCAATACCCAGCAGGCACTTAAATGGTCTCGATTCATTACTATCCATAGTCCAGATGCCCTACGGCACTCCAGTGGCTACCGTGGCAATCGGCAACGCCAAGAACGCGGCCTTACTCGCAGCCAGGATACTGGGCATTAAGTACCCCGAGTTCAGGACAAGGGTTGTGGAACTCATGGATTCCATGAAGAGGGACGTATTGAGCACGGTGCTTAAGCATGAGTAAGGTAGTGGGCATACTAGGCGGTGGGCAACTGGGCCTAATGATGATCCTGGAGGGCAGGAAATTAGGAGTAAAGTTCCTGGTCCATGATGTGGATCCACAGGCACCAGCCCTCGGCGTCTCGGATGGTAGGTACACCGGTGATTCCTGGGTGGAACTTGTGAATAAGTCAGACATTGTTACCTTTGAGTTCGAACATGTTAACCCAAGTGCAATAAAGATGGCTGAAGAGGAGGGCAAATTGAGACCTGGGTCATTAACAATACGGCTAAAGCAGGATAAGATAATTGAGAAGTCCTTCCTTAGGGACAAGGGCTTCCCAACACCCGGTTTCATGGTTATTAACAATATGGGCGATGTGGGTAGGGCAATTAGGCGATTCGGTAGGGTGGTCTTTAAGGTACCCCGTGGTGCCTATGACGGTAAGGGCCAATACTACGTAATGAATGATGACGGCGCTAATGGAGTGCCCAGGGAATTCCCATTATTAGCCGAGGAATTCGTGGACATTCATAGGGAGGTGTCGGTGATACTCGTTAGGTCAAGTGATGGCCATGTCCTTACATATCCTGTTACCGAGAATCACCACTACAACGGAATACTACTCTATAGCATATCACCTGCGGGGATTGATGATGAGGCAGCCAATAGGGCCAGGGAGTTAGCCATAGGGCTTGCCAATACCTTGGATTACGTAGGCGTCCTTACCGTTGAGTTCTTCGTGACGAGAAACGGTGAGGTATTGATTAATGAATTTGCGCCCCGTGTTCATAACTCGGGGCATTGGACGTTAATGGGCGCTGCCGTGAGTCAATTCGAGAATCACATCAGGGCAATCCTAGGCATGTCCATAGGCCCTACTGAATTGCTGAGGCCCTCTGCAATCGTGAACATGCTTGGTGTACCGTACAGCGAGGACATGATCAGGAGGGTATTGACGATATCGGGAACCAGTGTTTGGTGGTATGGGAAGACGAAGGTCAAGCCAAGGCGTAAAATGGGCCATGTAAGTATCATAGCCAATAACATGGATGAGCTGGAGAGGAGGATTAATGAGGTTTTGGGTATAGTGTATGGTAATGAAATAAGTAGGTACGTACCGCCATGGTATACCGTGGATAGTAACGAATACATACATACATTAACAACGATTAACAACGGTTAGGAGTACGCCCTCTGGGGTACTGCAATGGCCTTGTTGTGGTTATTCTTTTAAATGGGGTATGCATCCTAGTGCGGTGGGTACGGAGTATTGCAGGGCACTTTATGAAGCCGCTGAGGCATCAATATGCCTAATGGAGTACTCATACGGAGTGACACTATATAGGGAGTACCTTGCGAATTGCCCCGAGACTCCAGGTGCATGGCATGGACTAGCCATATGCCTTGAGGCGATAGGGAATAGGGAGGATTCCCTGAGTGCCTACGGGAGGGCATTACAGCTTTACCTGAGGTATGATGATCCACAGGACTTGCTTTGGGGAGGTTGGTGCGCCTTTAAACTGGGTAGGTATGAACTTGCGTATAGGTTGTTCAGGGAATCAGTGAGAAAGGAGCCGAGTTATGCATATACATGGCTTAGCCTTGCCATTGCTGCATTCAAGGTGGGTAATCGTAATGAGGGTGAGGAGGCGATGAGCAGGTATAAGGCGCTGATCAAGGAGAGACCGTATAAGAAGAGGGTGTGTGAAGGAATTGAAATGCTAAGCAACGCGCATAACACCCTCAGGGGAATTAATGACGTGAACAGCAGCATTACCAGGCTGACAGAGGAATTATTAGGGAAGTCGATTAAAAACCATGGCTTTGAATGCAACCAATAGGTAATTACTAATACTTAATACAACGCAGCCTAGAATCGCCTAGGCCATTATTGGTAATTAAACGGTGCAATCATTGCGCGCTCCATGATCATCATTATCAATGGAGACGCGGAGATAACCCTAAGGGCAATACCGACTAATGGATTACTAATGAACATTGAAAACAATAAATCAATGGCGTAGGAGATGACATAAGGAATTAACAACATGCGCTCAACCCTAGTAATGCCAATGACCCTAATCCAGCTAGGGCCTTATGCATTTTCACGCATCAATGCCCAAAGTCCACGCCTCATTATGAGGGTATAGACAAGCAATATCCACACCACTGCACCAACCACCTCAATGACAGAGTTAGTAAAAAGCAGTATTAACCGAGGCACCAATGCATATATGGTAGTCATTACTATGAAAAGGAGACCAGGTACAATACAGCGAATACTTTATTACGAGAAAAAGAAGAGCGAATGTGTAACTATGATTAGGTAGCGAGCTCAAAGGAATAAATGCGATATATTATTATATGGTTGTAGGATTTAAATAGAAATAGAACGAAGATAAAGGTGGCAACAAAATTAGAATGATCAAATGAGTATAATAATTTAAAACGCACGAGGATATTAAGGACAAAAACTTAAAAGCATGAATAATAGGAACACCGTGCCGGGGTGGTGCAGCCTGGAAAGCATGCGGGCCTGTGGAGCCCGTGAACCCGGGTTCAAATCCCGGCCCCGGCCCCAGTTAACGTTTAACCCCACCCTGCATATCATAACTACATTTACAAACAAATCAAATACCTTTGAATCTTTTCTTCCCACTTTTATCCTTAATATCAACTTAGAATCAAGACCTTTACTTCCTTGGCATATTTATGACTTATTAATTCACCTCGTTCTTAAGCCCAATGTTAAGGCGAACTGCAACAGCCCTAATTAACGGTGTGATCACTCCATCACAATATCCTAAACTACACGGGTGCCATAAAATCATGAATTCCGGCAATAAACTTTCAATCCAAATACAGAGAGCAATTTAGTAGCCAAAAAGACGAAATAAGTGAAAGAAAAATATCATAAAAGCATGTAACGGGTATGAAAATATATCAATGGACCAAAGAGAAGCAGTAAGTACACGAAGGCCCTAACAAGTCTCGTTCAAAGCTTTCACAAATGAAGAAAGACTTAAAAAGCATGTAGAAATAATGACCAACAGCGGGGTAGGGTAGCCTGGTAGCCTGCGGGGCTCATAACCCCGAGAACCTAATCGGGTCGGGAAGTCCCCGGTTCGAATCCGGGCCCCGCTACTAACATTTTTTATATTTTTGTTTTTGTAAAATTTTTCTAGTATTAATGATGCATTTTTATTAGTTCTTCCATGATCTATGATTGGTTTCATGATTAATTATATGGTTTATGAACGAATATTTGATTTTGTATCTGTTGTATGAACTTATATTGATCGATCTCTCTCGTTACTTGATGCATCAAAATCTTCTTTTATCGAAGTGCCTTATTAATTTTAAGCATCTTATTATAGTATGTGCTCTGTGTAGGAAATGCATGTTATAAATTATGAGACAATTAGGGGGAATAGATTTTGCAGTGATGTTAAGGTTGGTCATGGATATGTGTGCAGTGGTGAAGTTGATGACTTTCTATCCTCTTAAGGATTATAGTACCCTAGCGGCGATGCGCAATGCGGTAACCGTATCCCTGCCGTAGTCTACCATCTACTGATTTTTGTAATCTTATGGGTCAAGCCCACTCACCTTACCTACAGCCTCTTAATTCACTGCTTTCATATGTACTATATTTATCATTCAGTTTCATAATTAGTCTCATTAATATCATGGACAATCCTAGGCGGTTTCCTGAGGTAAAATATGATCATTAATAATCGTATTAACACGCTATTTAGATTAAAAATAGTTTATTTTCTTTCCCAATAGCTATATTAATTTCTCTAGGATTGGTATTAATTTTACCATAAATGATATAACTTATAATTAATAATATCAATATATTATTTAATTAATTATTTTAGAGTTACTGAGATTTTGATTAGTTATATCATTTATGGACTTTGCATGGTAATATTTAAATATTCATTATTTTTAATATATAATTTTAATGGGAGGGCAGGAAATCCAGGTACCAACTGGTGAAATGTTAAGGGTAGCTGTGGCTTCCTCATTGGGTATAGCCTTTGAATTCTATGACTTCCTGATCTTTGGTTATGCGGCGCCAGTGATTGCAAAGCTTTTCTTTCCAATGATGAGCGGCTTACTGGCATTGATATATGCCTTCATAACATTTGCCGTAGGCTTTGTCGGTAGGCCTCTTGGGGCCATTATTTTTGGTCATCTCGGTGATAAGATTGGCAGGAAATACACACTAATCTTCACAATATCACTCATGGGATCTGCAAGCTTGGCGTTGGCCTTAAT
>DAJV01000110.1 GCA_002496475.1 Vulcanisaeta sp. UBA163 | reverse complement strand
AAAGACAATGTTTTCCTCAGCGTGTCAGACTTCATAAGCAACTTCTACCCAACGCCCCTTGTAAGGCTTGATCGATTTGGTGATGTATGGGCCAAGCTTGAGTTCTTTAACCCGCTTAGTGGGAGTATTAAGGATAGGACTGTACAGTTTCTACTTCGTAAGTACTTGGACAGTGGCATGCGTGGCCGCCCTATTTTTGAGGCCTCCTCCGGTAATGTTGCAATTGCCTTGGCGGCTTTGGCGAATATTTATGGTTTTAGGTATAGGGCGTATGCCACGAGGCATTTGCCTGGGACTACTGAGGTGTTGCTTAGGGTACTGGGTGCTGAGGTTGTTAGGGTTGATAGGGATAGTATTGATGAGGAGTTTTGGCGTTGGGTCGGTGAGGAGGCTATTAGGGATGGTGCCGTTAATCTTAATCAGTTTGAGAATACTGATAACCCAGGTGGTCATTACTACGTCACTGGCAAGGAGATTGCTCAGCAATTCAGGGATATTGGTAAGGTGCCCAGGGTCTTAATTGCTGGGATTGGTACTGGTGGGCATCTTACTGGTATCGCCAGGAGACTTAGGGATGAGTTTGGCGAGGTCTACGTTGTTGGAGTTGAGCCTACGGCAGGTAGCACAATACCCGGCATCAAAAGGCTTGAGTCTGGTATTAGGTGGGTTCGTGAGGTTGTTAATGAGGTTGTTGATATAAGCCTTGAAGATGCAGTTAAGGGCGTAATCACTGTGGCCAGGAGCACGGGTCTACTCATTGGCCTCAGCAGCGGCGCCGTCTTCCAAGCCTTTCTCAGGGTTAAGGAGGGGCTTGGCAATACGATCTATCTACTCATCTTCCCTGATGATATATTTAAGTACATAGATATAATCAGTCGTTTTGTGAATTTTACGTAAGTTTAGTGAAAGTTTTAATGTACTGTTTAAATAAAAACCTGGTAGGACTTTTTAACCTGTACACGTATACGTGATATGATGACTGGCAGGTATAAAGTCTTCATAAACAGGAGGATGGGTAGAATCCTAGTCAGTGGTAAGCCTGAGGACCTAGCCCTAGTTGAGGAGGGTTGGAGGGTAATTTATGAGGACAATGATTGGAAAAACGCCTTTGAGTTCGCGAGGGATTATGCGGATAGGCATGATTATGTACTTGAATGGTACCTTGAAGAGGAGAGCGAGGTTTTAAAGGATGCCATGGTTAATTAAAATCACTTAATACGTTCTCTATCAACCTTCTTAATAACATCGGTTATTATGTCCACGGCCTTCTCGGCGAGTTCCATGGGTATGTTTAGCGGTGGCGCGATCCTAATCGTCGACTTGCCCGCACTTATCACGGCAACACCCCTCTTGAATGATTCATAGAGTACCTGCTCAAGTTCCTTGACTGCATACTCCTTGGTTTTTCTACTCCTAACCAACTCAACCCCAATCATTAATCCTAAGCCCCTGACATCACCAATCAACTCAACGTGATCCATCTCCTCCATAAACCTCCTCCTAATGTATTCACCAACCCTCTGGGCATTCATCATTAGTTCCTCATCAAGTATTACATTGATTACCTCGACACCTGCCGCCAGCGCCACTGGGTTACCTCCAAAGGTATTTGCATGAGAACCCCTGGGCAGATCCATGATGCTTGCCCTACCTACAATGGCGCCAAGTGGTAGCCCAGCGGCTATTGCCTTGGCCATGGTTATTAAATCAGGTTCAACACCCCAGTGCTGTATTGCGAACCACTTGCCAGTTCTGCCGAAACCAGACTGTACCTCATCATCGACTAGGAGTATGCCGTATTTATCGGCGATCTTCCTCAGGCCAGGGAAGAAGTTCCTCGGTGGAACCACATAACCGCCCTCGCCCTGTATTGACTCGAAGAATATTGCGGAGACCTCACTTGGATCAACCAACTTGCCGAATATCCAATCCTCCAGGTAACCAAGGACTGCCTCACCGCACTCCTCTTCGTTTAGGTCCTTGCCAAAGGGACACCTGTACGGGTATGGGTATGGTATGTGTATTACGTTTGGCATCATTGGATTGAACCCAAGTCTCTGCACTGGCTTGCTTGCGGTTAATGCCATAGAGCCGTATGTTCTTCCATGGAATGCCCCTAGGAAGGCTATTACGTATGGTCTCTGGTTCCTGAAATGACCACGTACGACCTTTATTGATCCCTCTATTGATTCAGTACCGGAGTTTGTGTAGAAGACTCTCTTATCACCACTTATTGGTACAATGCCCCTAAGCATGGATGCGTGCTTCACAATTAATTCGTAGTAGAAGTCCGTCATACTGTAATGCGTAAAGAGTTCTACCTGTTTCCTAATTGCCTCAATAATCCTTGGGTGGCTGTGGCCTACGTTCATTACGGCTATACCAGCATTGAAGTCTATGTATAGGTTGCCATCGATATCTTCAACGACAGGCCCATAGCCCCGCTGAATAACCAGCGGATACCACCGGCCGAAGGACTGCATTACCAGTGACTCGTCCATTTTTATTACCTCCTGTGCCTTGGGTCCTGGTGGTTCGATAAGTATCTTAGGCACATTACTTGGATCTATTGACCAGTACCATTTGGGTGGCATTGGGCTTACGGTTTTTATCTGATTAATAAATTCTTCTTTATAGGCCTTTGGCATTAATAGTTAGATAAATAAACTATATTTATAGTAATTAAGGACTACTTAGTAGTTAATAGTCTGAGTCCAGCCACGGTGGGCGTGACCACAGCCCTACCATCAGGCAAGTACCTAATCCTAACCAGGTTCATATTTGATGCCCTAATTAACGCCTTTGTTGTATCATCCTTCGAGGCTCCCGTTGACTGTGATACCATGTCTATCAATGAGTTCAGTGTGGTGAAGCCGAGTTCATTAACAGTCCTCAGGATCTCCATCTCAATATTACCCATGCTCCCTGCGGCAGTCTCAAAGTTATTTCTTGCAATACCCAGCCCGATTCTTGTAATTAGCACCTCGGAACTATTCCCATTACCAATTCTTATTAACTTGCCGAAGGTCTCCTGAGGCACTGCCATTGATGTTATTATCAATTCATCAAATACGCCTAGTTCACGGGGCAGGTGATTAGTCATAATGTAAACATTACCAACCCCCCTCACCTCTTGCAGCGCATCCTTAATCTCATCAATGAAGTCAGAAGCAAGGATCATGGAGCCCCTAATACCGTTTGCTGCATTATATGCAAGTATTGCAGCGGTCACCAGGGACTTCACCGGCTCAATGAGGGGTACATCTATACAACCCCTGCCTATTGGTTTCCAAATGCCGAGGGTGCTCATGATCCTCATGAAGAAGTAGAGCCGTGTAGCATCATAGTCTATGTACGTTTCAAGAATGTAGTTAATTGCGTCGTAAAGCCTTGACGAGTTAATTAAAGCATCAAGCAGTAACCTTGAGTCATCATCCCTCAATTCAAGTATTCTACTCCATAGCAGTGCAATTCTTGATCTAATGCCAGGGCTTAGGTCCATGTCAATACCAACGCCGTCACCACCCTGGCAAATCATTGATACCCACCAATCATTACTCGGTAGTATATTGTGGACTAGGTAATCGAGTCCCAGGGAACCATGCACCAACGTTAGCATTGAATTAATTCCTCCCCTCATTGTAAAAGATTAATGATTAAAAATGAGTGATCCAAATATTGCGAGGAACTTTTAAATCAGCGATTTATGTGGTTTTGATATCAATGGCGAGGAGTGTAAGGACACTGGCTGTTTTTGCATCGTTGCTGGCGCTATTGAGTAGTTTCACGTATAACATTGCCATTACCAGGAGGATACCCACGGTTGGATTGGGGTTATTATCATTGTTGAATGCCGCGGCGGCCTTCTCAACACTGCCAACGGCCTTGATAGGATTTACATACCCAAGGTTGACCGCTAGGGATAAGGGACTGAACATTAAGGCAGCCCTAGGTGTTTCATCAATATTATACCTAGTAACCCTAGCCTTAACAGCAGGATACCTAATCAGCGTCTGGTCAGAGATGGGTAACTACGCATTACTGGTCTTCATAATAGCAACCCTTTCTGAGGTAACAACATACCTACAGACAGTAACTAATTCAGTACTCATGGTTAAGGACAGGGGTAGGTTCATAATAACCTCCATCATTCAATCAATAACGAAGTTCATATTCATACCAGTAATAATGCTCATGGGGTGGACGATCGAGGCCGTGCTCTGGTCCTCATTCTTCATAATCCTCATACCATCAGTATACGCCTTCCTCTATACATTAAGGTTTCATGTTGGTGTGCATAATGTTCGTAGATACCTCAGGGAGGTCATTAACTCCTCCTGGGTTCCACTAATGGGTTATGCTATTAACTCCTTTAGATCCCTCGATGCAATGTTCATCGGCATCTTCGGCTATGCCCAGTTGGGTGTTTGGTACGTGATCTTCATCCTCAGTAAGCCCTTTGGTTATGGTAGTAACATTGTCAATGTTACGTATGGAGAATTACTTGAACGTAACAGACTCAGCATAATCTACAGGGACCTACTGATAGTACTATTCATCGCCACATACGCTGCACTGGCACTAACCCTCTTCCCCAGTGTTTACCTGAACTTGGTTAGGCCTGGTATGAGGAGTGAGTTTGGTCTATTGGTACTACCCATTGTCCTACTGGCTATAAATAGTGTGTTGGGTAATGTTAATCAATTCATTAGTAATGTAATGCAGGGTATTGATAAGAGGGACATAGAGGGTAATAATGAGATAAGGCCTGGTGTTTATCTAAGGAGTTTGGTACTGCATACACATTTAGCGGAGCTCATGTTCACAGTCATCTACCTATCAACAATGATCCCACTAATACTCCTGTTTAAGGACCTTGGGTTTACCTATTATGCAGTGATTGGTGCATTAACATCCTCATTATTAGCTAACCTGACGGCATTGGGCTTCAGGTTCACTAAGTACAGTGTCTTCAAACCCGTACTTAGTGGTAGGAGTTTCCTTATTGACTATGTGGCGCCATTAATAATATCAATAGCCATACTAATACCCATAACGCGCATTGTTAGATTCATCCTTTACCCAAGTGTCATAATTTCACTGGTACAGGTCCTAATAGTGTCTGTTATAACCCTGGCGGTTTATTCAGGCGTATCGATGCTTGTGTCGAGGAATGTTAGGATAATGATTATGGTTTTAATTAGGAGGGTAGTGGGGGCGGTCACGATTTCTCAACCCTAATGGCCTGGGGCAGCCACTTCCAGGAGAGGGCTGCGTAAATTACATAGAGTAGTAACGCGTTGAAGAATGCAAAGACAACAAGGCTTCCATAGAGCAGGCCAGGCTCCACAGACACGAGCTGCAGCAATGCGTTTAACTGGGGTGTTAATAGCGTGGAAACCTTAAGCGTGTTAGCCACCTGCAGGGTGAACTGTAGTCCATAGGTCTTAACCAGGACGGGCACGGCGGATAGAGGCGGTACAATGGCATACGGTAAGTGAGCAAGTCCATTCATTACCTCAGCACTGACCATAAGCAGGAGCACAAGGACCAGCTTAAGGGCCGAGATGGGCCTATTAATGAACCTGAAGGACAGGGCTATTAGTATGAGTAGTACTGCACCCAGGGCTATGTCCATGTAGAAAACGCCGGTCAATATCATCGTCGGTTCATAGACCGGGTATAGGCCTGAGGGTAGGTACGCAGGTGGTCTACCGAATATTGACCAGGCAACGGTTGGTGAGTATAGGTAGACCTCGTACAGGTATAGGGCCGCGAATATGGCATAGAGCACACCAAATACCAGGCTTACCCAATTACTAATCCTATAACCCGTTAATCTATACTCGCCTCTATCCACGGCATACCTCCAACCAAATATGGAGTTTATGAGGACTCCCGTCATGGCGATGGCACCAAAGAGTGTCGCGAGGAATAACGGGGCGTATGTTGGGTTTAGGAACACCTGTGACCAGTTAATGCCCAGCGTG
>DAJV01000061.1 GCA_002496475.1 Vulcanisaeta sp. UBA163 | reverse complement strand
AAGTCAGTACCGACAATAGGTAGGAAGGAACTTGAACCGCCAACCGGTGAAGTCCCAAGTCTAGTGAATCCACCACCTGGCTGTAGATTCCACCCGAGGTGTCCATACGTAATGAGTGTGTGTAAGGAGGAGGAACCACCACTGATTAATACTAATAATAGGCAGGTTGCCTGCTGGCTATATAAACAATAATACCTCTTAAATTATTCCCTACCTAGTTTTAATTCAGTACCAGTTTATAAGCGTGCAGGAGGTAAGAATAAACGTGGCAAATATAATTAAGCCGAGGGTTGAGTTAGTGCTTACCTGGGGTAGTGAGGAGTTTGTTGCGGCAATGACTGATGTTGTCTATAGGGCTTACCCCATTGAGGATGCGTTGAGGAGGGTTAGGGAGAGGCCTGAACTCGTGAGTAGGCGTGTAATGGGTTTCCTAAGGGATGGGCACCACAGCGTGCTTGAGTTCATGGGGGCTAGTTGGTTAATAGAGGGTAGTAGGGCCTTTACTCACGAGCTCGTGAGGCATAGGATAGCCTCCTACTGGCAGGAGAGTCAGAGGTACGTGGATTACGCAAAGGGGCAACTACGCTATGTATTACCGCCGGGCCTAGCCAATGAATGGGCTGATCATCTCAATAATGCATCTCAAGCATACATGAGGGCTAGGGAGGACTTCGCCCCGGAGGATGCCAGGTACTTGCTCCCAAACGCCATTGCTAGCCGTGTATGGGTTCAAATGAATGCCCGTGAGTTCTTCCTAAACTTCATCCCATTGAGGACTGGGCTTGGGGCTTTCCATGAGATTAGGCTCATCGCATGGCTAATGTTCGACTCAATCCTTGATAAATTCCCAATAACGACAAAATGGGTATGGGAAAACCTACCAAAATTGCATTCAGACTACTGCAGGGGAATTGATAAGTTGAGTAATATGTACGGCACAAGTGACTGTAGATTAGTCAGTATTAAAGACGCCTTTAGTAAGTGGGGCATGGAGACACCGCAGAGATTAATAAAGTTCATTGGCCAGGCCTAGTGAATGGTCTTACGAATGGTCTTGTAAACCTAGGTACTTGGTTAACTAGGGATTTGGGTAGTGGCTTAGTTATATAGAGGATTGCTAGGGATGTGGCTATGGTAATTAATTGAACCAGTGGCCAGGTAATTGGTGGATCAGCAATTGGCTGTGTGCAGGAGGAGATTACGGTTAGGGCTAGGGATAAGCCTATGACCAAGACATTAATACTTCGAATACTCCACCTCTCACTAAGCCAAAAGATCGCTAAGGTCAGTACGTAGACCAGGTAATTACTGGTGATGGCCATGTATATGCCGAGGAAGTGTAGGGTGATGTATGCAAGAATACCGAAACCGAGACCAGTAACATTGGCGATTAATGCATACCAACCCCTACCAATTACCCAGTAATAGGTTGTATAGACCGTGGCTATTACAGCAAGCGGTGCGTAACCAAATAGTACTGATGCATAGGGTATAGCCCTAACATACTCACCACTGATAACACCCACCATGGGCAATACAGGCAGTGCCAGTACTATTAACTGCACCAGCAATGCAGCCGCTATGAAGGTAGGTACTGTAAAATCACGAAATATCCTGCTAATATCAACACCAAGACCTAAACCATGAGATACCCTATTACTGAGCACCGTGGATACCGCAGGCCCCAACGCAGTCACCACATTGACAAGCGCAGCAGCTAGGCCGTAAATACCCGAGAAATCAGGGCCTAGGTAGAGGTAGACCAGGTACGTCAATAGGCTGAAACTCAACGTGCCCATGTAGCCGAGAATCCACGACTGAAAACCAAACTCAAGAAATCCCCTAATCCTAGAGGTAATGATGCCAATGCTTAACGACGGGTTAGCAATACTCCCGGCACCACTGAGGTAGTACATAAATTGTGCAATGGAGCCCAGGAGTGTGGATATCGCCAATGCATAAACATTGTGCATAATCACTATTAATACGACCTGAGTTAACCTCATAACCAGCATATTGAGCGTTGAACCCATGCCCTGTGATGCAACCCTCCCAGTCAACCATAAATACAGACCAAGGGCGCCAGCAATCGATTGAATAAACGCTGTACCAACATATATATACGCAGTACCCAGCAACCACCTCGGTATACCACTACCCAGGTAAATAGGCACGGCCAGGACTATGACTAGGCCGTAAATCGCAGCCATGATCAACGACATGAAAACCATAGCTGAAAAATAAGGTCTCGAATCACCACCCCTAGCATGATCAATGGCACCCTCCCTGGCAATCGCGTTGGAAATACCAGATATCGGTATCAACGCGCCAATTGAGTTAATAATTGCAAAAAGCGCATTGTAATAACCATACTGTGCCAGCGGTATATACCTAGTTAAAACAATTATGTAGGCAATAGCCAACGCGTAATTAACAGCAGTAGGCAAGTAATTAAGTACAATACCAGCAACACCACTCTCCCTAACCATTTAAACGTTTATCAGAAACACGGGTTTTAAGCGTTATTCACGATGATTAACACAACGAGTTTAAACACTTTAAAATAGATCCAAAACAGCGCCTTAATGCCCACATACAGCATTGTACTCGTCGCCGGCGAGGGCACAAGGCTCAGGCCATTAACGTATACACTGCCAAAGCCCCTAATACCAATAATGGGGAAGCCCCTGGTAATGAGGATAATAGAGGGGTTAATGAGCAACGGCATAGGCAGCATCTACGTGGTCGTTGGGCACCTCGGCTTCCTATTCAGGCAAGTGCTCAGTGACGGCTCAAGCCTTGGCGTGAGCATTAAATACGTGGAGCAGAGGGAGAGACTCGGCATTGCCCACGCAATACATAGGGTCATTGAGGATGGCGCAGATGGCGAATTAATAGTCCACCTAGGCGATAACTACTTCGGAGAGGGATTGGGTAGGTTTATTCATGAGTTCAGGGAGGGCGATTACGACGTTTACGTGGTCCTGACGAGGCATAGGGACCCAACCAGGTTCGGTAATGCCATAATTCAGGGTGATAGGATAGTGAAGCTCATTGAGAAGCCCAGGGAGCCACCACCCAACAGTTTCGTAATGACCGGGCTTTACATGTTTAAGGACTCAAGGGATGTGGAGAGAGCCTTCAGTACCCTGAAGCCATCAGCCAGGGGTGAGTACGAGATAACGGACCTAATACAATGGTTCATAAACAATGGCAGGAAGGTGGGCTACACAGTGACTAATAGTTGGTGGAAGGACATGGGGACGCCCCAGGACATACTCGACCTACTCTACCTA
>DAJV01000109.1:7398-15096 GCA_002496475.1 Vulcanisaeta sp. UBA163 | reverse complement strand
TCCCTGGTTAGGGACGTCGTCATCATACCCCAGCTGAGGGATGACATGGCATTATTATTATCGGCTCATCAATCAATTATTGATGTGGCTATTGGCGTGGACACGTCGTTGGTGTACCTAGGCCCTGAAAATGACGTCCATGGCTTCACCCTATGGGAGACCCTGGTGGTTAGGGTTAAGGATCCCAGGGGTGTAATCATATTGAGGCAAGGTGCTTAGGGGTTATATGAAATTGAATGATTTAAGGTAAAAATAACGGCCATTACCTGCATACCCTTCATCATTATTACCTCAACCATTGCCTTTTCACGGCTTAATAAAAACTTAATTATGCCTTAGTAATTATACCCTGGGCCCGTAGCTCAGCCAGGTAGAGCGGCGGCCTCCGGTCTTAAGGGGAGGTAGCCGTAGGTCGTGGGTTCAAATCCCACCGGGCCCGCTAAATTATTTTTCAGNNGTGGGTTATGCGGTTTTTCGCAGTGAATTGGCACGGTTGCTATTTAAATTTTTAAGGACCTTGTGGTGATTAGTTTTTATGTTATTGTCCAGCCTCCATCAACGACTATTAGGGCTCCTGTGATGTAGCTAGCGTCGTCTGAGGCTAGGAAGGCTACCGTTGATGCTATGTCCTCTGGTTCCGCCAACCTACCCAGTGGTATTACCTGCATCATCATCTTCATTTGTTCCTCGCCTCCTGCCTGCGTTGTTGGTGTCCTCACCGCGCCTGGGGCTATGGCGTTTACGGTTATTCCATAGCGGGCCAGTTCCAGGGCGAGCGCCCTTGTAAAGCCAACAATGCCTGCCTTGGATGCGCTGTAGTGGGTTAGTCCTGTGAAGCCCATTATATTTCCTGCCACGGATGATATGCTTATTATCCTGCCATACTTCTGCTTTACCATGTATGGCACAACGGCCCTTGTTACGTTAAATGTACCGTTTAGGTTTATGTTGATTACCTTATACCAGTCGTCAAACGTCATCTCAAGGAATGGCTTGAATGGGTATATGCCCGCGTTGTTCACGAGAATGTCAATACGCCCATACGTGTCATAGACCCTCTTGGCCGTGTCCTCAGCCATCCTTGGATCAGTCACATCCAGTCTCAATGCCATTCCCTGACCGCCTAAGCTCCTTATTTCATTGAGGGTTTCATTCTCCTTACCCGTTATATCCGTGACAACAACGGTAGCGCCGTCCTTTGCCAACCTCAGGGCAATGCTCCTACCAATTCCCTGACCAGCTCCCGTGACTATTGCGACCCTATTCTTTAGCGTAGGCATAACTATGAATGTCAATTATGTATATTTAAATTTTGCTTATCTTTGAATCGTAATGGAGTTAGTAATTAATTAACTTATATTGAAGGTAAATATAGTCCTTTATAGGTAGTTAAATATAATTAACTATCATGAATTTAATTTTAGTCGCAAACACGATATAGTTTAGCACGATTTGTGTGTTTTTAGTCTCGTAAGCATGCAAACATTGAGAGTAGGTAATTTAAGTGATGCGTTGTTTCTATCGTAATTGATTAATATGTGCGTTATTAAGGTTCGTAATTTGATAATGGTTTATAATAATAACATAAGGGTCCTTGATGATTCTTTGAGTATTGGTGAGTGTGAGATCTTTGCAATGTTTAGTCTAAATGGTGCTGGTAAGATTACGCTCATGAGGATGTTGTCGGCACAAATAAGTCCCACCTCCAGCTTGGCCTATGTGATGGATTATTGATTATGTTCCTCAAGGGTTTAGCGTTTGGATAGATTTGACTGATTACGAGGACCTACTCATTTACTCAAAGGTTTGTGGGGTGACTGGTAATGAGATGCGCAGGTGGATTAGGGAGGTTTTGGGTTTCATGTTTTTAATGAATGTAATGAAGAGGTTGTTTAGCGGTTTCTATGATGTTCGGTGGTGCATACGAATTAGTAACTGATGTGTTAGCCTTGGTGTTTTTGCGGTGTTGCTCATTGTGTTGGTGTCTGTTGAATTTGGGAGGATAATTAAAGGGATTAATGATTGGGTTAGTATTTTCATGTTCCTTGGTTAAGTTAATTTAAATGTATAGTAATGAATGGACTTGTATGGTTTAATTATATTATCGAGTATTAGAATATTTTTATTATTCTACATTTGGCGTGAAATACTGTTTATTATTCACTTGAATATATAAAGGTTGGTGAATAACATGGGTGGTAAACAGAAGAGGATGACGGTTGCCGTGTTCTCGGGAAGCGTGGATAGGTTAACTGGATTGGCCATGCTTGTTTCCGGCGCGGTGGCTATGGGCATGGAGGTTGAACTCTTCCTCCAGTTATGGGGAGCGTATGCCTTCAAGAAGGATGTTATGCAGAAGAACATGAACTTCAGTGAGTTCCAGAACCTGAGCCCTGAGGTGGGTAGGAGATTACAGGAGTTGAGGTTACCGGCATGGTTTGAACTACTTAGAGAGGCCAAGAAGGCAGGTAACTTAAGGATTTACGTATGCTCAACGGCGGCCAACATATGGAACGCCAAGAAGGAGGATTTCGTCGACTTGGTCGACGACATAATAGGCGCTGGTGAATGGATGGAGAAGATGTCTGAGGCCGACATAACACTCTTCGTGTAGGTGATGGAACATGAGTGAGATGAAGGGTGAACTGAATCCCGAGGAGCTCAGGAAGCTCAAGCCAAACAGGACCGTGGATGCCAGGGGCATGTCATGCCCTGGCCCACTCCTTGCGGCAAAGCAGGCAATAACCGAGGTACCGGTTGGAGGTATACTTGAGGTCCTCTCGTCGGACCCAGGCACGAAGAGGGACCTACCCCTCTGGGCTAGGAAGATGGGGCACGTGTACCTAGGTACAATAGAGGAGCCAGGTTACTGGAGAATATTCGTAAAGAGAACGAAGTAGCGAGAGGAGATGGTGAGAGATGAGTGTTAAAAAATCAAGTCCACAAATTCTTATTTTCACGACTAATATAATCTCAGACCCTGGAGTGTGCTCAGCAGGCTTAATGCATTTAAGCTATCCTGCGCAGACAACGATTATTAGGGTTCCATGTTCATCAATGATAAGACCCGAGTGGATATTGTTGGCGCTCGAGAGTGGTTTCGATGGGGTTTTTGTGGCTGCTGATGGTACGGATTGCCCATACCTAACGGATTGTACTGACAGAACTGCAAGGCGTGTTAAGGAGGCCCAGGAGTTGTTGAGTAACAGGAGTATAGAGCCTGAGAGGGTTAAGATGGCTGCCATATGTTCTGTATGCGGTGAGGCCTTTACTAGGTTGTTAAATGATTTCTATTCCAGATTAATGGAACTAGGACCCATTAGGGTGAGGGCGCATGAGGAGTAATATATCACGGAAAATCCTTGAGAGGGCGGAGTTCGTCCCTGGTTTACTTAATTATGATGTTGTGGTGATTGGTGGTGGTATTGCGGGTATGGAGGCTTCACTTGACCTGGCCGAGATGGGGTTTAAGGTATTGCTTGTTGAGAGGGAGCCTACGATAGGAGGTAAAATGTTCCTATTGAGTAAGGTATTCCCAACACTCGATTGCGCCAGTTGCATTTCGACGCCGAAAATGGCCGCTGCAGCTCACCACCCAAACATAGACCTATGGACGTACTCGGAGATTACCAAGATTGATGTTAGGGGCAGAGGCGACTTTGAGGTCATTGTGTTGAGAAGGCCGAGATTCATTAATGAGGAATTGTGTACGGGGTGCGGCACCTGTGAGGATGTCTGTCCCGTGGTCCTACCTAAGGAGTATGATTACGGCCTTAGGGGGAGGAGGGCTGCGTATATCCCATTCGATACTGCCGTGCCAAAGAAGGCCGTGATTGATATAGATAACTGCATATTCTGCGGGCAATGCGAAAGGGCGTGCCCTGCTGGCGCCATTGACTTCACACAGAGGCCCAGGATATATAGGGTCAAGGCGCATGCAATAATAATAGCCACTGGGTATAGGTTGTTCCCTGCTGAGAGGAAGGGGCAGTATGGTTATGGTAAGGTCCCGAATGTAATAACGGCAATGCAGATGGAGAGGTTATTATCACCAACTAGGCCATTCAACTCAGTACTTAGGCCATCGGATGGTAAGGAACCAAGTAGCATTGGGTATGTACTTTGTGTTGGGTCTAGGGATAGGACTGTGGGTAACCCAAGGTGCTCCCAGGTTTGCTGCATGTACTCAATAAAACAGGCTCAGTTAATCCTCGGCGCGTTACCTCTGGCTGATGTGACTATTTATTGTATGGATATAAGGGCCTATGGTAAGGGTTTCGAGGAGTTCTACCAGAAGGCGAGGGCCATGGGCGTCAGGTTCGTGCGTGGTAGGGTGGCAAGGGTCGAGGGGTTACCCAATGGTAATGTTAGGGTGGTTTATGAGGACATTGATGAGGGGAGGGTAAAGTCCGCAGAGCATGATCTCGTGATCTTATCCGTAGGTTTGCTGCCGAATAATGATGATGTTGTTTCAATTATTCATGGCGCGAGGCTGGAGACGGATGAGCTTGGTTTCATAAGGATTAACCCGTCAACGCCCACGCAGACGAATATCGAGGGTGTATTCGCCGCAGGCTGCGCAACGGGCCCGAAGGATATCCCTGACACAATATTGGAGGCGGCGTCAGCCGCTGCGAGGTGTGCGGCTTACCTAAAATCTCTCAGGGAGGAGGCGGCGCCAGTGGAGGTGGTTAGTGATGAAGGGAGGTAATGGAATTAGGATTGGGGTGTACGTGTGTCATTGCGGTGGCAATATTTCTGATGTTGTTAATGTGAGGAGGGTAGCCGAGGAGGCAGGCAAGGAGGAGGACGTGGTTGTTGCCAGGGACTTCATGTTCATGTGCTCTGAGGCTGGTCAGAAGTTGATTGAGGATGATGTAAGGAGTGGTAGGGTGAATGCTGTTGTTGTTGCTTCATGTTCCCCGAGGCTTCATGAGGCGACGTTTAGGGCTGCAATAACGAGGGCCGGTGGTAATCCGTACATGTATTACCATGTTGATATTAGGGAGGAGTGTTCGTGGGTTCATGAGGACAATAAGGAGGAGGCTACGAATAAGGCGATAAGGCAGGTTAGGGCGGCGATAGCTTATCTAAGGCATGCCGAGCCCCTAAACAGGATTAGGGTGAATTGTGAACGTTCAGTACTTGTAATTGGTGGGGGTATAGCTGGGTTAAGGGCGGCATTGGACCTAGCCGAGTCAGGACTTACGGTATATCTCGTTGAACGTGCTCCATTCCTTGGTGGTAATGCTGCTAGGATAGGTAAAATTAAGGTGTTTCCATATGAAAGAACCGCCATTGACATAGTGAGGGAGTTAATAGGGAGACTTAGGAGGATGAGTAATGTGGCAATATACACGAATGCCGAGATAGAGAATGTGTCTGGCTATGTGGGTAACTTCGATGTTACCATTAGGGTGAATCCACGTTATTTCAGGGACAAGCCTAGTGAACATGAGATTGAGGAACTTAGAAGAGTATGCCCGAGGAAGACCAGGGATGAATTCAGTTTTGGGATCTCCGAGAGAACAGCATTAGTGCTACCGCCATTCAATGGTGCGTATCCCGAGATACCAGCAATAGATATGGCATTATGTGATAAATGTGGCTTGTGCGCTAAGGCATGTGGTAAGGTTGATTTTTCACAGGAACCGCAGGTCATTCATTTAAGGGTTGGTGCAATAGTCGTAGCCACTGGATTTAAACCATACAGGCCTGAAAAGGGTGAGTATGGGTATGGATTGCCTGGTGTAATTACGCTTCAGGAGTTGGTGGGTATGCTCAACAAGTACGGTGATGTGGTTATTAATGGTAAGAGGCCGAGGAGTATAGCCTTCATTTACTGCGTGGGAAGTAGGCAAAGGAGGGAGGAGGGTAGGAGGGCGAATGAGTACTGCTCAAGGTACTGTTGCGTAGCCGCGCTGGATGTTGCAGCAATCATTAAGGAGTTAATGAGGGATGTTAAGATTTACCATGTAGTTAGGGATGTTAGGTCTTATGGATTAAATGAAATTTTGTTTGAAGAGGCGAGTAGGCAGGGTCAAATATTCATAAAGTATGATGTTGACGAGGGTGAGCCCCGGGTTTTGTATGACAATGGTAAACCCATTGTTAAGGTTAGGGATGTTTTAACAGAACATACGGAGTTGGAATTACCCGTTGATTTAGTAGTTCTTGTTACTGGGATGGAGCCATCGGATGGTACGGTATACATCGCAGAGAGGATGAAGATATCCAGGGGCATTGATGGTTTTCTCCAGGAAGTTCATCCAAAGCTTAGGCCTGTGGAGACTATGCTGAGCGGAATATTCATTGCCGGTACTGCACAGGCACCACGTGGTATCAGTGAGACCCTGGCATCCGCATCGGCGGCTGCTGCAAAAACAATGTCACTGGTTCTAAAGGGGTATACAGAGTTGGAGCCGTTTGTTGCCTATGTTGACCAAGATAGGTGCAGGGGCTCCGGATTATGCGTGAGTGAG
Organism: Vulcanisaeta sp. UBA163; assembly: GCA_002496475.1. GTDB lineage: Archaea > Thermoproteota > Thermoprotei > Thermoproteales > Thermocladiaceae > Vulcanisaeta. The sequence goes on along the minus strand of DAJV01000109.1, from coordinate 8,614 downwards.
TGTACCTATGGCGCCATTGAGATTAGGAATGAGGCAGGTGGTAAGAGGGCGTGGGTTAATGAGGCGCTTTGTAAGGGTTGCGGTGCCTGCGTTGCCGTGTGCCCAAGCGGTGCCATGCAACTTAGGGGCCTTAGGAATACGCAGATTGAGGATATGATAAGAGCAGCAGGTGGCGCCCATGCCTAGGAGGGAACTCACAATAGATGGGTTAAAGAGGGAGCTTGGGACTCAACCGCCTAAGGAGCTTACGGATTACGTTAAGGAATTAACGGCGGTAAGAAGCAAGATCATTAATTGCCTAAGAAGGGACGGTGAATTAACCGTTAAGGAGGTATCGGTTAAAACAGGGCTTCCTGAGAGCGTTGTCTTTTGGCATCTCATGACCATGTTTAAGTATGGATTAATTGAGCCCACCGGGAAGACCGATGATGGTTATTACAGGTATAGGTTAAGGGGTGGGACTCATGGCTAAGGTAAATCCTAAGCTAATGGATGAGTTAAGGGAGTTGGGCGCGTTCGATGTGTCGGCCTGCTATAGTTGTGGAGTCTGTACTGCTACATGTCCCCTGTCCCAGGAGGGGCATGAGTTCCCAAGGAAGGTAATAAGATATGCAATGCTTGGGCTTGAGGATAAGTTGGTCTCAGGTACTGAGTCTTGGTTATGCTATTACTGCGGTGAATGTACGGAGACGTGTCCAAGGGGTGCGGATCCGGCTGGTTTTATGATGGCTGTTAGGAGGTACCTGACCACTCGCTATGACTTCACAGGTTTCTCAAGGAGGTTCTACAGGTCAAAAATAGTGGAATTCATCTCAACAATCCTCCTCTTTGCCATCACAGTACTCGGTGTATACTTAGTACACGGACCTATTATCCTCACAAGTGTGGATATAGATTCCTTCCTGCCGCCGCATATTGTTGAATTAGGCGATGTATCAATACTGGTAGTGCTTTCCGCCATATTATTAACCAATGTTTATAGGATGTATAGACTCACAGTTGCGGTTAGGGGTATATCCTTTATAACGTGTATAAGGGAGTTAATAAGGACCGTGGTGCCGCACTTCCTGGCACAGGTTAGGATGTTGAAGTGCAATAGAAATACCCTAAACTGGATAATGCATATACTGATTGTTTATGGTTATGCAACGATATTCATATTCGTAGTAATATTCCTGGACCTATTCCAGACAAACATTATTTACTCAATATATAA
>DAJV01000109.1:0-7353 GCA_002496475.1 Vulcanisaeta sp. UBA163 | reverse complement strand
TTAAGGAAGAACTCAATAATGAGACAGTACTCCCACTCCACTGATTGGTTCTTCCTAACCCTACTATACCTTGTGGTGATCACGGGTGTGCTTATTGATGTTTTTAAATACCTAGGGCTACCCATGGAGACCTACATAGCTTATACGGTGCATCTTGGTTTCGTAACACCACTATTAATACTGGAGGTACCCTTCGCAAAGTGGTCACACCTAGCATACAGGCCCTTCGCTATATACTTCACAAGACTTAATGATTTAGCTAAGGCAAAGGCCGTGCAGGCTATGGCTTAGTTTAAATTAAAATTTGTCCATTTTATTTTTCAATTAACCAAGCATCGACATAATTAGTAATCCTTTGTCAAGAGGATCTATTCTCATTATCATGAGTAACACCAGGACCACTATTGTAACATTGTGCTGGCGTAATTTTTAATTCCGGGTGGTAGTGAATTAATCAATGCTTCAACAACTTTATAATTTCATACTTGGGATGATGTTTGGTTTTCTTCTTGCAGTTCCTCCTGGTCCCATGAACGCCTTAATCGCCGCTGAGGCCACTCGTTCGCCAATTCATGGAACCAGTGTTGGCCTTGGGGCTATGTCCGCCGACGGAATCCTCATGGTCATTACCTACTTCTTTTCAAGGATTTTGGGTTATTATGCGCATTATCTTTACTTCGCCGGGTTTGCGGTGATGGTTTACCTTGCAATATCGATACTTAGGTCTACCTTCTCACACAGGAATTCCGGTAGTAATAGGTCTCCATTCCTTAATTACTTCATGGGCATCTCCATGGGCTTGACGAATCCCTACCAAGTGTTTTGGTGGCTTACTGCGGGCCTATCGTTCATGAACATCTTCGGTATCTTTAGTGTCATCGGCTTATTCCTTGCCATACTTATCTGGGTCTTTGTGTTCCCGTACACTGTGTATATTGGTAGGGTCTACGGTGGTTCCAGGGTTGATCTCGCCATTAAGTTAATCTCTGCATTGGGTATTATGGCCTTTGCTGTTTATATTCTTGTGAATGCATTGTTGTTTTTCATGTAGCGGTAGATTTATAAGGTTGAAATTATAAAATAGAATGTGGATCTTGACGAGCTTGCCCTTTCAGTAATGGGACCATTAATACTCAGGCTAAGGGGTACGAAGACCTATGAAAAAATGCTAAAGAGCCTTAATGCCTCACTATCCTTTACAAGTCCCGAGAGGTACCTTGCCAGGGTTATGTTCATAACAATGATAATGCTCGTAATAGCTGCACCACTTGGTGTGATCCTCATAATGATGAACCTAAATAATGCCCTAATCCTTCTTAAAATGAAGCTATTGTTATCAACACAATACGGCATTAGGGACCTTATCCTCATAATAATGGGTATAGTCCTCATATTCACACCATTAATTGTGTACGAGTTAATGATTGGTATACCCAGGATAACCGCAAGTGACCTAGCCTTTAAGGTGGATACTGAGTTACCGTTCTTCGTGGCCTACGTATCGGCAATAACAAATTCAGGACTTTCCGTGTTCAGGGCCGTGGAGAGGATTGCTGAGGCCAGGATCCTCGAGGTCATGGGTAGGGTGGCTAGGTGGGCATACATCAGGTTTAAGGTTTTCGGTGAGGACCCACTTACGGCATTGTCCAACGTATCCTCTGTAATAGAGAGTAGGTCACTTAGGGAGTTCATTGGTGGTTATGTGACTACGGTAAGGACTGGAGGCGATATTGTCCATTACATAAACACCAGGCTCCATGATATTGTCAGTAATGCCATTGATCATATGAATAGGGCTGCCGAGTTCCTGGGAATGCTCATGGAGAGTTACATAGGGTCCGCCGCGATCCTCCTAATTGGCCTCGACGTGCTTTACCTGGCTCAGGCCGTTACTCCCTTTGGCAATAGATATGCTGCCTTCATGCAGGCAATAAACTCGAACTTCATGTTTGGCCTATTCATAGTACCAGCCATATCCATTGCCTTCATATACCTGGGGGAGGTCTCGGCCTTTAGGTCCCCATACACTGATTACAGGCCGTATAAGTGGGCTGGGGGCTCCATTGCAGTGGCAGCCATACTTGGGTTGATTGAGTACATGATTCTCTTCCATGAGAATTTAAGCAATAGGATATACATACATGGGTTTCCCATATCGCTTGACTACACGATAGTCTTTGGCCTGACCCTCGCCATTTCCTTTATACCAACTGCCCTATACTCAATGAGAGTTGTTACTGAGAGGTGGGAGATTGATAAGGAATACGCAGAGTTCCTTAGGGATGTCACTGAGCTTAGGAAGAGTGGTTTCACCCCAGAGAAGACCTTCGAGACCCTAAGGTATACCAGGAGGTATGGCGCCTTTGATAAGTACCTAGACACAATGGTTAGGCAGATTAGGTATGGTGTGCCAATGAGGGACGTACTCTCCTCAGTAATGAATAAACTACATAGTTATTACTCAAAGATCTTCACATTTCTACTAACCGAGACAATAGACCTAGGCGGTGCTTCGCCCCAGGTCCTCGATATGCTTGCGAACTTCGCATCATCAATAGTTAGTGTTCAGGAGAACATGAGGGCTAGGTTAAAACCACTGAGGTACGTACCATACATAGGGGCAGTCATTTTAATAGTGACACTTGTTGTCCTGATATTCTCAGTAGTAGCCATAGTAACTAGGGTTGGTCCAGGCGGTGTCGCAGTGGGCTCCGCATCTAATTACCTGGTTAATCTATTGGCAACATCATTCTCCTTCACAATAACCATTGACTCATTCATAATGGGGTTAATAGCTGGAAAGCTTGGTGAGGGTGAGTTATCACTTGGATTCAGGCATGCAGTGGTGTTGACAATAATGGTGGTTATAGTCTACGCAATGTCGCCATTCCTAGCAAATGCCCTGTTCGGATCAATGTCAGGACTATCAACAAGCGTCCCATATTGATACTCCCTAACTAACCAGGCGGGACTGCCTCGATTAGGTAATCCACGTACTTGAAGATGGAGTCCAGCGCAGGTGACTCGTAGAAGGATAACTTCAAACTCTCTATCTCCAGAGCCTGCCTGGCTATAAGGAATAACTCGTCATAGGGTATGACATGCGGCTCAATACCCGCTATATCCTTCACCAGTTTAGTCCAGGGTAAATTACTGAGGGCGTCCATGGGGTACTTAACGTTGAGCATATTGAGTATTGGCTTTATCAACCTACTCGTTATACCCATTTCCCGCATTAAATTAACGACATTACCAATGGCCTTCAAGCTACTATGGTCTGGTATCGCCACAAGCATCACGTTGGCACTAACCTCAAGCAACGTGGTCAATACATCATAGGATAACCCAAGGGCTGGCGTATCTATTAATACGTATAGAGGCGACACGGCGCTTATTGCATTCATTAAACCCTTAAGTAAGTACCTGTCAATCCTCACCTGCCCGGAGATTGGACTTAGTGAAGCTGTGAAGACTAACTTAAATGAGTCATCATTAATCTGCCAAGTCTTTACGTAAAGCGTTGATAATGGATCAGGCACCCTACCCATGAAGTAGTCAGCTAGGCTATACGGTACCTGCTCTTCGACACTACCTAGTAATAGCATCGATGCCGTACCACTATCCAGGCCCAGGTCCACGAGAACCACCGGATACTGCGACTTACTCCTTAATTCATAGGCTAGCATGACGGACATGTTCACGGCTATCGTGGTCTTGCCTGTCCCACCCTTGGTGCCACTGGTTATTAGTATTGATTTCACGAAATCACCGCTACCCTATACCTAGGCAATTGGTAAATAAGAATTACTAAAAATGCCACATAAAAAATGAAATAAATGCGCATGAGTATTGCCCCATAAATCATCACTTCTTTGGTTTCCTAAGCGGCCTATTTCTTATGTCCTCAGGACTTGGCCTACTGCCCTGCACCTCGAGTTTGAGGAGTAGGTTTTCAATATCTCTATTAATCATTAGTATACCCAGGATATTAAGGAGGAAACCTATTATGAAAATGGATGATGGTAATAACATGCTGCTAAATATAGATAGTATGACGAAGGCAATTACCATAAGCACGAGTCCAGTTAGGGCAATTATCAAACCAGTCCTCATACTGAGAATAAGAAAAACCTAGGGTATTTATACTTAGTGAGCTACATGAGTATCACAGGTAATTATTCAAGTCACCGCTGAGTATTTTCTTAACCGTGGACCAACTCCTCCTGGCAATGGGCGGTAAGTCACCATGCACCCTCACCCAATCCCTAAGGAACCTTACGGTCCTCGGATCACTGGGATACCCACTGCCGAAGTCGCCGTATTCCCTACGTAGATCATTTATAATGGAATCCCTAATAACCTTGGCTATTATACTCGCCGCAGAGACTATGGGTATTAACTTATCAGCCTTGTTCATGGACACAATCTCCACGTCACCATTAACTCCCTCCCTGATTAACTCACCGTACCTCTCAGCCCTCGGGTCCGGTGAATCCACGTAAACTCTGTAAAGCCTTACACTACCCAGGGCCTTGGTAATGAGCTTAACCGTGACCTCCGCTTCAAGTTTGTTAAGCGCATTCATGCGTACATACTCATCAATAACCCCTGGCTCAATAACCTCATAATCCATATAATTCAGAGTGGGCTTAAGAATGTTAAATAGTTGTTCCCTGCCTCGAGGACTTAACTCCTTGGAATCCCTCACACCGAGCCTTTTTATCCTGTCCATGTCATCTGTAACCGCCAACGCAATAACCATGGGTCCAATGATGGGGCCCCTACCTGCCTCATCAACTCCTCCTACGAACCTCATTAAGTACTGTCCTAACTAATTCCTTAAATTCCTCACAGTTAACATCTCCATTGCCGTAAATAGCCACTTCATAGTAATTGATTAACCTATTAACGGCGTCATTATTAATACCCAGGTTACCTACTAAGTAACTACCGACGTCCCTATGGGTTAATGAGGGATTCCTGAGACCGAGTCTCCTTACTAACCCTATAAAGGACGTATTAATGCAATCCCTGTAATTACGTGAATCAAGTTCAATAAATGGCGTTAAAATCAACATGGTTATTAACAATAGTGTGGTTATTGTCGAGAAATCAAGCAAGACGACCCTTAATGATAAGGCCCTGGTGGATTTCCTACTCGTGGTGAATTGCGTAGGCGTGGTCGTAGCATTAACTACCTGGTTAGTGCTGTTATTGACAATGCTGGTGCCCCTAATACCACTTGACAACTGCCCAGTCCTTATTTGCCCTATGCTGTATGTTCGACCACCAATAACCACATGTTCGAAACCTCCATATACCGAGTTATTACCAGTGCCACTAATTACATTACTCACACTACCCGAACCTATTGATGCATTTACTGGAGTTAGTGAGGCTATGTATATTGTGCCATTCGCGTAGATCACGCCATTAGTTAGGAAGTAATGATTGTTAATTAGTCCAATCCCTGAAAAGGCCTCATATTGTTGATTCAATGAATTCTCGGGCGTTATAATTATCAATACGCCATTACCTGTTGATGTGCCATTGTAGAGGATTACACTGATCGCGGGCCAATTAATAATGTTGTAAAAACCCACGTAAGTTCCGCCAATTGCATAAAGTGGTGTAAAAATCATAATAATCAAGAGCAGCGCCGTCAATGCAAGCATGAATGGTTTATTAATTTGCATTATTCATTATTTATTAATGGGGCCATTAATAATGCTTTTGCTATTCAGTGCATTGGGTAATGGCTTATTACAGGGTAATGTATCAATGATGCAACTAAATGCCTCACTAACTTACATAGGGAACGCCTTCTCAATAAGTATTTACCAAGTAAATAGTACTAATTCCTCGGGCTATTTAATCACCCCTCAGGGAGAATACCAGGGTGACTTTGTGGGTGTGCTTAGGATTGGCAATACCACCCTTATTGGCATATATAGTGGTTTACTGGCTCGCTCGGTATTTACGGGTTACTTCATGCCGATAGCAAGTTACGAATCAATAAGAATACCCACAGTGCTTGCATTAAGTAATTACACGTATTTTGAGGCAACGGTACAATCAATAGTACCCATCTACCTGAGGTACCTGGTGTTTAATGAGTATGGTAATGGAACATTGCTAAATACATTACCGCTAGTCACCGTTGAAGCCTCAATGCCGCCATTAACCATTTGGTTCAGCAACGGCCGTGATTGCAGTGAGTATAGGATTAACGTGACGTATGGCGGCCCAATGCAAGTGGTGCCAATACCCGTCATCGTTAATACCCAGCCTCCATTAACCTACTTCGTGAGTAACGTATCAATAACAGGAACGTCACCCCAAACGGAGTTGATGCTCCTTGAACCAGGCGATGTGGTGATTGCCGAGTCCCCGGTAACCACTGTGAATTACACGATGTATGTGTGCAGGGAAGTAATGGGTCATCCAGGTAGTAAGTATGGCTTGTTATACGCCATGGAATACCTAGGCCCCAGTGGTGTTTCCATACCTAGTGATATTAGTAACAATATATTTAGGGTAAAGTACTCCAATAATGATTCAATGGGTATTGTCAATAATGTATTTAGTGTATTGTCAAGCGGTAAATACAACCTAGTGACTTACCCAGTAGGTCCAGGTAACTTATTTATTGTTGGTAAGGGTTCGGTGATCGACTTTGTCGCGGCGGCTATGGCTTTATTGAGGAATTACGGTATACCAACTAGGGCTGCCCTCGGCTTTTACGGCATAAATGAGAATGGGCTTTACCTCTTCAGCTCGGCTACGGGTGTTTTATGGGATGAATCATACGTTGGTGATGGGTGGGTCATGTACACGCCGATGCCCTCCAACGTCAATACAGTGCTTGGTCCTATTCCCGGCAATGTGGTTTCCTCAGTAATCACCGGCTTGGTACTTGCGCTACCCTGGATTGTTGGCTTCCTAATATACCTATTAATAAGTAAGGTAAAGATGCGTTGAATTTAAAATACACTAAACATGGGTAGATAAATAATGAGTATAATAGATGCAAGGCAAATTACAGAGAGATTAATAAGGGAGGTCTCTAAGTCCGTGATTGGTTATGAAAACGAAGTAAGGCTCCTACTTGCATGCCTAATCGCAGGTGGTCACGCCCTAATTGAGGGTTACCCTGGACTAGCCAAGACCACGTTGGTCAAGGCCTTTGCCAAGGCATTAAACCTCTCCTTTAGCAGGATTCAGTTCACGCCTGACCTACTACCCAGTGACATAACTGGTTCCCTTATTTTCAATCCAAAGATTGGTGACTTCGAGGTTAGGTTTGGCCCCATCTTTGCGAACATAGTCCTTGCTGATGAGGTTAATAGGGCT
>DAJV01000040.1 GCA_002496475.1 Vulcanisaeta sp. UBA163 | reverse complement strand
CGCCCCTATAAATTAGCCACGTGCCATCATTAACAATTACGTTGACGAGTATGTTAATGCTCAAGTTAATAGAGACCACCTTATCGTCAATTGGCTTGGCTATTTGGGTTGAATTCCTCCCGCCGCGAACAACGTCCTCGACTTATTACCCCTCCTCGTCACCTCAACACCAACCTCCACTGGAATGTGAGCATACCACCTGCCAGTGCCCTCATCATAAATAATCACCAACCTACCTTGCTTACCGTACCACCTCAACTTACCTGCGAAGCCAATCTTCATTTTAAAGTCCTTGAGTACGATCTTCTTCCCCTTCTCGTCAACCTCGTAACGGTCTTGCCTGACCAGCAGTATCCTCCTCCTTCTACCGTTTTCCTTCCAGTACCTCGGTGGTGATACATGGTTCATGTATGGTGGTAATTATTGGTCCCCGTTCCTCATGGTACTAAATTAGCCCACGGTCCCCGAGGCCGCTGGAGGGGAAACTGAGACTGTGTTAAAAAGGCTACTCCTCCTCAAAGAGGCTGGAGTTTGCTTTCGTTTTTATCATTACTACAATAATCCACTTAGGGCCTTGCTCTTTGTGGCGGGATCGTGGTCCTTCATGCTCAACAAGGTTAGCTTGTAAAATAATGAGATCAAAAACAGGAATAAGGCATTAACCAACTCCAGGTCTTTCCTCAGAAATAACCATGTATATTCCGAACAATGTAGCTGCGATACCAACCACGGTTAACAGCCGAGGAACCTGGTGAAATAGTAACAAGGCTAGTAATGAGGCACCAATTGGTTCGCCCAGGGTCGATGTTGTTACTGTTATAGCCCTTGAGTACCTAAGCGAGTAATTTAACAATGTATGGCCAAGTAGCATGGGGCCGAGCACTATCATTATTATGTAGAACCACGTATATGGTGGGTATGGCCAAAGTTTCACGTGCAGCGATAAGCCAGTGGATAGTGTGATGAGGGCTGCGGTGCCATAAACAGGCACTGTGTACATGGCTAGGGATGTCCTTACCCTAATCACCCTACCTATCATGAAATACACGGCTCCAGAAACCGCACCAATCAGGGCAAGTAAGTCACCCGTTAATGCTCTCAGGTTTATGTAGAACTCGGGGACGGTAATCAACACAATGCCTAGGAATGCTGCTAATACACCAATTACTGAGCGTCTACCTGCCCTTTCACCTATTAGTCGTCCCATTGCTAACGTGAATATTGGGTATGTGGATACCAACGTTGTGCTCGCAGCAACGGTGGTTAGGTATAAGCTCTCGATCCAGGTCATGAAGTGTGCGGCTAATGCAATGCCACTAACCACGATGAGTAATGCCTCGCCTCTAGTCAGTGCATATGTGTTATTTCTTCTCTCCACTATCAATAGTGGTGATAGAACTACAGCTGCTATGGCCGTTCTCCAGAAGGCCACGGCTATTGACTGAGCGCCTGAGAGTAATATTAGTATTGAGGCCCAGGATATCGCCACTACCGCTACGGCAAGCGACATGTAGTACCTAACCAGCATAGATAAGACCTAAACTAAAGTTGTACTGTTCTAAAGTATTAAATTAGTGTTGTTCCTGTGTGTGAACATGAAATTTATAAATCAGTCATAGGAATTATCAAAAAACGTGGTTAAGGTACCAATAAGGCTTGTTAGTTGGGATGAGATAACTGAGTGGGCTAGAGTACTGTCAATAAAAATAAGAGATTCAGGATGGTTGCCCGACATCGTGGTCGCGATAGCCAGGGGCGGTTACGCACCGGCGAGGTTAATCTGTGACTACCTAGGCATTACTGACTTGATAAGCATTCAAGTGGTTCACTGGCCCTCCACAGCGCAGGTTACCGAGAAGGCATACATTAAGTACCCACCCTCTGTTGACTTAAGTGGAAGGAGGATCCTTGTAATTGATGATATTGTAGACACAGGTGACTCCATACAGTTAGCCAAGGAGTATATAGAGCGTAATAACAGAAATGTGGAGGTGAAAACGGCAGCGCTTCAATGGATATCAACCATCGCCAAGTTCAAACCTGACTACTGGGCCATTGAGGTAAGGGATTGGGTTTGGTTTGTCTACCCATGGAACGTCACTGAGGACATGACTAATTTCATAAAGAGAATATTACTTGAGGAATACAAGGGTGGTAAGATGGAGTGGACGCTGAATGAGATAGTTAATAGGATGGTTGAGTGGTATGGCGATGAGGTCCTCAAGGTTAAGGTAACGTACATAGACCTAGCTCTCAGGAGCCTTGAGAAACAAGGCGTCATAATTAGGACTAATAAGGATGGTGTTGAGCATATACTCTTAAAAGTCTGAATTGATGAGAGAGTAATCATTTTTAAAGTTTATAACTTTGATTTACCAATGCTAACACAGGAAGATAGGATAAGAATCTCAGTAATGGGTAAACTGGGAAGATTCAGAATATACCTTTTCCTAGTCCTACTCTTGCTTTTTCTAGCTGCTTACTTCCTAGGTTATGCCGTGAAACCCAGCCAGAAATTTGCAACTGAAATAAACCAGGTTATAAACCAGGAACAGGCAGAGAGAAATGACCTGGCCTCAATATCTCAAATAGCAGTATTCTCCTACGAATTAACAGGCTTTATGACGAGTCTAGGTCCATCATTAATACCATTATATGGTATATGGAATACGGCAACTCAATGGGCGCTTTACGGAATAGCAACAAACGCGGTCCCCAATACTGAGGCCACGTCCATAATGGCCGAAACAATAATACTATCAATAATCATAGCAATACCATCAACCGACGGCTTGCTTTTCGTACTGCTACTAATAAACTATGCAAGGAATAGGCTATTCAAGGGCTTAGTCATTCTATCCTTACGTTGGTACATAACATCTATCATACTAAGTATAGTCTTCCTAATACTACTCGCGGCAATATCATGACGCTAGGCAAGGCCTTTAGTTAACTAAGTAGATGCTGCCTAGGATATTCACTGGTTGGGATAGCTAAATCAATTAAACTAATTAATATAGGCTTCCTATAATTGAAAAAGAACCTTACGATTAGTCATGACATATTTCGTGGTTTGCGCAGTGCATGTCTGTATCTGGACATTCTTTGATCCTTTCATGTCGTTGATGAATTGAATGTAAAACCGCCCTTTAAACATCCCCTGTTTAAGGTAAAGACGCTGGCAACCAATGCCTCAATGATTCATGTACTTAACCATGCCCTCATTGGGTAAGCCATTTAATCCCTTATTCGGTATATTCACTCATGAGGTTTTTGACGAGTGCCGCTATTGCATGTTTGATCGTGCTACTCTACCTATTTTACTCGTGAGTTCAGCCCGCTGTTGGTGATATGCCCTGGCTCAGTGATTGGCTTAGCATGTACTCACGATTCGTGGTCTTCATTGGTAGTGTTGGTTTGAACCTGGTACCTTTGATCATTGACTTATCAATCCTGGTAGTCATGGTGTTGGTTGGTAAACCCTCACTTGGTGGGCTTAGGGGCTTGCTTATGCATGCCACGTGTTGATCATTGGTTATTGGCTTCATGGTGTTGATCGCATATGCATTACTCATTGCCAGCGGTTTGCTTTACCAGCACTTAATTATGTTGGCTGGCTTCATGGTCACTGCAGCCCAGGTAATCAGTACAACCGTGGTTATGATCCCTGTAATTAAGGTGGACTGAGACCCAGTGAATTACTCCTCTGGGCGCGCCTGAACTCAAGGCCGTACTGTCTCAAATAACGGTAGGCAGTAGACGATATAGATGGGGCAACCAATATCCCCCTCACGCTCCTTCCCTCTTTCTGGCTCAGGTGCTCAACGTAACGCTTAAGCTGATTAACGGCCTCAGGACCGGCCTGGTTCCTCTTGCATTCAATGACCACCAAATTACCCCTGGAGTCCCTGCCAAGTATGTCTATGTCGCCAACAATCGTGTGGTATTCTCTGGCAATTACCTGCAGGTCATCCTCAACAATGCTAGGGTTATTGACTATGGCGTTCACCAAGTCATCCTCTGTACCAAACACTCTGTAATTAGACGTAACGCCAAGTCTCACGGCGCCCACAAACCTAATAACAGGAATATCCACAATAACCACCTCTCTAGGATTAACCCTAACACTCCTAAGGGTTAGTATGCCCAAGTTCATTGAGACATACAACGTAGAGGGTGGGGGATTCCACAGTCTTGGCTTTTCCTTGTTAGATTCATGAACCATGAAAGTTCCGTCAGGTTTTGAAATTACGAGTCTAGGCATTAAATCCTCAAGCTGTGACTTAGCCCTGCCCTCGTATGAAGCAACCATATCGCCGTAAATAAGTAACACGTGCGTGCTCTTCCTGAGGTTAATGAGCTTGAGGGCCTCCATTGGTGCTGGGTCGACTAGGGCATCTAGGTCGGGTGTTTGTCCTCCATTGTCAATGAACCTCGTTATACCCATTGCAGTACCACTGTACTACCTAGACATAAGAGTTTTCCTGCCTTATTCTGTGAATTCCACGTCGTCCTCGCTAACCAACTCTAGTTCGAAGTCCAATTTGTAGAGTATTCTGGCAATGTCAAGGGTGCTAAGCCTTAGTGGATTAACAACCACATTGAGTAAGTCATTCTCGACCCATAGATCAAATGGTCTGATTGCATCTGAGACGTTGTCAATCTTTCCCATCTTGATCACCCTGAACCTATAGTGCCTAGCATACGCTGTACAGCCTTCATTGATTGCCCTAATAACCAGGTCTTTATCATTATCAGTACTTATGAGTATGCCGTCACTGCCGACGTTAAGTATGTGCGTATTGTAAGCGTTTAAAAGATCATCAAGGCATTTTTCCCACCTTATCAAGTAAACAAGGCTCATTTATTCCTCAGCCCCATGATCAACTCCTTAACCCTGCTGATATCCCTTTCCTCAATCTCAATTAGTTTCATTGCATTTAACAAAATTTCCTCAAGCTCCTCCCTACCCACGGAGTTGATCTCACTGAGTTCAACTAATATATAGTTAATTACGGCCTTGGCAGCCAAGCCCCGTAGATCACCACTTAAGTCCCTTAACTCCCTTATTAACTCGTTATCATTGGTCATTAAAATAAAGAAAAATAACATGGTATTTTAATACCTTTAGAGATCATGCGATTATTGCCTCTTATCNNCGTATAGCAAGCCCTTGGCCTAAACAGCCTATGTTGGTCTAGGTATTCAATAGCATGCGCAGACCAACCTACGACCCTTGACATCGCGAATATTGGCGTATAGTACTCATAGGGTATACCGAGCAGGTACATGGCTATGCCGCTCCAAAAGTCAATGTTCGGGTAAAGCTTCTTAGGTGCGAGTTTCTCGAGAACCACCTTCTCCACCTCCTCAGCAATCCTATACCAAGTCATATTGCCCTTTGCCTCGCTCAACTGCCTAACTAACTCCTTATATATCCTGGCCCTCGGGTCATAGGCCTTGTACACCCTATGACCAACACCCATTAATCTCTTACCCTCACCGAGCAGTTTCTCCGTATATGGCCTAGCATTCTCAGGTTTCCCAATCTCGAGGTACTG
>DAJV01000067.1 GCA_002496475.1 Vulcanisaeta sp. UBA163 | reverse complement strand
TCTATCCCTAATTGATGAATTCATAAATTACCTCAATGAATTCGGTAGGTGGTGGGTTAAGAACAACATTGGTGAGGAGGTTAAGCAATTCATCGAGGACATAATGAATGGCAGGGCCGAGGTCATCACTTGGAGAGGTGAGAATGGGTTCAGTGTATACGGCGAGCACGCAACGCTGGAGGCGTCCAAGATCAAAACTGGCGTGTTAGTTCACATAAAGCTCAAGGGCCTTAGGGGCACAACCATCGAGGCTCCTGATGTGTTTAGGTTGGCCATGAGCGAGGGTGAGTATGCCAAATTTGTTAATGAAATATTGCCTGGGTTAAGGGGCGGCTTCGCAATTACTGATGATGGCGTGAATTGGGGGTAAACCGGTTATGAGCACTACGCAGGTTTGGCAGGTTGTGATTTGGTCGTTGTTGTACCATGGCAAGATACATATTCGCATAGAGGGCATTAACGTAAATGGGAGCGATGTAACAATGAAGTGGTACTTGAGGGCTAATAGCCGCAACTCGCTTAAGGATATAATTCTTGAGGACGCTGAGGAGCTCGGCAAGGAGGCGTTGCTTGGCCTTGTGTTCACTGCGATATTAGGCGATGGCAGTACATATGTTACTAAGATTGTAAAGGGCGATCGTACTTATGATATTGCTGTTGTAGAAATCGTGATGTCCTCTGAGAAGCTTAGAAAATGGAAGTCATTACTCGATGGGCCTAAGGGCATGGACTTCGTGTGGCACCCATACCCTAAGCTAAACGGAGATACCGTTAATGTAATGATTTACGACTCTAGGGTAATCGACCTTGCCAGGGCTATACTTAGTGCCTTGCCGCCGGTAATGAGGGACTTGATGGATACGTCAGCTCCGGAGAAGTGGCTGAACATGAAGAGAATAATCAATATGGAGTTGAAGTATAGGAGGGGCGAGGTGCAAATAGATATGGCTGGCTATGGGTTCACGGTGAATCCTACAAAGACTACGGTTGCGTTAGTGCGTATTGTTAAGGACTATATTGAGGCCAATGAGGTTCGTGATGCATTGAAGAGGGTTTACGGTAAGGAGTTTGCTGGCAATATCCGTATCGACAAGAGTGGTAGGTACTTGGTCGTTGCGATACCAATGTACGTGTTTGAGAGGTACGATGGCATAAGGGCAGAGGTAATTCAAGTACTATGTAGGAAACTCCAAAGGACTAAGGACGAGGAGAAGAGACGAATAATCGCTAAGCACCTTAGGCGTCTCGTACCCACAGAGAGCGGCCGCATCTTGTCTTGGCTAATCCGGCCGTGAAGGCAATGCCCATGTAATTGATGCGATCCTAATCATGAAGCCCTAAGCTAACTCATATCGTAGAGCCTAATGCCAATCTTGTATGAGGTTGCTATTATATCCAAAGTCCGAGTTAAACCAATTAAAAACCACTACACAAAGGGATACTCTGCATTAGGAGTGCCAGGGCCTCCATTAGGCTTGTTTTCCTGAACCACTACCACCAACAACCACCGTGTTATCGTTAAAATTAATTGATACCCCCTCCCTAAGCCCTTGAATCCCTTAACCACTGCCTTTACTAGTCTCGTCATCAGCATCAACCAATGCGTAGGCTATTATTAGTATTCCGCTCACGTTACCCAGGTTCACGTTACTGACGTTGATTCCCACCTGCCTAACCCCACGTGTACCAACTATACTACTCAACTCACTTAGTGCCTTGTTTAATGAATCATCAAGCCTACTCAATGCAACATCTAACTCCACGCCTCTAGTCATCTGCCCAACACTCGCACTCAGTGGTATGAACCTCCTAACATGCACTATCCTCGTCATTGCAGTAACCCCATATATGACTAAAGGCACTTATTAAATATTTAAGGGGGATAAGACTTTATTTGCCCTGGGGCTTGGTATTATTGGAATGGAGGTTGTCTTCACGCCGTGGCGTTGGGCATACATAAAATCAACAAATGATAAGGGTGGTGAGTGCGTCCTCTGCGCATACCTGCGCGGGGGCGATGATGGATTGGTTGTTTATAGAGGAAGGCATTGCTTCATGGTCATGAACAAGTACCCATACAACATAGGCCACGTGATGGTTGTGCCGAATCGACACGTGCCAACAATAACCGACCTAAGTAACGAGGAGTTAAGAGAGTGCTCTGTACAACTGGTGGCAATTACCGAGGCTTTAGTGAGGGTTTTGGGGATTAACTATGGTGATTTCAACATTGGGATAAACATAGGCAGGGTTGCGGGTGCGGGTATTGAGGAACACATGCACATACACGTGGTGCCCAAGCCATCAGCCACATCCTTCACAACAACCGACCCAGATGCGGTAATGAAAAAAACAATGGATATAGCCAGCAGGTTAAGGGCCCTGATCCCACGGTTGATTGAGGAGCAAAGCGGCTCATAATTAAACTAACATGGCCTCTCACGCCCAAGTAAAATCCTGGATAGTATGATGATTCAACAGGCCTACAGGGGTGAATGTACATTTTATAAATACCTGGTTGATGAGGTAAGCGTGCCATTTACCGGTGAACCCTTTAAGGCGCTACTCACGGATATAGTCACGCCTAGGTACGTATACTCATTAATGGACCACCTCAAATGCAACCCAACAATGGATAAGGAATTCCTAACACTAACGATTGGCAGTGGAAATAGGCGTATTGCCCTTGTGACTGGGTTCTCGGTAAACGACTATAGAATAAGCAACGCCCTAGTCCATGCAGTGTTTAATAAGTGCATTGATCACGTGTATTCCATACCAACATTCAGTTCATCACAACTTTCCAAGTGGACCATGGAGGTAATGCCCATGGTAAATCCATGGCCTTTCAATTCATGGGACGTAATTAAGGGGAGGAATACGTACTACGCCATTGATGGCGATGGAATACCCGTAAGGCATGACGCATTGACACTGAGAAGCATGTACTCAATCAAGCTTCATAGTATTATTCATGAGACGAGGCCTGAACTCATAATAATGCTCATTAACTCGGATAAATGGTCGATCACCGTACCCAAACCAATAGGAGTTGATAATTATGACGTCATTGAGTCAAGTCCTGCGGACTTTCTGAGCCACTTCTCCTACGAAGGCTACCCCACGGTGATAATCTCGGTACCTAGGGATGCTGAACCCCATGAAATAATCAACATGGTTATCCAGTTGATTAGGGAGCACGATATTAAGAGACGGGAGGCAAAACCCCTGGAATTAATTGTTAAGGCTAATGGAGACGTGAATGGGATTTCCAGCATACTCAGGATGCATGGTCTCTCGGTGAGCATTGATGGGAATAAACTAACCATTAGGGCCGGTGACGAGGGATCACGGGCCCTGCTAAATGCCCTGGTGGATAATAACCTAATTGAGCATTACTTTGACGTGGAGATCACCGAGGTACACTTACAATAATTGCATCAATAAACCTTAATTACCACCTTAATAGGTATAGGTTTATGGAGAAAATAGTTTTTGCATATTCGGATAAATATTTAAGTTATAATTTTGGGCCATGGCACCCCCTTAAGCCGTATAGGGAACAGAAATTAATGGAGTTACTGAGGGAACACGGCCTACTGGGGAGTCACGTAGACCTGGTGGAGCCTGGGCCGGCAACAGATGATGAGTTAGCGCTTGTGCATACCATGGACTACATAAGGTTCATAAAGAGAGCCAGTGAGGAGGGCACTGGGTACCTGGATTACGGGGACACGCCGGCCTTCAGGGGCATTCATGAGGCGGCCGCCATTAGAGTCGGCGGGACACTACTCGTTACCAAACTGGTTAACTCAGGTAAGTACCTGCATGGTTTTAACCCAGGTGGTGGTTTCCACCATGCTAAATCCAGTGAAGCTGCGGGTTTCTGTGTTTACAATGACATAGCGGTGGCTGTCAAGTGGCTTAGAAGCAATGGCGTGAGGCGTGTGGCTGTGGTTGATGTTGATGTTCACCACGCTGACGGCACGCAGGAGATCCTCAATAACGAGGATGTTCTACTAATATCAACTCATGGCTATGATGGTCGCTTCTATCCAGGCACTGGTTGGATTGATGAGGATGGCGTGGGTGCAGGGAAGGGCCTTAAGGTAAACATACCATTGCCACCGCATGCTGGTGATGATATTTACTCAATTGTTATTGATGAGATAATAAGGCCAATGCTCGATAGGTACTCACCAGAATTCCTAGTCCTTCAGTTCGGGGTTGATGCCCATGCTGATGATGAGTTAGGCATACTTAATTTAACCACAGATTCTTACCTTAAGGTACTGGGCATGGTGCATGAGGCGGCGCATAGGCATGCTAACGGTAAATTAGTCATGACGGGGGGCGGTGGTTATAACATTTGGAATACTGTGAAGACCTGGTTCCTGGCAATAGTAATGCTCACGGAACCCAACAGGCTCCAACAATACTCCAAATACCTTGATCCAGAACCAACGAGGACGCCTGGGCGTTACTACGAGGAGGCGCTCTACGTGATAGATGCCGTGAAACAGAGACTTGGACTGTGAATCACCTAATCATTAAGGACTGGCTCTACGTGTCATTATAAGTGGATTTGTTACTCCACCCGCATTATATG
Organism: Vulcanisaeta sp. UBA163; assembly: GCA_002496475.1. Taxonomy (GTDB): domain Archaea; phylum Thermoproteota; class Thermoprotei; order Thermoproteales; family Thermocladiaceae; genus Vulcanisaeta. The sequence goes on along the minus strand of DAJV01000067.1, from coordinate 5,720 downwards.
ATGATTATCCATAAACTGCCGGGGAAAGGAACCACTACTCTATATGTGCTATTCTCTTTGTTTGGAAGGACCTTATTTTAACAATAATCCTGTAACCGCAATATGGGCAGTGGACGCCAGGTGTTATCATATCCTCAATTGAAAAAACCCTACCGCACCTAAGGCACATATACATCTTCCTACTGGCAACCTCGCCAGTTGCCTCGCCCTCGCCTCCCTCGCTTAATGAATCAGTTGGTGCCTCCTCCCCACCCTCCTCAAAGAACTCCTCACTCACGCAGTATTACCGTGGGTAACCCCCTTAAATTTGTTTTGCATTAACCTCCTAACCCTGTCCTCGGCATTTATCCTACCTAATACCGACAGCGCGCCCGTGGCCACCAAGTCCTGCCATGATTTATCGCCGGTCGCCATCAACTCCCTAATCCTTGTGCCGCTATAAACCCCCCTATTAAAGAATGGTGTGTTTAGGACCTTTACATTACCGTATTCGAAGCATAGTCTCGTGAATTCATCATTGGTATAGGCAACGTCGAATGAGGGGCATTGCTCACGGACGTAGGCATACCATAGGGCTGAGTCGCCCTTTGTATCGGGCACTGTGCAGTACATAACCTTATTAGTTAGGTTCAATTCCTTAAGCATTGAAATCAACATTTCAATCCTCTCACCAACAGTGAATGGGTTCTTCAGCGTGAATGACTCATTAGCCGATCCAATGGCCACCACGACCTCCTCATGCCTACCCAATAACCACTTAATCACCTCCTCATGACCCCTATGCAGTGGTTGAAACCTTCCAATGAATAACGCCCTCGCCATACGAATCAATGTTAAGCAAGGTTGTTTTATCTATTTCCGTATAGTTAATCCTTTAATTTAAGTTCACTAGGTATTTATTAATGGTTAGTATTAAGGACACGGAGGTGATCCTTGTCGAGGCCGTTCAACCCTTCGACATAAACTCACTGGGTAACCTCTTCGGTGGTAGAATGCTTGAGTGGATGGCCAACATAGGCACTGTAGCCGCAACCCGATTCTCAAGGGGCCCCGCAGTCCTCGCATACTTGGATAGGCACTTCTTCATTAGGCCCGTTAGGCTTGGGGAGTTCGTAATACTCAAGGCGAGGGTCGAGTACGCCGGCACATCATCCATGGAGGTACGAATAGAGGCATGGAAGGAAAGCCTAGGCAGTAAACCTGCCCTAGTCACTATGGCCACGGCATCCTTCGTCGCCGTGGATGAATACGGAGTACCCAGGCCAATAAACAACGTACTTGAGCCCACTGAGAATGAGAGGCAGATATACGAGGAGATGAGGAGGAGGCATGAGGAGAGAAGGAGGAAGATTGGGGATAGGAAGGTCAGGAGGTTCGACCTTACGGACCCAACCAATGGACTTAAGTGGCGCGTTGAATCCAGTAGGTGGGCGATGCCGTCAGATGCATTTGTAGGTAACCTGGTATCGGCGGGTAGGTTATTGGCATGGCTTGACGAGATAGCAGGTTTACTCGCGGCTAGGTACTCAGGCGGTATTGCCGTTACTGGCTCAGTAGATGAGACAGCATTCTACGCACCAATCAGGGTTGGCGACATCATTACAGTTAGGGCTGGGATTACCTACGTCGGTAAGTCAACAATGGAGATAATGCTTGATGTAATAGCCGAGGGCGCCTATGGGCAGGCGAGGCATGTATGCACGGCATATTACACGTACGTCCATGTAGATAGTAGTGGGAGGCCGGCGCCGGTTCCAGAGTACGTGCCCAGTAATGATTATGAGAAAAAATTATTCATGGAGGGTGAGGGGAGGAGGCAGGTCAGGGAGGAGGAATTGGCGAGGATTAAGAGGGAGTGGATGGGCTCTGAGACTTAGCGCCAGCCTTACCTGCCCTGTATTGAGACACTATTGCCTTAACCCTATCTGTTAACCCACTCGTGTGGCTTTCACTCTCTATGAGCTTTATGACCCTGGCAACGAAGGGCTCATCCTCGGGATTCCTACACCTGATCCAAATCCTACCGTTCTGACCAACCGTAACATCGCAATTAAGCTCCTCACTAAATATACTAACCATGGAGCCCCTTCTACCGATCACCCTAGCTACCTTGCTAGCATCGATCTCAACAAGAGTCCCGCCCTCGATCCTACCAAGCCTAGCCTCCTTAAGCGTCAACGTGACTGGGTAATCCCTGGTTAGGTTGAAGTCTATTATCCTCGCGAGCACGATATCGCCGATGCCCAATAGGTCCTTTAGGTCGACCGTAGTTAGGTCAATGGGCTTTAGGGTGGCCTCCTGGACAGGTAGGTATGCTGAGTATGGGGATTTAATGTCTACGGTCCAGCCGGTAAGCCCAATATCGATTACATACCCAATAACCACATCGCCAACCCTAGGCCTGTAAATACCGCTCAACGGTATAACCTCCACATCCCTTTCGCTCTTTACATTCACGAGGCCAACCACGGCAGAGTACGCAATATCACCATCCCAATAAACACTACCACCAACATTATAATCCCTGGTGGCCACGGCATCGCCAGGCAGCACTACCTGCCTATCACTGACATAGAGAGGCATAATTAAATACCCTGCCTGTATCCCCAATTTATTTTTAATCCCGCGCACTACTCATGAAGTAGACACGATCCTAACATCGCCAGAGCCATGCGTTAATTCATTAACCTTGGCAATAATCGTGTCCTGCAACCCTGCGGGAACCTCAAGCTGCATCACCAGCGAGCCATCACCCTCAAACCTCTCCTTAACCACCCTACCCATCCTCGACAGGTTACTCCTAACCTTATGGGCATAATCAGCGGGAGCCCTCACCTCAAGAACACTAACGGCTACCTTAAGAGGTAGGAACCTCTGGAGGGCCTTTATGATGACATTGACCTGCTCCTCAACGGGCTTGAATGGGTCTATGGCTACATCGATCTGTTGCATTGCGGCCTCAACCCTCTGCGGAGGCACGGGAGTCCTAGTCCTAGTATCTATGCAATTCCTACTAATCCAATCAATTACCTGCTTCCTCTTCTGCTCAATGAGTCTCCTCCTCTGCTCGGCCGTGAGTGGCAACTCGCCATTCCTCACAATGAACTCGGCCACCCTCCTAGGATCCGTGGTCTTGAAAACCCTCATTAACGACTCCTCACTTGCCCTAAGGCCCTTCCTTGCATCCTTATAAATCGTGTCCGTAATCAACACCTTATCAATACCGATAGACTTGCCTAGCCTCATGTCTAGGGCCGCGTCTGGGTCAACCAGTATTTCGAAGACGTAACCATCCTTCTCATACCTGGCAATCACATAATTCCTCTTACTCATATTAACTAACCCTATGCAGGGGAATTTTTAATTCTTCCACACATGACCTACGGAGTCCTCCACTTGGCAACCCTCAGGGTGAGGACCGTACCCACCAGGCACCAGGCAATGCTGGAGACGTAAGCCATGCCCAACTGCAATATTGAGTAATGAGCCACCCTAACGGCGCCCTGTACAACCATGGCTGTAGCAGAGGTTGGCACTAGGTAGGCAACCCACCAGGCATTACCTAGGTACGTGGCTGGGTAATAGACGGGAGGTAAAACACCAAGCACTAGCGTCAGTAGACTTACAACGGCCCATGTATACCTAATGTATGTGAATAGCGTCGATGAATAAAAGGCTATGGAGGATACGGCGTACCAGAGAAGTATTAGTGATGCTGCGATCTCCAGGGCGCCCCACAGATTAATGGGCGCATTAAGAATCAGTAATACTGTGAATAGGACGATGCCAGGCAACGTAAATATGACCTCACTAAGTGCGAGGCCGATGGTATAGGCCAACGGGCTTGTTGGCGTTGCCACAATTAATTGCTGAAACTTGAGTTCAAGCCTATAATACGCGGCATCGCCAATCAGGGCCGTGCCACTCGATAGCATTGTCCAGACAAGCCCTCCTACGATGCCCATGATCATGCCAATGCCTCGGTAAAGCACCGTAAGAAGTATTAGTAGGGAAATTGGCATTGCTAAGGTGGATACTGTCCAAAGTGGTGACCTAAGTATGGGCAGTAACCCATTAAGCCAGGCAAGCACTAGGGCGGCCCTTAACTGATGCCTCAAACCACCCCTAACCCTCCTCATTCTCCTCACCCCATGACTTAATCGTAACCAAGACGTAGTGCTCAAGGGACTTTGGTGAAACCCTAATGGCGCCATTACCAGCCTCATCCAGGGAGTTCACGAAGGTGAAGCATGAGGAGCCAACCTGAATGCATGATCCATCACTCATGGATACTGGGTACTCAACCACGTACTTACCAGGTAACTTCTCAACGAGCTCGTTTGGTCGGCCATGAGAAACTATTAAGCCCCTATCAATTAGGAATACAACATTCGATATTTGCTCGGCCTCCTCGATATAATGAGTTGTTAGGAATATTGACGCGCCACTGTTGCTATACTGCCGTAGGGAATTCCAAACAACGCGCCGGGATGCCGCGTCAAGACCCACCGTCGGTTCATCGAGAAATACGACCTCAGCATTCGAGGCAAGCACCGCAGCAACTAAGACCCTCCTGGACATACCACCCGATAATTGGTAAATGGGTGTATTCCTAAGCTCCCATAAACCAAGCTCCTCAAGTGATTCCCTAGTCGCCCTCTTCGCATCATTCCTGGATAAACCGCGAAGTAGTAAGTACGAGTAAACAAACTCCCGCGGCGTCATGTAGGATATAGGCTTAGCGTCCTGTGGAATCACGGCAATCCTACGCCTAACCTCAGGCGCCTGCCTAACAACGTCGAAGCCTGCAATGTAGGCCTCACCACCGTGTGGCATTAACTCCGTGGTTAATATCCTAATAAGCGTGGTCTTACCGGCGCCATTAGGGCCCAGTAATGTGGCTATCACGCCATAATCAACGTCAATGTCAACACCCCTCAACACCTCCTTGCCTCCGAAACCCCTCCTCAACCCACTCACCATTATAGCCCGCATTACGTGATTGCTGGGAACCTCAAATTTAAAAAGGGTTCTGTAAGTATGTCGGTGAATGGGCGATCCAAGGAAGCCGAGGAAGAAGTACACTGGTGGCAAACCAAGGAGGCTTTGGAATAGGCAGTTGCTTGAGGAGGAGCTTAGGCTCATTGGTGAGTATGGCCTTAGGAATAAGAGGGAGCTTTGGCTTTCGAAGTCATTACTCAGGGAGATAAAGCATAGGGCCAGGTCATTACTCTCAATGTCAACCGAACAAAGGGCTAAACTTGAGACGGAGTTTAAGGCTAGGTTATTTAGGGCCGGTTTCATTCCCGAGCAGGAAATACCACTTGATGCCGTGCTATCGCTCGACGTTAGGGCAATACTGGATAGGAGGTTGCAATCCATTGTTTATAGGAGGGGCTTGGCCAGGACTATTTATGAGGCGAGGCAGTTGGTGACTCACGGGCATATTGCCGTTGATGGCAGGACAGTCAAATCACCGGGTTACCTAGTGCCGAGGGGCCTTGAGGACAAGGTGACCTACGCCATAACAAGCCCAATACTAAAGAGGTTAATGGCGCAGCCACAGCAGGAAACACAACAGGCCCAGCAGGGACAGTAACGCCCTAGGTAAGGTTTTTAATCAAGGACCAATCACTATGTACTGATTGGAATGGATGCTACATTGATTGCGAGTGTTGTTGGGCCTATTGTTGCTGTTGTCGTGATTTTGGGTGTTTCGT
>DAJV01000056.1 GCA_002496475.1 Vulcanisaeta sp. UBA163 | reverse complement strand
CTCAACATAAACGAGTAATACATTACCAAGTCTCTACCTAATGCCCGCGGGTATTGCGACCCGATAATTCCTGGCAACCTTAGCTACCTATACCTAGGTCATTATTATTTTAAATCCTTGCCATCGAAATCAGTATTGCCTAATCGGGGAAAAACATACCGCTCTTCGTATTCAATACCCCCTTACTATCCAACGCCGTTTTTACAGCCCTTAATATACTGAGCGCATTTCCGAGTTCATGCCTTAACCACCTTGATCTTAAAATTCCGATACCGTGGTGATGGCTTATGGACCCACCATCCCTTAATGCCGTCTCCATGGCCCTACTCCATAACTCCCAGTAGGTATTTACATTGGGCTTAAATAGTACTGTGAAGTATATGCATGCGCCATTGATGTATAAATGCGATACGTGAGCCATGACGCCCACAACCCCATCAACCCTAAGTAGGGTTTCCCTGAAGTCCCTATATAATTGATTAATCCTAGACCACGTGGCCGATACCTCTATTGTATCAAACCACAACCCATACTTCTTAACAGCCTCTATCTCCTCCTCAACATTAAATCTCGTCCTTAACCAATCCTCAAAGTACTTACTCCCCACGTATTCCCCACCATAGCCCTTAATAATCTCATCAGCCCTTCTCCATAGGACCTGCACTAGGTCGTCGTAATAACCCTCAAAGCTAATTATTAGTAATGGCTTATTAACACCAAACCTGAGTGCTGATTCATTGCCATCGTACAGCCTGGCAACGGCTGGGGTGACCCTCTTAACCATTAATTCCCTAAGCGCCTCGATACCTTGCTCGAATGAACTGAACTCGTACGTGCCATAGATGATTGATGTTGGTAATGGTACGATCCTAAGCACAGCCTTCGTAATCACACCGAGCATGCCCTCCGAACCAATGAATAAATACTTAAGTGACGGTCCTGTGGATGCGCGTGGAACATTATTACTCCTTAACCAGGTCACTTCTCCATTGGGTAGTACGACCTCCAGGTTTATCACGATATCCTCTACATTACCGTACAACGTGCTATACTGGCCTGAACTCATTGTTGCTATTAAGCCGCCAATAGTTGCGTAATTGAATGATTGAGGAATATGCCGAAGGCTATAGCCCGCCTCATTTAACTTATCCTCAACATCCCTCAACCTAGCACCTGCCTCGACAGTTATTAATAGATCGCGCGTGTCGATACTAATTATCCTGTTTAGCCTCGACATGTCAATAATTATTGACCCAGCGCCGTATGACGCACCAGTTACGCTAGAGCCACCGCCATAAATAACCACAGGTACTGCATCATTACCCTCATTAATGATTCTTAGGGCTGTCGATACATCATCAACATTGCTGGGAATAATTACGGCGAGGGGTCTCGGTAATTCCTCATTAAATACCTGCTCACGCATCATCAGTAATGGCCAAAAATCCCTAGAATACTTCCTTAACACGTCAGTACTTGTTATTACCTTGCCAGGTCCAAGGGCGTTGATTAACTTACTAATCACGTCTCGCATCTCATCCCCTTGATGATTTTCATAACAGCATCCCTACTTAATGATAATTTCTCCTCACCAGGATTAATACGTAACTCAATATTTACGTGAATACCCCTAATAATATCATTTAATGACCAATCGCCCCTAAACACCTTCAGTAATGCCGCAACGCCCCTGGCCGTTGCCTCCACATCCCTCTGCCTCTCAACGACGGTGTTCAATACCGTAGCCAATAACTTAAGGAATAATATGCTCCTTGATAAACCACCGTCGACCCTGACAATACTAACCCTTGAGTAAGCCTTAATTCTATCGAAGATAAGGCCTATCAATTGAACAATACCCTCGATGGTAGCCCTCACGAAGGACTCCCTTGTGGTATTGAGCGTTAGGCCATCAATAAAGCCCCTGGCGCATGGCCTCGGCGGTACGTTAACGCCGGCTAACGCCGGTATAACCACTATGCCCTGGGTATTAACATTAATTAAGCCGTCTAGCTCCTGTGGTGAGGATAATAATCCAAGCTTGACCAACCAATCAATTACTGAACCAGTCGCGGGTAGGAAACCCTCAACTCCATAAAACGCATTGCCCCTATACTTAAGTATGAGGAGTGGTAATAAGCCACCGCCAACGAGCCTAAATCTATCGATGACCGCGTCTACGAATGAGCCTGTACCATTCGTAACCTTACCACAACCAATGCTTAGGCAGCCCTCGCCGACCATCGCCGCCTGCTGATCGGCGATTAAGGCGCCAATAATGATTCCATTAACCTCCCCAAACTCGTTAATGTTGTCAACAACGTCAGGCCCTATCTCCCTAGGTATCCCGAGTAATTCGTAAACCATGTCAATCCTTCTGAAATTACCTGGATGCCATAGCCCAGTCAATGCCTCATTACTTGCATCATTAACATAATTATTACTAACGAGGTATGCCAGGTACGAACTTAACGTGCCGATGAACGCCTCACCCCTTCTCACACGTTTAATTATGTCCTGCCTATTCCTTAGTAGCCAAAGTATCTGTACAATGGGTGATGTGGGTATTAAGACGCTGCTTAATAGCGGTAAATGCCTCATGATTGAGTATGGAAATTTATTAACAATTTCTAAGCCCCTCTTATCTAACCACGTAATTATGTTTATGAGGGGATTACCCGCCCTATCCCACGCAAGTATTGATGCCCTATACGTGGAAATTCCGAGGTATTTAACGCCCTTATCCCTAGCCGCGTTAATTAGGTGATTAAATGCGGACCTAAGCGCATTCGCATCCTGCTCGACGCGGTAATTGTCAGGGAACGTCATTGGTATGTTCACGGTCTCTGAATACCTCTGATTAAGCTCCTCATCATATATTATGAGCTTGATGTTCGTGGTGCCAACATCAATAACTCCAAGGCTCATGAAACCACCCTCTTAATACTTACCCTATCAACGTCCGGTAATTCTATGATCGAAGCACCGCCATTAATTACATATTCCTTATCATTAACCATGACTCTACATCCACCACTACAGAGAATTATTACCCTACGCAAATCCCTACTAACCCTATTACCTGGGTAAATAGGCAAATCTGAATCTATCATCAAGAACTCGCCAGACTCGTTTGTTAACTCTCTAGCCATTATTCTACTGCTCTCAATAACAATGTTTGGGTCATACGTTTCAATGACCGCTTGCCCAACTGCCTTGAAACCGGGGAATGGGTTAAAGGGCTTAAACATGGATATCACCAGCGTATCCGTAGTAATCCACTCACCATTCACTAAGACCTTCTCAACCCTGCCACGGCCCTTAACATACTTGACCCTGCCGATAATGATATCGGCATATCCACGGAGATCTTCGGCATTTAACCCTGTTGGCGATATTATCTTTACAACGGCGCCGCGTTTTACCAATTCCCTTGCTAATGATAATGCGTATGGATTATTTCCATAAATTACTACGTTCTTGCCAGGTAATAAATTGTAATATAGGATGTCCAACACCGCGTGATGAGGGTAAATGCCCGCAGGCCTATCGCCATAGATACCTAGCTCTGGCATGGTCATTACCCTAAATCCCGTGGCAATGATTGTATTATTACCGAGCCTTCTATAACCACCTCTCCATACTGTATATACTTCATTACCTATCCTAACTGCGGCTGTGTTTAGCCGAACAGTGACGTGATTAAGTAGGTCATTAATGATGCTCCTAACCTCAGGTGTTAATACGTGTATACCACCAACATAATCCCTGTATTCAACAACCTCCACCTCAGCACCTAACCTATGCAGCTCCATAGCCAGTGAGAGCCCCGCTAACCCAGCGCCAATTACCGTGTAACCAACCACGAATTACCACCAGACTTCGTTAATTCCACAGGGTCAATACCAAGCTCCTCGGAGATGACCTTAATCGCCCTACCGAGACACATGCCCTGGCAAATACCCATGCCCAACCCTGTCCTGAAAATGACTCCGTCTAGCGTCCTAGCACCACGCCTAATTGCCTCACGAATGTCGGCCCTAGTAACGCCCATGCATGGGCATACGACCTCACCCTGGTCATCATTAATCACCCCTCCCTCCCTAATTATGTCCTTACTCATAACCATGGGATCAACCTCCTTAATAGTGTCCTTAGGCATGAGCGTGGCGCCGGCATTTCTAAGCATGTCCACGACCATCTTGGCTATTGCTGGTGCTGATGTTAATCCAGGCGACTCGATACCCACTAGGTGTATTACACGCTTAGTCGACTTGCTATATGTTATTATGAAGTCATCACCCTCAGGTATAGGCCTGACACCCGCGTAGGCCCTTATTGGCGTAAAATCCTTATTCCTCAATAAGCCGCCGAACTTTCCGATCAAGACTTTAACATCATCCTCATTAACAGACCTATCATCCCTATCACTAAGTGATAGACTTGGTCCCCATATTGTCGTGCCGAATACCGTGGGTATTATAGCACCACCCTTGGTCTTTGGGTTCGGTATTAATTGGAGTGGCGCTACGATATTTCTCACCTGTTCACCCCAAAACACGAGCATGGCACCCTTACCAAACTCAAGCCTATACTCATCGCCAAATAACCTCGCAATATCGGCTGAGTATAGCCCTGCCGCATTAATTACGTATCGAGCCTTATACACGCCCCTGCTCGTAATTAGGGCAATTTCATCGTCCAGCACCCTAGCTTCGGTAACGTCAGTACCCAGGGCAAAGTCAACACCATTCAACCTACAGAAGTTGTACAACTGCGATACCAATTCGAAGGAGTTTATGACTCCGTAGCCCTCAACCTCAACTGCGCCCAGG
>DAJV01000041.1 GCA_002496475.1 Vulcanisaeta sp. UBA163 | reverse complement strand
TATAATCCTCTTCAACCGTTGAATCAACGGGTTTACCCTAGCATCTAATGCAACAACCTGTGTATGGCTTATGGACCTAATATCATGTATAAATGCTGATGTTAAGGCGCCCCTTAATTTAGCCATTGCCAACGGCTTTATGCAACTCGATGTTGAGTCTATGGCAATAATTACATCATAATAATCGTTAATGTCCTTAATCACAGGCGCATTGAACTCCCTGCTCAACGCCCTGGCTATCTTTATATGGCTAAGATTCCCCGTCCTTAGTAAAATACCTATCCTATGCATTCCTCCAGCACCTTAATAATGCGTTCCTCCACCCTCCTCACTGATAGTTCTTCACCTACTACCTGCCTAGACGCAGGTGATAACTCCCTGAGTAAATCCTTATTAGATAATATTTCAACCATGCCCTGCGCTATCCTCTCCGGGTCGTATTCATGAATTAGATTCTTGCTTACCTTAATCACCATGTCCCTACTCCCCACGTATTTAGTGACCACAGGTACGCAACCCAGCGCCATGGCCTCAATAACAGCTATGGGGAATGCATCAAATAGTGATAATTGCATGTAAATGCTGCACCTCCTTAGTAATTTAAATACTTCTGCCCTGGGTATGTAACCGGTGATGGTTATTGAGTCTTTTATTCCGTATTTCCTCGCCCTTCTCGTTATTAGGTCCCTTGCGCCATCACCAATTATTATGAACTTGGTTTCCCTAGTATACTTGACTACGTACTTCGCCACTTCGGGTATTAAGTGTATTCCCTTTATGGGTATTAATGGGCCTGAGTAGCATATCCAGGGCTTCCTATCGTCAACATTTACGCTCATTCTAAGTAGGTGCTCTAGTTCTGGTGGTCTTGGGTAGATTATTACTTTCCTCCTGCTTGCCATTAGGCCCTCAACAATACTTGATACAGCAATGCCTACGTCCACTTCTGAGTATAGCTTGTTTATATGGTTGCTCATTATTGATGGCGATAGGGCTATTGCCGCCAAGCACTTGTTTAATGGCTTCATCATTAACCCGTAAAGCGTAGGTCTTACCCCCTCCGTTATTACTATGCCATTGATCATGGGCTTTGGCCTATTTAGGCTCACTAGGTAAAAGTCATTGTTAAATAACCGCCTTAGTATCATTACCCAGGTCCAGTGGCCCACGTGAGGTGCGTTATTCACCACATAGGCTACTTTGACCATACAGTCCACAAACCGTCCTTATAGATGATGTTGAATGCCGCATTCATGGCGTTAATTTCATTATTTAGGTATTCAATGGTTACGTCTAGCCTGTAGGTGTTGAGTGATCTGTAGAATATTGCCGTGACGCTGCACGCCTTTGCCTGGTTTGGCGTGAATGTTAGGTTTAGGTAGTTAATCGGTGCATTCACGTTGTGTGACCAGAAGTAGAACCAGAGTAGTTCATGTGATCCAGAGACGCAGATCTCCGCGTCCCCTATGTGGCTTGTTATGAATGACGCTTCATATAGGTCATTTGTTGTTGGGAATGCTATTGCCGAGAAGCCCCATTTAACCACGGGCGATAGTACAATTAGTATTACGGCTAAGGCAAGCACCAGTACTTGGAGCGGTTTACTGCGCCTAATGGATCCCAGGACCAGTATGGGTAGCATTGATATTACGAATATTGAGTATGGGACCATGCCCCACCTACTCATTACGAGCGCCACCGCCTGCATGGCTACGAAGAGCGCATATAATGTGACCCATGGTAAGTCATTATTGACAGTGCGCAACCCCCTCTTAAACACGTTTGCCAGCAGTGGTAGCGATGCCAGTAACCCAATTAGGTATGTTGCGCCTACCGTGAACTCCCTAACGTAGTCATAAAGCTTCATTACTGGGTTTATGGCCGGTACAATTAGGGATGGTACTGGGTTTGTCGGTGATTCTATCATGGCCAGTAATTGGCCTATAAATGAGCTCATGCTTCCTGATACGTATATTACCAGGTGTATTGCGAACCATAGGACCATCGTAATTATGGCGAGCGAGCGAAATTCCTTTATGAATACTGATGTTGCTATGAGTATTATTGGTATCGTGAGTGATGTTGGGTCTGAAATGGCGTAGGCAACGTAGATTATCAACAGTACGGCAATATCGCCGAGACTAAGGACATGGTTATTCCTGTGCCTACTTAATTTATTATAAAGGAATACCATGAATACTATTAGGAATACCCAGGCAAATGGCGTTCTTCCATAAAGTATTGGATTAAGCATTGCCCCGAGGATGGTGAGCATTACCAAGGTTAATTCCTTAGTATTTCCATATGGTAGTGTTAGCAGTGGTATTACGTATGCGAAGGGTAATAGTAATTGAACGATTATTGGGCCAAGTATTATTTGTTTAATGCCCATTGCTATTGTCAGGATTGACGTTAGGTAGGCATGCCCAAGTGATGACGGCTCTCCCTGCACTGGCTCCACATGCCCGTATAAGACCCCACTTATTGCTTCGCTCACGAAACCCAGTTGGTCGTTATATATGGGTAACGAACCCATGTACATCATGTATGGCGCCAGCAGGACCAACGTCCATAGGGCCATCAATGGTATGACCACGTACCTATCCATCCTCATTTCCACCACTATGATTAGTGCTATAATTAATGACACGATGTAGGTCACGTTTCCGTATAGGAAGAATGGGCTTTGGGTAACCACATTAATGGCCATGGTTCGTAACGAAGCCGCCGATAGCAGGACTATTACGAAACTTAATACGACTAAGGCAATACGTTTAACCTCCCCACTATTCATCGCCTGGCTATGCATTGAGGACCCTTTTATAAACTTCGAGATACTGCCCAGCTACGACGTTCCAATCGAACTTCTTCGCATATTCCACCGCCTTTCTAGAGTACTCATCGTAGTTTTTGAGTATTTGATCAACCGCTGCTAATAATTCCTCCTCATTACTTATGAGCATTCCCGCCCCTGACTCTAGTATGTGCTCCCTTCTTGCGTCAGGCCTATCCCATGCAATCACCGGTACTCCCGATGC
>DAJV01000051.1 GCA_002496475.1 Vulcanisaeta sp. UBA163 | reverse complement strand
CTATGACTACCTAGTTCTGGCGCCTGGCGTTGTTTTTGACGGATCGTCAATAATTGGCTATGATAAGTACTGGTATAGGAATGCCAATGTTTACGACCTAGGTAGGGTGCACGTGCTCAAGAATAGGGTGTGGAGTATGAATGAGGGTACTGTGATCGTGTATGCGCCAAAGGCGCCCTATAGGTGCGCCCCAGCCCCAACGGAGACAGCATTACTCATTCACACAATCCTCAAGTACAGGGGTGTTAGGGATAAGGTTAGGATAGTGCACATAGATGCCAATGACAAGACTCAGCCGCCTATCATAGCCGACGTGGTTAAGGCGATCTATGACAAGGCAAGTATTGAGTTAGTTACGAATCAGGAAATTACTGAGGTGGGTGATGGGGAGGTCGTTACGAGGAGTGGCGAGAGGTATAGGTATGACTTATTGGCAATGCTTGAACCCAATAGGGTTCCGTCATTCATAAGGGATGCCGGCCTAGGCAATGACTGGGTTGATGTTAGGTCCCCAACCGATCTGAGGAGTCCCAGGTTTGATGATGTGCTGGCGGTTGGTGATGCGGCTAAACTTCCGTACCCGAAGAATCAGGAGATAGCCTTTGAGAGTGCCCTATTTGCCGTTAATAGGTTACTCGAGGACTTGGGCAGTAGCGATGGGGTTTCCGTGCAGTACGCATTCGTTGGTTGGGCATACGTTGGCAATATTGAGGGCAGGCTGGAGACCATTAGTGCTCGGTTTGGCTTTGACTACACACAACAACCGCCAAAGCCCAGTAAGGACCCTGAACCAAAGAGGGATTACACAATACGAAAGGATGAATGGAATCAAAGGTACTTAAGGAGGTTGTTTGGTTACTGAGCAGTAGTTGCGTATTAGTTCCTCAAATTTCCCATCCTCAAGCATCATTAGGTATGCATCCTCACCATCATTATAGTAGCTCCTCAATATGTTGCGTACTTCAAAACCAAGCTTCTTGTATAGTGTTATGGCTGGTGTGTTTGACACCCTGACCTCGAGGATCACGTGGTTAATGCCCCCCACAGCCATTGAACATATTGACCTACGCATTAATGCTTCGCCAATACCCCTCTTCCTGTAATCCCTTAGGACCCCAACTGATATTACGTGCCCTCTGCTGAGATCCTCTATGCATGATATTATGTAACCCGCTGGTTTATTATCCATGAAGGCTATGTATGAATAATTGGCGCAGTTCCTGCATAACCAATTAATGAAACCTAGGGTATACTGCTCACTAGGCTTGAATATTTCCTTCTCCAGTTCAATTATTAATTCCATGTCGTTAATTGGATCGCAATTACGTAATTCAAGCCTATCCTTCATCTAAGATAAATAACAAAGTAATTTAATAATATGTTTTACCATTGAATTAAATGATTGCCAAGATATTGATAACCGCAGACATACACTCGCCGAAGTACTTCCCTAGATTTAGAGAGTCCATTAGGGATTTAGGTGAGTTTGATGCTGTACTCATAGCCGGCGACTTAATGGAGAGGGGGAAAATTGATGGATTGAAAATACTAATAAACGAACTGAAGAAACTGAGTGATACTATAATCGCAGTACAAGGCAATGAGGATTACGATGAGGTAATGCCAAGGGTTAAGGAACTTGACGTGATTAGATGGCTTGATGATGAGGTTATCAAGGTGACTATAAACGGCATATCCCTCAGGATAATTGGTTCGAAGGGTTCGCTGGAGAGACCAACAACGTGGCAATTAAGGAATATACCACGTATTACTGAGACCTACAGGCACAGGGTTGAGTGGCTTAGGAGGACTATAGGTTCATCAAGGGAATTAACAATCCTTCTAATGCATTACGCGCCAACCTTCAAGACGCTCCAGGGTGAAGATCCAAGGATCTGGCCGAGCCTTGGGGTTAGGGACTTGGAAAACGTGATCTTCAGCAATAACGTCATTGCGATACACGGTCATGCGCACAACTCAATAGTGAGGTGCGTAAGGGCTGGTAACTCATATATTGTCAATGCTGCCTTTACTAATATCTGGAAGCCAGTAGTAATGGAGGTTGGTAATGATGGTCTAAAGTCAATAAGTATTAATTGCCAGGAGGTTAAGCGGGAAGGGAGTGGTGGTACCTCAATACTTGATTTCATGAGGTAATTACTTATAATTTAAGGTGCTTTTTCCTCTTTGCTTATGAAGAAACCAAGTATTAATGGCTTAGTGGTTTACTTGGGTATTGTAGCATACATAGTCGTAATAACACAATACACGTTGTTGAAGTACTTCACCTTCCATACCCATGCCGCTGACCTCGGCATATTCACTCAAGCCATGGCTTCAACACTCTATTACCATAAATTGCTTTATGAGAGCGTTGACATTGCAATAATACCTAGGCCCGGCCCAATAGGCTACAGTTTTCTGGATATTCATTTCTCACCGACACTATTTCTATTCCTACCGATATACGCCGTATACCCAAGTCCAATTACTTTACTTGTGGCGCAGACCGTGATTGTCGCCCTGGGTGCACTACCAATTTACTGGCTTGGCAGGCACTTGGGTAAGGAGCAACTTGGTGCCTTTTTTGCAATTATTTACCTGCTTAACCCACTGGTGCAGGGTGCGAATTCCTTCGACTTCCACATGGAGACCATATTCATGCCCCTGGCACTATACACAACGTACCTATTAATCACGAGGAAATGGAGGATTTACTACCCAGTATTACTACTTGCCCTGGGTACGATTGAATTCACGCCAATACTTCTCATGCTCCTTGGTCTTTATTATGCACTAATTAACGTGAAGAGGAGGCGTGAATTAATACATGGATTTATTACAATAGCCATATCAATCGTAATGCTACTGTTGGCTTTATGGATAAAGACCATACTCAACCCAGCGGGTCCCACCACAACGTCACCATTATCCGGATTACCCGAGCAGTACGCCTCATCCAGCTTCGGCATATTGGTCTCGGTTATTAAGGACCCATTGTTAATACCGAAGCTATACTCGGTTTACGGCACGGAGAAGTTCCTATACTTCCTAGAGCTCTATGCACCAACCGCCTTCACAGCCTTCCTAGACCCATTGATCCTCCCATCACTTGCATGGCCCTTAGCCTCTTTCCTAACAAGTGACGTGATTTACTACAGCCCATTCTTCCAATACAGCTCCTTCTCAATACCCTTCATAATCATGGCATCACTGATGGCATTATCGAAAATCCCCACTGAACAAATGAAGAGATTAATGATGATAATACTCATATCTACCCTGGTTGTATTCCTGGGTGTAGACCCCCTCATACACTTCCAATATCAACTAACGGAGACCGACCACGAAATATGGAATGCACTAAGATTGATACCCAGCAATGCAACAGTGCTTGTTCAGAACAACCTATATCCACCATTCTCAAATGACATAAATGCCTACACGCAGTGGTACCCATGGTTAAAACCAGAATACATAGTGGCCCAACCGAACAGCCCGTGGTTCACTTGGCGGGGTACGCCATACAATGAGTACGTGAACACCGCACTACAGGAAGGATACGGCACATACATTGCCATTGGTAATTCACTACTCGTCCTAAAGGCGAATTACACGGGCAAACCAATAATATGTGAACCAATCACCCTTAACATAACACCGAGCACGACCTCCATAATCAATGGGCAAGTAATAAATGGGGAAATAACCCATACACCAAGCGAGCCGCCCGGGACTTGGTTCACAATAAATGCAACATTACCACCAGGGCAATACAACATGACAATAACTTACTTGTGGACAGGCCCTGAATACCTAAGGCAATTAAATGCCACGTTGGCGTACCTGCAAATCAATGGACGCACAATAGACCTAACAACGGGCAATAACCAAGTATTAATTACCATATATAATAAGTATTACGAGGACGTTTTCATAACGATATATGCCAATTACATCATAAACACGACAGTGGTCATTAGACAATTAACAATAAACGGTCCACTCTGCAACTAAAAGCACAAATCAGGCCTAAACCCTGAAGGGTTTTATGTCCATTATCTCAATTTCATCGCCAGGCCTAATACCGTAGGTCTCCCTAACCTTCCTAGGAATCGTAAACTGCCTAGAATCAGTGTGCCTAGTCCTGAGTAACTTAACGCCCTTAACCGTAATTGAGACTCCGTTGTACAATATCGTGATAACAACATACTTAAGCCCAGAAATACCCAAAACCCTAACTAGGTTCGCGGGAATTAAAACCTGATTATTAAGATAAACCCTAACCCTATACGGCAACTTAGTGACCCTATAACCCGGCGCACCGCGTCTCTGCTTCAGCCCCTGTCCATTCATTATAAAACTAAACACCAGGAGGAGTATAAAAAATTAATGTTTAATAGAAAGAGAAAAACCAATGGAGCCCCGGCCGGGATTCGAACCCGGGACCTCTCGCTTTCTGGGTTTAACCTTACCAAGCGAGCGCTCTACCAGGCTGAGCTACCGGGGCTGGTTTACTGTTTCCTGTAGGGTTTTAAGTTTTTCGTGACGGGCGTGGGCAGTTCATTAGTTCTGCCGATAGGGCTATGGCCCATATTAGGTCTGGGTATACTATCATCCTTTCCATACCGCCTGGGCCTAGACCCAAGTATGCGTGCCCTATGAATAGTACTAGGGCTATGAGGCCCATCGTGCCTAGTATTGGCCATAGTACCCTGCCTGGGCTCTTCGATATCCTTATTGTTGGGTAT
>DAJV01000131.1:6436-7276 GCA_002496475.1 Vulcanisaeta sp. UBA163 | reverse complement strand
CCTTTTAACTGGATAGGAGGCAGGACGAGGTTGCAGGAAGGGCGGGCGCTAATGCTGTAATGCCGTTCTAGTGCTATTTCATCAATGGCTTTATTGGCGGTACCATGTTTAGGTGCATTAATTCGTCGGGTATTGTCTTATTCCAAGCTATCTCCCGGTAGATGTAAGCTGACGGCCTCCAGTACTGCCTCTTGGTGCTGTAGTTAACATAGAGTAGTCCAAATCTCATGCTGAAGCCTGAGGCCCACTCATAATTATCAGTCAACGACCAATGCAGGTAACCCCTAACATCACCCCCATCACTAAGGACCCTATTCACCTGGTATATGTGGCTCACTAGGTAATACGGCCTCAAGTAATCCGCTGAATCCGCAATCCCGTTCTCAGTAACGTAAATGGGTAAGTGGTATTTATTCCAATACTTCATCAATACGTCATACAAGCCCTCAGGGTAAAACTCCCAACCGAAGTCGCTACAGGGCCTGTTGTCGGGACTGACTGAGTTCCTCCCGCAGGCATGGCCGTAACCGGGGACCACGGAGTACGAGTTATCGCCGACCANNGTAATTAACGCCAATCCAATCAAGTCTATTCCTAAGATCCTCCCTAGCCTCGCCATATAGGTTCCCATGGATTATTGCGTCAAAGAATGACCACCTGGTATCCTGCTCCGCCAACTCCACGGCCCTAGCATCCTTCTCCGTTAATGGTGTATAAGCAGTATTTGCGTAAATCAAACCAACGGGTTTTCCACTAATTGCCTTAATCGCGTCATAGGCCCTTGCATGTGCTTGTATTAAATTAATCAGGGCCTTTCTCGCAAACTCGGGATTTAAATAC
>DAJV01000131.1:0-6367 GCA_002496475.1 Vulcanisaeta sp. UBA163 | reverse complement strand
CACATAAGCTGCAAACCTCGCGAAGTTAATCACAGTCTTAACGTCGAGCCAGCCCGTGGGCCCGGAGAGGTCGCCTTTCCTAACCCTTATTGGGTCATGAATCCATATTGGCAGCGGCCAGTGGTATAGGTTCAGTATGAGGAATATGTTCCTATTCCTCAGGTCATTGAAGATGGCCCTATAATGTTCAACAGCCGCCTTATTAACCACCTCATCAAGTCTCATTAAATCCACCTCATTAACATCGATCCTAACGACCCCATCACCAACAACCTCGACAATACCACTGGGTGGTTCAGGCATTGGCCTTGGGAATACCCTGGACCACTCAATATTAACCCTAGCGATGTCGAGACCCATTTTAACGGCATTATCATGAAAGGTCCTGTATAAGCTCCAGTAGCCCGGCCCATTCTCTGGTAGGTCACCACTAACGAGTCCAGACGCTATGTTATCCCTATCGTGAACCCAAACCCACCAATCACTGTTCGGGTCCTCATCACCCTTAATACCCATTTCATGTTGAAAACCAGCCTGGGACCAACCAAACCTGAAGTTTCTGGGAAATGATATTTCCACGTATTAACTTAGAATTAGTATTGTTTTTAGGAATTACCGTACTGGCACTTAAGGTTCTTGATTAGATCTAGCTAACCTATGGGTAAAATGACTTATGAAGAATTGACTGCGGTAATCATTAAAACCCTTAACAAGGGAAACCCTTCGCATGGAAATAACGGCATTAATTATCAGCACCACGAGGTCTAGGGCGCCATTGCTTAGATACGCCATTTCCTCAGTGATTAACCAATCTAGGAGACCTAGTGAATTAGTTGTTGTTATGGCATATGGCGATAGGGAGATTAAGGAGTTGGTTAATCCATACGGTTTTGTAATTCACCATGTAGGCACTAGGGTGGGTCCAATGTGGGCCAGGGGCATTAGGGAGTCGAGTGGTGATGTTATTGCATTTCTTGATGACGATGATGAGTGGTTACAAAACAAGCTTAGTCATGTAGAGGAGGTGTTCAGTAGATTCACTGGGCTTGGTCTTTATCATAACCTGTTTCAATTCATTAATACTAACGGTAATGAGTTACATTGCAATGATTTACCTGCCTATTACTGCTCGATGATCCTCAATAGGAGAGTCATTATTAAAAATAGTGTTAACCTGTACATGCGTTCCAAGATTGATGATTGGTTGCATGCTGATTATTGGTCATTATTCTACAACACTTCGAGCCTGTCGGCTATTAAGGACGCATTAGTAAGTAGGNNGTAGGCTTGGCCTCATTGAAGGTATTAACCTATATTCGGATGCCCTATTTTTTATACTGGTACTAAGTCAATGCTACGTCATACTTCATGAACCAATTGTCCTAACTAAGTATAGAGTTCATGGTGGGCAAACATCAAGGAAAATCCTAAAGGGTGAGCTCATGGACATGGCCACTAGGGATCATGAATTATTTAATAGAGTAATCAGGGAGCATAATACTTGCAGGTAGTTTACGGATGCTATGGCACATGACGCAATACTTTATATGCACCAGGATCATTGTTCCATATTCGTGATCAACTGGTATAAATTCACTAAATACGTGGTTATATTAATACTAATAGTAATCGTCATAACAGCAATAACGTTGCTGGCATTGCAAAACACCATGCAGGTAAATGCGGCAGTCCAGGGCGTGGGCCCCTTATACAATGCCTCAATTACTTATATGGAGTTTGCGTAATCATGCATAACGCAAATGATACATGCATATGGCACTACTATAACAAATAATGAGGGAATTGCGGAAATACCGTAACCGCCGCCACCATTACCAGGTAAGGAGGATATGGTTGATATTACTATTAATGCTACGGTAGGCAAGACAACCGTGTTTAGGACATATACCTCTACTTAACAAGTGAGAACTTCACTAATCAATTGAACATAACATTACCGGCGCCAGAGTCAAGTGAAGTTTCAGGCAGTCAAGGCATGTTATTAATAGCAGTAATCATAGTGGTCGTGATACTGATAGTAATAATAATGTTAGTAATAAGGAGATCAAGATCGTAATGATGTAATTGATGAATTTTAACTAAAAAGCATTGTGTTTTGTTTTCCATTAGTAATTCATGAAGGGACTTCACTTCTTGTCTCTCTTGTTACTGGCCTTGGTACTGTAGGATACGGTAAGTATTCGATTCCCGGCCTGTTGGTCCTGGCCTGTGGATATAACATCATTAGTTCGTAAACCTCCGGTGGCACATCAGTCGAGACCTTAAGCCCCATACCCCTCAATTGCTCCACTGTTATTGGGTAATCATGAGTGTAATAACCACCAACCAATTTATCGGCTATATACTTGGCCTCCTCCTCACCGACCTTATCCTTAATCAATTCAATAACTAAGTCCCTAACCTGATTAATCGCCTTCTCAGCCATGTCAGCGAGTATCAGCGTCTGATCATCAACCTTATCCTTACCCTTAATCTCAACCGCCTTGAGTATGGATGGAGCAGGTAAGTAGGCACCGCCGGGTCCGCCTAGTTGTGGATCCAGTGGACCAAGTACGGCGTTTGGATCCATTATTATTTCATCAGCTGCCAGGGCAATTAATGTACCTCCACTCATGGCATAGTGAGGCACCACCACAACCTTCTTGGCTGGGTGCGCCTTGAGGGCCTTGGCTATTTGTGAGGCTGCAAGCACGAGCCCTCCAGGGGTGTGTAGAATAAGCATTATAGGCATGTTGGGTGGGGTCGTCCTAATGGCCCTTATAATGGCCTCTGAATCCTCAATATCTATATATCGATAAATCGGAACACCAAGTAACCCGATCTTCTCCTGCCTATGTATCATGGTTATTACCCTGGATCCGTACTTATACTCCATCAACTCTATAAGTCTCAACCTGGTGCGTTGTAGTGATCGCATTGATAGCCATGGCGATAACATTGCTATGAAGAGAAGTATCCAGAAAAGATACCCAAGCACGTCCGTGTATATATCGAGGATCATTGCAAAATTAACTTATTTATAGGCATTAAAAAGTATTATCATGTACTTCATGATTGATGTAATATAATATTTTAATATCATTTTTAATCATAATAATATGGGTGCCATTGAGTGGGGAAGTATTCCTTAATGATGGGTAGTGAGGCCTTGGTCCGTGGCGCCATTTACGCCGGCATTAGGTTCTATGCCGGTTACCCAATAACGCCAGCCACGGAGGTTGCCGAGTACATGGCACAACTACTGCCTAGGGCTGGCGGTATCTTTGTACAGACCGAGGATGAGCTGGCGGCTATAAATATGGCCATAGGCGCCTCCGTGGCTAAGTGGAAGGCCATGGTTGCAACGAGCGGCCCAGGCTTTTCCCTAATGCAGGAGGGCATTGGTCATGCCATTAATACTGAGGTACCACTATTAATTGTTGATGTTCAGAGGGGTGGACCGTCGACTGGTCAACCAACAATGCCATCGCAGCAAGACGTTTTTCAAGCTAGGTATGGTTCTCATGGTTCCTACGAGATAATAGTCCTGAGTCCCGGCAATGTCCAGGAACTATTCTATTTAACTATAGATGCTGTTAACTTATCCGAGCAGTACCGCACGCCAGTGATATTACTTACCGAGGAGATTACTGCGCATTTATGGGAGAAGATCTACGTGCCAGGACCTGGTGAATACCCGGTGCTACCTCATGCTACACCACCAACACGTGGTGATGAGGGATTCCTACTCGAGAGCCAGTTACATGATGAGAGGGGTTATAATGTGGCTAATGACCCAGAGCTTTCGGCCAAGGCATTATGGCGCTTAATAAGGAAGATTAGGGATAATGTGGATAAGATATCAAGGATTGAGGTTAAGTACTTCGATGATGAACCTAGTGTCTTCATAGCATCCTATGGATGCTCAGCAAGGTCGGCATTAGCTGCGGTTAAGATGCTTAGGCAAGATGGATACAAGGTTGGTTTCTTACGACTTATAACGCTCTGGCCATTCCCAGAAAATACCATTAGAAATGCTGTAAGGGGGGCGAGTACTGTCGTTGTTCCTGAAATGAATTCTGGCTACATAGTCAATGAATTTAGGTTGCTTGGCTTAAACGTGGTGTCCGTACCAAAGCTGGGTGGTGAAATGCCAATGCCAGAGGAGGTATACAGCATTGTCAAGGGTGTTCTCTCATGAATCCCCTTATTCAGAATTATCTTCGAAGTGAGTATGCACAGGGTAAGAGGAGGACTATATTTTGTCCTGGTTGTGGTAACGGCATAATACTTGGTTACTTCGTTAGGGCGATTGATGAGTTGAAACGTGAGGATGGGTTTGACGATTCTAAACTATACATAGTAACAGGTATTGGGTGTTCGGGTAATATACCTGTACCGCTTAAGTATAATATTATACGTGCGTTGCATGGTAGGGCATTATCAGTCGCCACTGGGGTAAAGCTTGTTAGGCCGGATAGCGAGGTCGTAGTCTTTGCAGGTGATGGTGATTTACTATCAATTGGTGGCAATCACTTAATTCATACAATCAGAAGGAATGTGGGTATAAAGGTAATCCTTGTTAATAACATGCTTTATGGAATGACTGGTGGGCAAGTCGCACCAACAACGCCTATGGAGGCAATTACTCATACGACACCCTACGGTAATCCAGAACCTCCATTAGATGCCTGTAAATTAGCCGTTTCACTTGGTGCCACTTACGTAGCAAGATGGGTAGTTCCATTGGCAAAACAATGTATTCAATCAATAAAGGAATTACTCCTGCATCGGGGTTTTGGCTTACTTGAGTGTTTATCTCAATGCCCTGTTTATCAGGGTAGGTACGTGATTGGTATTGATAGGCCATCAAAGATAATGGATTATTATCTAAAAATAACGGTTGTATCCGATAAACCCAGTTATGGTGATAAGATTACAATAGGTAAGTTTGTGGATTATGAGAGGCCCACGTATGAGGAGATCATGTGGAGTATAGTCAATAAGGCTAGGGAGGGTGGTAACTATGAGGCGTAGGTCAATTGTGGTTAAGATAGATGTGGATAAGTACTTATGTAAGGGTTGTTATATATGCGTGGATAAGTGCCCAACGAAGGTCTTTGAGGTCTCAAGTGTGATTGGTGATTACGGTATCTTTTTACCAGAGGCTAGGCACGTAGATAGGTGCGTTGATTGTGGAATTTGTGAGCTCTATTGCCCGGACTATGCGATAACGATTATCAGGAGTGGTGGGAATGAGGCTTGAGGTTAGGTTCGCGGGTTTTGGTGGTCAAGGCGTGATTACGGCCGGCAGGTTATTGGCATTAATAATCATGGAGGCGGACCCAAGTCTATACGTGGTTTACAGCCCATCGTATGGATTCCAAACCCGCGGTGGTGACACATTATCAGACGTAATAATCAGTCATGAGGAAATAGATTACCCAAAGGTCAGGAGAATAGACTTGGCAGTAATGCTCACGCAGCAGGCATATAATAAGTACTGTGGGCTTGTTAAGGATGATGGGTTAATAGTAATTGATGAACATGTTAATAAGGACAAAGGGACATGCGGTAATAAGAGACATTATAAATTAGGCATAGTGGCGAGTGCGAGGCAAATAGGCAGTGATGCCTATGCATCAACGATAATGCTGGGAGCCTCAATAAATTACCTGGGCAATACCGAGCCATTAAAGGGTAGGTTAATGCTAGAACATGCAAGGCAAGTGGTTATTAGATACTTCAAGGAGACATTGCTCGGAAGGAAGGTTGGGATCGAGGATTTGATTAATAAGAATATCAAGGCGCTGGAGATTGGTTATGAAATGATGAAGATAAAATAATTTTTAGCCTATTCCTCAAGCCAATTTATTAAAAATTAGTCAGCACCATAGTATTCCTCAGATGGCTTTGGTATTGCCAGTTCAGCCATCCTAGATATTAACCTATCCTCACAAATCACGTCATCAGTCGTTAACACACCGCATGGATTACCATCATTATCAACGACAAGCAATTGTTTAACGCCATACTCACTCATTAACATGGCAGCCCTGTAAATGCTATCACTTAACTTCACAGTGACTAATTGATTATACGAGCAACATTGAGCAACACTTACATTTAAACTACCTGCCTTACCAATGGCTCTTACTATATCATTGGCAGTGACGATACCCACAACCCTACCATTACTAACCACTATTAAGTAATCTGCATTCTTCCTAGTCATTAATTTGATGGCATCCTTGACCGAGGCATCTGCATTGATGGTAATCCCCCTTTTCCTGAGTACTTTGTCAACAGTAGTATCCATCAGGATATGGGTATGTGAATAATAATATAAGGACTGTGATAGGATATC
>DAJV01000107.1:14257-14776 GCA_002496475.1 Vulcanisaeta sp. UBA163 | reverse complement strand
CATACTAAGGACGAGGGCCCTTGGTGGAGCCGATAGAGGTTCACTTGGGGATAGGGCTGTGTTAATTGATAACTCATTAATTAGGTTCACCTACAATCTAGGTCTTAGCGAGACGAGAAGACTTTTTCATAGGTTAATGGGAATACCAAGGGATGCATTTAGAGTTAAGTTAAGGAAGACGCCTAGTAATTAAAATTAATGAAATTTCACATACCACGTGTAACAACCCTTTTACAACATGTAATACCTACAGTCCTGGGTGATTAAATGCCAGTCACGTGTCCAGGTGAGTACGAGGTTAATGGAAAGAAGGTGATGCTTGACGAGGATTGTTTCCTGCAAAACCCGGAGATCTGGGATGAGAAGATTGCTGAGTGGATGGCTAAAAACCTCGAGGGTGTACAACAAATGACAGATAGGCATTGGAAGGTGGTTAGATACCTAAGGCAGTACTGGGAGACATACGGTGTATGCCCACCAATAAAGATGCTACTAAAGGAGACTGGAGAAACCCTGGAG
>DAJV01000107.1:0-14193 GCA_002496475.1 Vulcanisaeta sp. UBA163 | reverse complement strand
TGCCATTAAGTACTTTTCACTAACTTTAAAACCCACCCTACAATCCAACTACCTCATCAAATAACTTATTAACTAATGATAGGACCTTCTCGGCATCGCTAAGCGTCCTCCCAACATCAATCCTGGTAAAGCCGTTGAGTTACTACTCAAGGTCGCGTTGAGGATGGTTGGCATAGAACCACCTAAGTGGCATGGTGTCGGCTCAGTCCTCGGGAAGGAACGAAGTAAATACCCACGTGGTTTCAGGAGTATATAGATGAGTTGGCGTTGATATCGAGAATCCCAAGGAAGGAGCGGGGTTTTTCGATGTACGGTGATGAGGAAAGCGTTATACCGCCTGGGGGTTATTTCCAGCACTGCCTAACCACGTATGAGTAATTACCACTGTTCAGGGCTTTCCTTGTATGCTTCAGCCCTTCCATGGCCTGGTTTATGTATGACCTCGCCATCTCGAGGTTATTCAATCTCGGTCACCCCCAAACCTATAGTCCCTCTTCAAAAACTAGCACCAGGCCTTATCACTGAACCAAACCCTCGTTGCCCCAAGTTCCCTCAACCTATTAATTACCCTCATGAGCGCCTCCTCGAAGAATGCGTCCTTATCATATATAATAACTGCGTCCTCAATCATGCCTAGGTAAAGTGGTGAGAATCCCCTCGTCTCAACCCTCGTTTTTTATCAATGGGAATGGGGTAATGGCGTAGCCCCTCTCCATCAGCTCATCAAGTAATGGCTGAACCCAGTCCCAAGCACTCTTAAATATCCTGAACCTCTCGGAGATAGACCTGGAAACTCCTCAAAGACCACGAGCATGTCTCTGGATTACGGTTTTATAGGGCTTATTAATGGGGACCTAAGTCCTTTCTAAACATGATAATTAGACCCTTGATTAAAACTAAAGGCATTGGGGATTTAATTTTTATTGCCTTAGTAATGGTGGTTATAGGGATTTGTAGATCTCCCTGCCTTTATCAGTGATGTATATTATTGTTGAGTAACCAATTATCTCAAGCTTAACTAAGCCCAGGTCCTCAAGCCTATACAGTATATCCATTACGTCATTTACGTTAATACCGGCTATCCTAAGCCTATCAGAAACTTCGTCAAACTTAACGTTATCCTGTCCCTTCTTATCACAGGCATCACCAATAATTCTCAAAACCGTTTTCTCCCTATCATTAAGTTCCACTGACATCGTTATTTATCTATTATAATGTATTAATAAGGATTTTCATATTTAAACTAATTTAATTCAATACACATATTTAATATTAAATAATATTAAATTAATGCAATAACTTGAACAAGGATTAACCCACTAGGGCTTCGGCATAACCCTTATAAGCCTCATGGAATCACTTTCATGATTACTCATGCCATTGAGTAGGGATACTAAATACATTAAGTCAATAAATGGCAAGGTTTCCGTAATTGGGATGGGTACGTGGGGTATGGGCGGCGGCTTTTGGTCACCAGACTATTCAAATGATGATGACTGGGTCAGGGCATTGAGGAGGGGTATTGAGCTGGGAATGACCTTAATAGATACGGCCGAGATGTATGGTGGCGGTCATTCTGAGGAACTCGTTGGTAGGGCAATAAGGGGCATTCCTAGGGAGGAGTTCTTCATAGTCACTAAGGTTTGGCCTAACCATGCACATTATGATGATGTTATTAAATCAGCCAGGGCGAGTAAAGAGAGACTTGGTACATACGTAGACCTATACCTACTTCACTGGCCTGCGAGTGATGTGCCTATTTGCGAAACTATGAAGGCCTTTGAGAAGTTGCTAGATGATGGTGTGGTTAGGTTTGTTGGTTTGAGTAATTTTGATGTTGATGGTATTGAGAGGGCTAGGCAATGCTTTAGTAAGTATGATATCGCTGCCGTGGAGAATAGGTATAGTCTTCTCCATAGGGTTGATGAATCGTCAGTAATACCCTACATACAGAGGGAGGGAATGCTTTACCTAGCGTATACACCGCTTGAGAAGGGTGAATTCGCTACTGATGAATTCCTTAGGGGTATTGGTAGGAGGTATGGTAGGACCCCAATACAGGTTGTGCTTAATTGGTATGTTGGTATTGATAACCTAGTGCCAATACCAAAGGCTGGTAGGATGGAGCATGTTGAGGAGAATGCCGGGGCAATGGGTTGGAGGTTAAGTAGGGATGACTGGAATGCAATAAGTGATCACTTTCGTTAAGCTTTAAATACACATGACCCAAGCTGTCATGATGATTAAGTACCTAGTGATCACCGCATTGGTGTTACTGGTTGCCGGGCTAATTTTAATGAACACGTCAGTGAGTGGTAATACCCTTATTAAATATAAGTGCATGAACGGTGAATTAAGGAGCAATGTTACCTGTGTCTTCCCTTGGGATACAAACGTTAGTAATTACGTAGTTGGTCATGCCCTCATATCACTGGGCACCGGCAGTGTTCAGGAGTTAAGCAATGGATCCGTAATAACTAAGGAAATTACGTATATACCACTAACAAGCAGCTTTCGCATTGGCAATGAAACTCAACTACCCTTCAATGTCTACAACTCATTCAGTAAATGGTTTAACATTACTTTACCTGGAGTGTGTAGAGTTACAATAAACGCCACAATAATCGGCAGTGGCTATGTATCAATAACGATTCTAGACAACGGCAAAATCATTGATTACACACCATACACCTACTCAATATTCACAACAACGTACGCCAATGGAAGTATCAACATACTTGTTAAACCAGCAATTATACTATCATGTCCCTGTACAAACACACTAGTTATCATTTCAGTAAATGGGACATGCATTAAGCAATACAACGCAACCGTGGTATCCACGGCATACCTAACGACTCACTCATCGTACTATCCATACCGCGTATACGCCATGTTACTACTCATCGCATCACTGGTAGTCCTCATCATATCATCAATTCTGGCGTTCAGGCATTAAGTCAATTAGCGGGGCATAAAGCATTTATAATTCAATGCTTACAACCATATTGATGCCAGGTATTGATGATGTTGTCCAGGATGAGATGAAAAAGATAGTAAGTAAGTACCTTGAGCAGGTAAATGAGAAGATAAGTAAGACCAAGGAGGAATTACTGAAAAAAGTCGAGGAGATAAAGAATATTAAATAACGGGGCCGTAAAGCTTAACGATAAAGTCCCTGGGTATACCCTCAAGGAAAGCATTCAGTAGTGTAATGACTAGGTCACTCTCGACGAACCTAAAATGCACGGTTGCCAATGCAGCACCCGGTGAGAATTCCGTGAATAGGGACACCACGTACTCCTCAAGGTCCTTAGCAAACCTATAACTAAATGGACCAAGGTACTGAACCAAGGTCCTCAGGTCTGAGGAACCAGCGACCTTAATTAATTGATCAAGTGATGGAAATACCGAGGCAACCTCCTCAAGGATCCTGGTAGGTGATTCACCATAGATCTTTATCGCAGTACTAAATACATTGCCTGAATGTATTACAAGTTCATTGACTAGATCCTGGGATAAACCCCATAACTTACTCCTCAGAAATACATTAAGGTTGTAAAAATCAATAAGCCCATTAATGAACTTACCAACCGAGTCATCAACCCTTATTAAGCGAGCCAGGTACTCTATGAAAGCCTTATCAATCAACGTATCAATTAAGGCATTACTATATTGTGAGTACTGTTTGCTTACCTTCACGAAACTATCCAATGCAGGTCCAGCTGGGTGACGCATTTCCATCAGTTTATTACGTAGATCCTCAGCGTCCCTGACACCCATTATGGCAGCCAATATATTCCTCCTACCTAGCTCCTCCTCAACGGCTACGTTGATCATGCTCTCCAGGGTAACGCCACCCTCTAGTCCCTTCATGAGGGATTTTGTGATTACCTTAATGTTCTCGAGTTCTAGTTTCATTAAGTACGATTTTAATATTGTGGATGCTGGTGATGGTGCTGATGAAGCTAATGAACTTATTGATTTAACTACGTAGGTCCTTATTTCATTGGTTACCTGAGCTTCGTCAGTGATCTTACCTAGCTTCTCAATGGTATTGCCGTAGTCAGTGCCCTTCAGGGCATTTATGGCATCATCAATCGACTGGGCAAGCACTAATGCGTTTAGCTTATCCTTAGGCAAGCACCTGGCCCTTAACCCCCTCACTCTTGGTCCAAGCGCTGTTAGTTTAATTACGTAATTGCTCAACATCTTACCTATTCACCAATCAATATCCTAACAACCTCATCAACCGTTTTGTCAATGGCATTATTAATCTTCTTCCTGAATTGCTCGACATCTTTACGCAGATCCTCGGAGTACTTATTTACCTCACTCTCAATTGTGTCGTGTCTCTTTTCCCTGTACTCATTTATTATTCTTTTTATGTAGTCCTCGACCTCACCCTCTACCTTAACCTTAACCTCATTTATTAACCTGGCTATCTCAGCATCACTACTGTCCCTTAGCTTGTATACCTCATCGACCTTACTATCTATCTTCCTAAGAATTTCATAAAGTCGTTCTAATGACACACGTAGAACTGGTGAGGGGACTTAAAAACATTATTGCATTGTAACCCACGGCACTGCGTAATTACTCAATTCACGGACCTGGATGGTTTATAATTATTATTAATGATTATGCATGGTGCAAAATATAAAACAGGCCCCGGGATATAATAATTAAATGAATACTAAGGATATAACACGTATATTTAGGCTTGTGAGTATAGTCCTGTACCTAGTCATTATTATTATAACCGTGGTACTAAGTACATTTGCTCTATACCTGGCGATTAGGGATATTATTTCCCTAGCGACTTTCGCATCAATATCAGACCAAGAAATACTGAGCGCCCTGTCAGCGGTCTTCCTGGTCGTCATTGCCCTGGAATTCGTTGATATGTTCCTGGAATACATCAGGTCAGGTGTCGTGGATGTCAACCTAGTACTAGCCGTTGTACTAACCGCGGTATCCAGGGAGTTACTACTCTATGTAGCGTCACCAACTAACCCATTGAGTTATGGAATACTATTGGTTGCAAGTATCCTGGTACTTGCCCTGGCCTATTGGTTAGTCAATAGGACTAAGACGACGTCACGCATTAGTTAACTCAAGTCTCTTAGACATTTCCGGCAATAGATTCCTAGTGCTATAAAGCACTTCGTAATTGCCAATGTCGAGATTCCTCATTATACTGCCTATTGCTTCCTCAAGTACGTCCCTAGTTATTCCATGTATCATGAAGTAGCAATTATACGCCCACTCACCAAGGGTTACCTCCCTAAGCACCACGTGTGTTGTCTCCTCAATTAAGGCCGCTTTTTCGCAGATGGCCGGTGTAGCCTTAAAAACAACCATTGCGTTTTCCCTGAAGCCTATTTTATCGGAATCCAGGGTAGCGTAGAAGTCCCTGATCACGCCCCTCCTCATTAAATCAATTAGTAACCTACCTAAGTCCTCAACACTGGTCCTTGCCAGACCCGCCAATTCATTAAAGGGTTCTGCCTCCGCCCTTATTGACCTTAGCCTCCTGAAGAACTCCATTGGTAGCCCAGTGGACTCCACGGAAGGCACCTCAAGTGGAAGTATGGCAGGCCTCGTGCGGGAGACGCCCCTAACCAAGTCGAACTTAACGTCAATCTTATAAGTCCTTATTGCACTCAATACTATGAAGTCCTTAATACCAAACCTAGACAATGTATTGGTAACCTTTGTTACTAGTTCCTCCTTGTTCCTTGCCTTGGTGACAAACCAAACATTGTACCTAGGGTGCTCCCTAACAAAATTATGGGATACCTGGGCATCCGAGTTTACTGCCCTGGCAACTGCATCAATTAGCTCAATGGGTACATTAATACCCACTAGGGCTGACACGAAGCCCCTCGATCTATAATTCACAAGGGCACCAATTCTCCTAATAACACCGGAGCTGATCAACCTATTAGTCTCGTTCAAAGCCCAATCCTCGTTCTCCCCAAGCCTATTGGCTATCTCAAGGAAGGGCCTCCTAGTCATTGGAAAGTTGTACTGAAGCTCCATTAGTAATGACCTTGTTCTTATATCGAGACCCACAGTGTGGCTTAATCACACATTTAAAAAATGATTCGCGTTTGTGATTCAGTTAAAATAATCTTTAATAATATTCCGCGGTGATTCACGAATCCTATAATGGCTAATATACCATGAGGGCGGGTCTCAGGGTAAGTCTCGAGTTTGGTAAGTAGGGACGGGGAGGGGTAGGAGGATAGTTATTAAAGTTTATATAGGGTTTAATTGGAGTACACCTTGTATGGAGGAGTATGACTCAAGAATTGTAAAGGCACTTATTGACTTAATAAGTAAGAGCAGGGGTAGGAGGATCACCATTAAGGCAAGGTCGTTATTAAAATTTGCCGGGCTCAACAGTAGGCACTCAGATATCCTAAAGACGGCTAAGGTACTCGGTAAGTTGGCGGATGATGGCTATGTTAGGGTGGAGGCTAACAAACCAACAAGAGCCAGGTCCAGGGTTCTTAAGTACATAATAACCGAGAGCATGGAACTGTGGAGACTGGCTAAGGAGAACCCTAATGGCGCAACAAACATATTGCTTAAGAGATTGAAGGATTTAAGTAATTACGATGCTACGTAGAGCTCGTCCCCTAGGTAGTGAAGGCGAGTATGGTAAGTGGGGAGATAGAGATCGTAAAGGGGCATAGGCTTGATTATCAATTATACCAGTACTTACTGCAGTACTTCTCAGACGGTGAATTACAGAGCCTATTCGATGCAGTAAGGAGACCCCCCAATAGGTATTATGTGAGGGTTAATACTATGAAGATAAGTCCCGGTGATTTAATTACCATGTTACGGGAGCACTCCATGGATGCGTATACTGATGAGAATCTCCCAGAGGCTCTTTGGTTTCCAGTTAAGGGACCCAATAGGGTACCCTCTGCACGTAAGTACGTACTAGCCAACAAGAGAGCGGCTGAGAGTGTTTACATGGGTGCTAACCTATACATACCCGGCGTTGTTAGGATGGGTGATGAGGTTAAGAGGGGTGATGAGGTTAACGTAATTGCCCCAGATGGCGAGATCGTGGCCTTTGGTACGGCGGAAATTGGTTATGATGAGATTAGGAGTGTTAAGAGGGGTGTCGCAGTTAGGACACTGATCAGTGTGTATGAGCTTCCTAAGATTAGGGAAATGCATGAGTACGCGCTCGGTTTATTTTATGATCAGAGCCTACCTGCTCAATGGGTTACTCACATACTGGATCCAGGGCCTGGCGATGTAATCGTCGACATGAATGCTGCACCAGGTGGTAAGACAAGTCATGTAGTGCAACTTAGTGGTGGTAAGGCCGTGGTTTATGCATTCGATAGGAGTGAGAACAAGATTAGGGAAATGATTGAGAACCTAGGTAGGTTGGGAATGAATGGTCTGTATAGGGTTGAGGCCAGGGATACGAGGTTCCTGGATGTTGATAGACCTGACCTAGTTAACTCCGTGGACAGGGTATTGATTGATCCACCTTGTACAGACATGGGCGTTAGACCTAGGCTCTTTGATGTGAAGACCATGGAAACAGTGAAATCCACAGCAGAGTACCAGAGGCAATTCATTAAGGTTGCCTGGAAACTACTGAAGCCAGGTGGGACCCTGGTTTACTCAACATGTACAATACCACCACTTGAGAATGAGGACAACATGGCCTATGCCGAGAGCCTGGGCTTTGAGGTTATTAGCATTAGCATACCCAATGCAACCGGCGGGTTAATCGACAAGTACGGGGATTCCGTTGTTAGATTTTACCCGCATAGACATGGCACGCCAGGCTTCTTCATAGCCAAGCTCATTAAGCCCGCTCAAATGCATCAGTGAACATGGGCTTAAGTAGATTCACTAAGCCCATTGTATTAACCTTAATCAATGTGTTCCTAGAACCACCACCGCACAATACGTACTCATTCTCCAGCACTGATGGATCCATGATGATCCTAAGTGATAAAACCCTGTCGCTTAATGGTGTCACAGCACCAACATCAACACCCAGCACTTGCCTAACCTCCTTTGCCTTAGCCATGGTCACGTGTTTACCCAATACCCTGGACAATTTTTCAAAATTAATTGCTCTATCTCCCCTAACTATCGCCACTAGGTATTCATCATTTGCCTTGAGTAATAGTGTCTTTACTATTTTTGACATGGGTTCACCACTTTCCCTGGATGCGTCTTCCACCGTTTCAACGCCACGGTCGAACTCAAGAACATCAATAATTAATCCCATAGTGGTCCTTCTATAGGTCTTAACCACAGTGTTTCATTTAATAAGGCCCTCTTTAATCCTTTAATATATGGGGTTGTGTATTTAGCGGTGATTATGACTGTGGACATGGCTATTAAGGAGTTCAGGGAATTCTTTAGTGAGGAACCTGTCCTAGTGACGTCTGCACCTGGTAGGTTAGATTTCTTAAACACGCACCAGGACTATAAGGGTTTACCCGTTGTTGCCGTCGGCATAAACCTAAGAACATACATAGCAGTCTCACCATCGCAGGGTAGTTTCGTAATAGCATCAGGAAATTTAAGGGATGAGGGCGTGAAATTCGTTGATGAATTTTCGCAGGGTAATGTGGGACTTGTTGGTGGTAAATGGTTTGGCAATTACGCAAGGGCGTTAATAGCGGCATTCATGAGGCGTGGGTATAGTATTAGGCCGTTTAGGGCTTGGATACGTAGTAATATACCAATGTCCTCTGGGCTCGGCAGTAGTGGTACATTACTGGTGTCCCTATCCTCAGCTATTAGTGCATTGAATGGGTTTAATCTAGATAGGAAGTTGATAGCTGAGATTGCCTATGAGGCTGAGCATGATATAATGGGCGTGCCCTGTGGTAGGCTTGATCAGTATGCAGCTGCCTTTGGCGATATTGTTGTTATTGAGACCAAGCCGCCGTATAATATAACCACGTTACAGAGACTCGGAGGCGTATTCCTGGTTATTGATACTGGCATTAGGCATAGTACGGCTGATATTCATCCCAGGCGTCAATTAGAGATCGACGAGGGACTCAGCAAACTACTGAGTATGGACTTACCCAGGAACCTAAGGAGTAAGCTTGGTGCGCATTACTGGGAGGTTCACTGGGATGAGGTGGCTGAGGATGAAATCGCACCATTCATTGGGGAATTAGGCGACGTGCCTGGGAGAAGGATACTCTACACCCTTAGGGCTAATGAGAGTACGAAATTGGCACTGAGGGTCATTAGGGGTGAGGCTATTGATATTACCGACATTGAAAGAGTGCTTGGGTTAAGTAGGGCTGAGGTTGATAGCCTACTCTCAAGTTACGACTGGAGGGGAGCCTTCGTGGGTAGGGTCATGACTTACCAACATAGGTTGCTCAGTGAATACTACGACGTTAGCTTACCTGCAATAGACAAATTGGTTAATTTCCTAGTTAGTGAGGGCGCCTATGGTGCAAAGTTATCAGGAGCTGGCTTGGGAGGTTCAGTCATAGCGTTGGTTAGGGATGAGGACACGGCTAAGGATCTACTGAATAGGACCTTGAGCAGTGGCTTGGCTCCCAGGGGTTGGGTCGTTAGTATAGACCGTGGGGTGACTGTACATGGGCAATAGGCCAATTATGGAGCTCAGGTGGGATCCAACACTTAGGGAGTGGATCTTGGTATCCAACATTAGGCGTTTCAGGCCATGGCAACCAAGTAATTATTGCCCATTCTGCCCTGGGAATCCAGAGACTGGGCACGGGTGGAGAGCCCTTATTCTGGAGAATAGGTATCCAATGTTAATGGAGGAAGCGCCAGAGCCGGGTAATCACTGGTTTTATAGGGTGGGTAGGTCAATGGGCAGGTGCTATGTGGTGGTTGAGACTCCTGAACATAATATTGATGACATTAGTGACCTGCCCATTGACCAAATAGAGTATGTCCTAAACATGATAATTAATAAGGTAAGGGAGGAATCAAGTAAGGAGTATGCGCAATACTTCCTTTGGTTCAGGAATAAGGGTAGGGAAATCGGTGTTTCATTAATGCACCCGCACAGTCAAATCTATGTGCTACCCTTCACGCCAAGCAGGGTGGAGAGAGAGCTCAAGAGCTCCAGGGAGTACTTCAACAAACATGGTAAATGCCTCTTCTGTGATATAGTAAGTGCCGAGCTTAAGGATGGCGTTAGGATAATCCATAATAACGACCATTGGGTATCATTCATGCCCTTCTACTCACATTGGCCGTTTGAGGTTCATGTGTATCCAAGGAGACATGTTCAATTAATGACGGAGCTCACGATTGAGGAGATTAGGGGATTAGCTGAAGTCCTCAAGGTGTCACTATGCGGCTTAAACCACGTATTCAGTAGAAAGACCATGCCCTACATAATGGTTCTACATCAAGCACCACTGAGGGGTGATTACCCGTATTATCACCTGCATATTGAGGTCTATGGCGTACTTAGGGATGAGGATAGGGTTAAGTACGCGGCTGGCATGGAGACTGGTGGTGGCAATTTCACCTACGACTCAGTACCTGAGGAAAACGCTCAGAGGTTGAGGGATTCCGTACTCAAGAACTGCGCCTACAATGTGTAGTAATTAATTGCGCTAGGTTTTTATTGAGTCCAGAACTTTACGGCACAATGAGCAGTGCACTCAAGATCTCAGTTACTAAAATGGACTTTGGAACCAGCGAGGAATTGACGGGCAAGGTGTATGACACGGTGATAATTGGCGGGGGCCCAGCGGGTATGTCAGCGGCCATTTATGCGGCTAGGTATGGAATGAGCGTAATAATAATTACGGAGGAAGTCGGAGGCCAGGTAGGTAAGTCTGGCTGGGTTGAGAATTACCTCGGCTACACAAGGATAATGGGTCCCGACCTAGTGGCTAAATTCGAGGAACATGTTAAGTACTACAATGTACCCATTGTAATTGATTCTGTGGAAAATGTGGAGAGAAACGGCGAGCTATTCAAGGTTTATACCCTAAATGGTGATGAGTACACGGCTAGGACCATAATAATCACCGTCGGTGAGAAAAAGAGGAAGCTTAATGTGCCAGGTGAGGATACGTATAACGGCAGGGGCG
Organism: Vulcanisaeta sp. UBA163; assembly: GCA_002496475.1. GTDB lineage: Archaea > Thermoproteota > Thermoprotei > Thermoproteales > Thermocladiaceae > Vulcanisaeta. The sequence continues at coordinate 3,094 of DAJV01000107.1, read as the reverse complement.
TCAGTTACTGCGCGCCCTGCGACGCGCCATTATTCAAGGGAAAAGTCGTCGCTGTAGTTGGTGGCGGTGACTCAGCAGCCTCAGCAGCATTACTACTCACCGAGTACGCTAGTAAGGTCTATCTAATACACAGGAGAAACCAGTTGAGGGCTCAGAAGTACTATCAAGACCTCCTCCTCAAGAACCCGAGGATAGAGATCATATGGAATGCCGTAGTTAAGGAATTACAGGGCGATAAACTACTAAGGAAGGCGATATTACAGAGGGTAGATACCAAAGAGATCCTTGATTTACCACTGGATGGTTTATTCGTGGAGATCGGCGCTGAACCACCCATTGAGTTATTCAAGAGGATAGGACTTGAGTTATCCCAGGATGGTTACATAAAGGTTAACCACCTAATGGAGACAAGCACAGTGGGTATTTACGCAGCAGGTGACTGTGTAGACCTGACACCAAGGGACTTTAGACAGATCATCGTGGCCGCTGGGCAGGGAGCCCTGGCAACATACTCAGCCTATAACTACGTAATCAAGAGGTTTGGGTTCAACAGGCATTAAAAAGAAGCTTTATTTACAGTTTCAATAACCTACAATATTACAATGAATAATAGGCGTGAGGAGGAAGAGGAGGAAACGGTAAGTCTGCTGGAGGACTTACCTCTTTCCGCTAGGTTAGTCATTAATTACCTGGAATTCGAACACCTAATAAACAATAAGAACTACCTCACATTTAAGGAGATAATTGATGGTACTGGACTCGGCACTAGAACGGCTAGAAACGCCATCAACCTACTACGTAAGAGGGGATTGATAGAGGCCTACCTAGATGTGAAGGAGAGGAGGAGGTTCATGTATAGGCTTAACTTCAGGAATCTTACACAGGACAAGATTGACGTCACCCCTGGACTGTATATTATAGATATTGGTATTGGAACAATACCAAGCATGACCTTCAGAATATACAGGGTATTGAGGGCAACCGCAGTGGCCTTCCACACTGACAGTGTCCCCACTAGTTACCTTGAATTCACCAAATGTACCTGTGCCATGCAGAGACTGGTGAATTATGAACCACAGGGCTTCGAGGAAATAGTGTATACCGTAACCAATAATGGTGGCTCCGTGTCGCTGGTAATGGACTCTTTACTGGATTCACAGGTTGTTAAACCATACCTGGATGCAATATACCAGGCCAGTAACGAAAGCCATACAATGATCTACAGGGTGGTAGGGGTCTCGCCAATACAGGTAGCCCTTGAATTAATTCTCATGGATAAAGAGGGCAAGGTTTCATATAGAAGGGACAATATCATAATCCGTGTAATAACCACCAGGGGGAGACTTCAGTTAAGGGATTATATTAAAGCCTACGTACTTTTAATGAGCAAGGAAGGCCTGTTATTTAAGGAGTATAAAGAGGGAATTGATGATTTTAATGGAATGAGGGCCTACATAATATATGCAAAGGCGTAATTACCTAAGTTCGGTTTCCTTTATTTGCTTACCAAGGTACTTGACAGCCAATAATGCGAACCTTAAACCTCTTCTTGCATCATCATCCTTCAACACCTCACTCATGGTCTCAGCCACAGACCTCCCATTAGCAACCGCAACCTTTGCGGCGTTTAAGGAGGCGACATACGCACAACACCTAATACGCGCCATGAACTCAAGCAATGTATCTAAATTAGTCACTAGGTAGGTACTATTCTGATCAATGAGCGTGTGCACCAATTCTCTCAACACATTGGGATCACCAAGTACATCCCTTAGAGTGTCCAGCATGCCGATGCTACCCAATGCCCCTATAAGATCGAGTGTTTTCTCAACACCATCCTTAACGTTAGAGTCCGTAAGCTTAGCTAATATTGACAACAGTTTATCATAATCACTAAGTAATTTAATAACATCAGTTGTTGTTAGAGATTTAAGGAGCTCCTCGAGGATACCATTACTCAGCAAGTCGCTCAATGAATCAAGTATACCGAGTTCATCAAGTCTCCTCATAATCCTAAGGAATTTAATGAGCGGTTCCAAGTACTCAGGCGTCAATACATCAAGGAGTTTATGTTCAAGTTCTAATTGATCCTCAACCATGTTCCTCACCTATATAGTTGACGTAGCCTGGCTGGTTCCGTTGCCTCAAAGAAAGACTCTAATATCGGATCCCAAAGTTCCGGATAGAGGAGTGTGTCCCAATAGGTGGCTGCGAAGGTAATCTTAAGCAGATGGTTAATCCTGTTTATCGGGTACTTAATTACTGGATTATAGAAGTCACTTATTACGAATGTTCCAAGTCCATAGCCAACATCGAATGGACAGTTGGTACGACCAGTGTTGCGCGCATCCTCTCCCTGGAGGATACTGGCAACAACGAATGCCTCTAGGTGAGCTGTAACCCCTGTCTTAGATATGGGAAGCGCCGAGGCGTCACCAATCACGAAGGCATCATCAAAACCCTTAACCCTATTGGTGAATTTATCTGCCTGCACAAACCCATCACTATCAAGTACATCGCCTGGCACGTATTTGATACCAGCACCCACATGCGGTGGTATAACTATTGCTGAGTCAAATTTCAGTTCTTCACCCTCCATGGAGTAGGCAACCCTCTTCTCAGGGTCTATATGGTCAAGCGTGTAGAAGGTTATGTAATCAATACCTCTTTCCTTAAGCAGTGGCTCTATTAACTCGTTCATTGGCTCCGCTGGGTAAGGTCTTGGGTAAAAAGTGGCAAAGGTAATCCTAACCCTATCCCTTAAATTCCTCCTCTTAAAGAATTCCTCGGCAAGGAATACACCCTCCAAAGGACTTGGTGGGCACCTGTATGCACCAGGAGCTAGTATTATTGCCAATGTTCCCTCTCTCATCCTGTTCAATGTATGCCAAACCCTCCAGGCATTTGCCTCATTACTATGGTAGTCGCCGAACTCCTCAGTGACCTTATCAAGGCCGGGAATCCTTGAGTAATCCACGGTGGCTCCCGTGGCAATAACCACATAGTCATACTCCAGCCTCTTCCCGTTATCAAATTCCACATATCTATCCTGGAGATTAATCACATTAACACTGGATTGAATGAAGTTAACCCA
>DAJV01000057.1 GCA_002496475.1 Vulcanisaeta sp. UBA163 | reverse complement strand
TAGGGAGGGCTTTAGGCCAAGGCTGATCATCGATTATGGGTGTAGTACCTGGAGAAATACGAGGTACTTGATAAGTAAGTATGGCAGTGAGTCTATAAGGGTTGATGCGATTATGGAGACGAAACCCGATGTGGTTGCGTACCCAACACACCTACCCTTCAGGGATGGGATTGCTGATGTCGTGTTGTTCACGCACATATTCATGTTCATGAACAGCAAGGATGAGTGGGCGAGGGCAATGAGTGAGTTGAGGAGGGTTAGCAGGAGGTACGTAGTCCTAGAGACGTACCACGTTAAAAACCCAAAGGCACTGAAGTACGACTACAACGAGTTAATACAATTAATTGAACAGAACGGCCTAAGAATAATCAGGAGGAATGTGAGGCAAGACATGGAAAACCTAGTACTAATTTAGGGGCAATTTATTTTACGAAATATGGCACCGTAACCCAAATACTCATAGCGTAGTCTTTCAATACGACTTGATGATAGCCCAGTAATCCCGGCTAGTCCAAGCATAGTATCTAAAGTCTTTCGTATCCTTACAATATCCTCAACGCTGGACATGCGTAATAATTCCCTATCTTCATCATCTTCTTTATTTAATCCCATATTCCGAGCCGTCTCCGCCGCTTTATTTCTCAACCTGGTTACATCACCTATGACTATTAACATAAGTCTGTGCCTACTAAATTGAACATTTAAATTCTCGGGCTCCCTAAAGTAGATCGTTGGTTCATCGCGTGGACTCCACTCCTTACCAAGCATCGAGATGACAATGTCATCCTCACCGCCAAGCATTGATTGAACTGTCAAGAACCTAACATTAGCCCTGCTAATCCTGTCACCTACGTTACTTACCAACCTCCTGTAGTAATACCTAGCTGCATCAACCAAGTCCCTATACGGCGCTATCACGCTAATACCAAGTGACCCCTCGCTGACGCAGTTCAGTGCAAGTGCGAAGTAGACGGCCAACTTCACCCTACACGGTTCAAACTGTTCACCAGCCCTATAACTTTTTATAATGTTTGCTATAATTATTGGCTTAGGATTGTTTAAGTCACCTAGGGCTAGATCTAGCATCTTATTAACGTCACGCCAAAGCTGGTTATGCCCAAGCACACCTCCTACAAGTTGTTCGCATGGGTAAAGTCTCTCCGTAACATCCACGTTCTTGAAGACTCGCGTTAATCTATTCTTTGATTCTTCAAATGCCTCCAGTCCACCCACATCTCCATAAAATCCATTACCTATTGGCTCCTCGGTTGGTGCTGGCAACCTAAATGTTATCCTTAGGGTCTTGAATTGATCGTCCAATCCTAATTCATCAAGCACATCCTTAATCTTAGGTAGTACAAGGAGTCTCTTGCCAAATCCCTGATACTCAGGGCCAAGCGCTATTGCTTGCCTATCATCACCTACCACGACTAATCCATGTATCACACCACCCTCATTACCCCTCGCCAAGCTACTTAGCTCACTATCAGAGATTGGGTTAAAGGGTAGATAGAACGGGGACTTTGACGCCTCATCTACAAACATTACAAACTTATACTTATAGGGCTCCTTCGTCCTTGATGAGACTCTTTGGTAATCTGTCGTGAATATGAACTGCGCATTATCGATTCCCCCATACGTTATCCCCCTCAACAATTCCTTCAACGACTCCTTATCTACTCCAATCCCTATCCTACTCAATTCTGCTTGTAAATCTGCAAAGTCATTACCGAAGTATGGGGATGGAATTGCCGAACCATATATGCGAACTGCGTTCAGGACCTTCTTAACGTCATTCGTATATTCCATCATTACCTTTATTATTGGCGTTAATGCACGCATGAACCCACTCGTTGTTAATTCGTTGGTTGGTGCTATATACACGAACTTAACACCGCCTTCTAACAACTCGCTAATCACGTTCTCATCATTAACCAGCCCCTCCATGATTTTAGTCTTACCAGTACCAGGGGGACCCCTGACGCCGACGAGGGGTGCCTTGGCCTCGTGAATAATCGCCTTCTTAGAAATACGTAGAGCTTCATTCAATGACTGCTCAAGCGCTAAGTTATAGTTATTGATTTTATTTAATGCGTCCTTAATTATTGAGGCTATGGTAACCATGGGCATCACCCACTAATATAGGTATTGAAGGCCTCATTAAGTGCTTCCTCAACGGTATTAAGCATGAACTTACGCTCATCCTCCGATAAATCACTTAATTCTTTTAATTCATCTTCCTCCTTCCTTTGAAGTTTTACATTCTTTAATGACATGTGCAATGCATGGAGTGTTGCGAGTTCCATATTCGTTAAGTCAGCACCGGCCTCGGTAACCAATGCCTTAGTTATTCCGTACATCTTAATGTAACGCTTAAACAGCTTAAATGGTAACCTAAGGTATGGGCTTATTGGCGTAATCACTATGCACGCTTCATCATTGCCGCATGTCAATCCTAAGTCATCATCTCCTTCACCCAGCGATAATGTTCTCTCAACCCT
>DAJV01000010.1:5644-7844 GCA_002496475.1 Vulcanisaeta sp. UBA163 | reverse complement strand
TTATATTTGCTTATGGCGGTTTAAGTGCAGCGCTGTATCATTAGTAATTGCAGCAGCTATTTATGAGGCAGCCAGAATTTGCTGAAAAAGAAAGGGCGTAGATCTTAATGAGATTATTAAATCACGTCTACCTCCAGAATAGAAATACATTGATGGTAGATAATATTTACTTATAATCTATATTTATTAATATAAGTAAAAATTAGTAATGCATCATTATTTTAAGTCACCGTACCTAAAAAGTTTTAGAATTCATTCCTGAATTATCTTAGTCTCTTAATTAGAGATTTAATACTATATAGATATTGATAATAGTTTAGCATTAAAATATATATTATATAATATAAAATTTATAAGTTAGTCAAGTAGATTAGGTCGTATGGCAGAGGACTTTGGCATCAGGACCGATAGGGAGTTACGCAGGGCTTTGGATAGGCGCAGGTTATTGTTCCTCTCAATCGGCGAAATAATTGGCGCCGGTTGGTTGTTCGCGCCCATGTATGCCGCGTCATATGCTGGCGGTGCAGCCCTACTGGCCTGGATAATAGCCGGGGTCATAATACTTCTCATAGCACTTGCTAATGCTGAGATCGCGTCTGCAATACCGAAGTCAGGCGCCCTCGTTAGGTACCCACACTATGTATTTGGTGGTTTTGCGGGTTTCCTACTTGGTTGGTCGTACTTCCTGGCCATAACGGCAGTGCCTCCCACCGAGGCCCTAACGGCGACTAGGTATCTATCCTTCTTCTTCCCGCAATTATATAATGTATCCACCGGTACCTTGACAGTACTTGGTTACGTAATTGCCTACTTATTCCTGGCCTTGTTTGTGTATGTGAATTATATAGGCGTTAAGGCGGTTGGTGATGTTGTTTATGGTGTTGGTTGGTGGAAGCTCCTGATACCGTCAATAACGGCAATAATAATGATGGCACTAGCCTTCAACCCTGCCAACTTCACTGCTGGGGGTGGTTTCATACCGGCAAGTGGTACTGTGCCATACACTGGTTGGGCAGCTGTGTTTTACGCAATGCCCACTGGAGGCGTTTTGTTCGCCTACCTTGGTTTTAGGCAGGCCATTGAGTATGGCGGCGAGGGTAGGAATCCCAGTAGGGATATTCCCTTTGCTGTCATAAGCGCGATATTAATCGCAATGACGATATATATCCTACTTGAGCTAGCCTTTATAGGTGCAATTCATTGGGATGTAATAGGCGTCAAGGAGGGTGCTTGGTCAGCACTAAGGGCATCATCAATATCCAAGGCACCAATAGCGCAATTACTAGAGTCCCTAAGATACGTTATCCCCGCTGCTGCGGCGTTCTTAACGGCCTGGTTAATAGTGTTCCTGACCGATGCTGTTGTTTCACCAGCAGGTACTGGATTTGTATCCACCGGTGGCGCGACTAGGGCGCTCTATGGTATTTCAGCAGATGGTTACTTACCAAACTGGTTCCTAACACTAAGCCGCACCAGGATACCCAAGTGGTCCCTAATCACCATAGCAGTACTCGGCGCCCTATACCTATTGCCATTCCCGACTTGGCAATCAATAGTTTCATTCACTACTGTTGGCAGGGTGCTCACTTACATGGTTATTGGCGGTATAGCCGTACAGGCATTAAGGAGGACTGCCCCTGAATTACCACGTTCGTTCAAATTATGGGCCGCGCAAGTCCTTGCTCCAATAGCCACACTTGCGGCATCCCTAGTTATATACTGGTCAGGTTTTGGTACAGTGTCCAAGTTCTTCCTGGCAGCATTTGTGGGATTACCTATTTACTTTGGTTATTATGCGTATAAGAGACTGAATGTGAAGCTCCCCATATCACTAACCCTGGGGCTCGTTGATGCCATAGGCATAGCACTATCATTCTCCCACCTCTACAGTTTGACCAATGGGTTGAAGGTTTACAACGATATGGGCCTATTGATATATGTTGCAGTCACGGCAGTATTAATATACGTTAGCATGGCAGTACTTTACCTACTAGGTAGTGACTACCTAAGGAGGGAGTTCAGGGCCGGTGTTTGGTTACCCACCTACATGATCGTGATCACAATACTCTCCTACTATGGCTCCTTTGGATTGCATAAGGTGATATCATTCCCCATGGACACGGTTATTGCGGCAATAGTCACACTAATATTCCACTACTGGGCCGTCTATAGTGCATTTAGGACGAAGGCTATAGATCAG
>DAJV01000010.1:0-5609 GCA_002496475.1 Vulcanisaeta sp. UBA163 | reverse complement strand
TGTCTTATTCCGGTCCTATCATAGGTATTGATATGGGTGACAATGTCATTATTGATTTAATGCCCCTCATTCAGGAGGCTTGGGAATTCATTAGAAGAATGGAATCACTAGGGCACGTAATTAGAACTCCCCTGTACAGGTCGGAATTCCTGTCGGGTAATGGCTTGAATGTCTACCTAAAGCTGGAGAATCTGCAAAGGGGTGGTAGCTTCAAGATTAGGGGTGTGTTCTTCGCTGTTCACAGGTATATGCGTGATGGTTATGAACACTTCCTAACAGTATCCACCGGGAATCATGCTGTTGCGTTGGCATACGTAGCTAACGTATTAAGGGTTAAGGCTACTGTGGTTGTCCCAGAGACGACGCCGAGGTCTAAGGTCGAGGATATGGAGAGGTATGGCGCTGAGGTTATTAAGTATGGCAGGTCTTATGTGGAGGCTGAGAGGGGGGCTCTCGAGATTGTTTCTAGTAATCCAAGGATTAAGCTTGTGCATACGTTCAATGACCATTACATAATTGCTGGCCACGCAACCATTGGACTTGAGATACTTGAGGATCTGCCCAGTGTTAATGCCATACTCATACCACTTGGCGGTGGTGCATTACCTGCCGGAGTTTCTTACCTAATGAGGCATGTTAAGCCGAGTGTAAAGGTTTACGGGGTTCAACCTGAGAGTGCGCCATTTTACGCATTATCACTTAAGGAGGGTAAACCCGTGGTGCTTAATAATATTAGGACAATAGCCGATGGACTAGCCTCCAGACCTGGTGAGATACCCTTTGAATACATAAGGCGTTACTTAAGTGGTGTATGCCTCGTTAGTGAAGACAGTATTGAAAAAGCCATATACCTATTGTTGAGGCATGAGCATGTCGTTGCTGAGGGAGCGGGTGCCATAGCAATAGGGCCTATAATAAATGGTGATTTAACTAAGGGTTTTGATCAGGGCAATACTGGGAATGTTGTGGCCGTAATAACCGGTAGCCACATAGACATGGATAGGCTGAGGAATCTAATTGAACGTTTTAACCCCTAGGGTGGGAGTGATTATTCCTCTTATTTAACCTTGGTGATTAACTCGTTCCTGGGCTCCTTGCCTAGTTTCATGAGTATTCCCCAGGCGGCCAGTACACCTGTGGCTGCGGCAACGTTGATACCCCTCGATAAGCCAGCTCCATCACCGGCTGCAAATATGCCATCTACCGTGGTTTCCATGAACCTATTAACAATTGCTCTCATGCTATAGTACTTAATCTCCGGCGCATAGAGCAGTGTGTATTTGGAGGCGAGTCCAGGTATTACACTGTCCACTTTGCTTAGGAATTCCATTAGATTATCAAGTACCCTATGTGGTAGTGCCATCCCAATGTCGCCGGGTGTCACGATCTTCATGGTCGGCTCAATAACGTTTCTCCTAATCCTATCCCACGTGGATCTCCTGCCATCCTCAAGATCGCCGAGTCTCTGTATTATTGGTTTACCACCGCCTAACTTCGTGGCTAACCTGGCTATTGACTTACCGTACTCAATGGTATCCTCCATGGGGTCCGTGAGCCTAATCGAAGTTAGTAATGCGAAGTTCGTATTATTGCTTCCTCTATCCACGTATGTCTCTCCATTAACACCAACCGTGCCGTCATCATACCTCTCCATGACTACGAAGCCTCCTGGATTAACGCAGAAGGTCCTGACCTTATCATCATGAGACTTCGTGTACATAATGATCTTTGGGTCCATGTATAGGTTAGTTACTGGATCCATGACGTATTTCGGAACTTCAACCCTGACACCAACATCGAGTGGATTAGGCATTAACTCGATACCAAGCCTCCTGGACTCATCCCTAAACCATTCAGCTCCAACCCTACCTGGTGACACCAACACTGTATTAGCCTCAATAGTGCCCTTCCTAGTCCTTAACATGAATGTTTTGTTATCGCGTTCAATGTGTTCAACCGCAGTACCCGTGATAAACCTTACCCCAGCCTCGGTTAGGTAGGAAACGAAGTTCTCAATAACCCTAGTAGAACCATCAGTGCCAATGTGTCTCTGTCTAATGGGCACCAATTGGGCGCCAACACGTGCTAGGGATCTTTGGTATTCCTCAAACGCGGGTCCTCTTGGTTCGAAGACCCTTTCCTGAGACGCACCGAACTTAAGGAAGACCCTATCAATGTAATCAATGAGTAGGTTAGCTGAGTCCCAGCTGTTTAGGATTTCCTGAAGGTCACCACCAATGTCAGGCCTTAGGTTAATAATGCCACTGCTGAAGAGCCCGGCACCACCAATACCATGGGTTATGTGACAAGGCACGCAGACACACTTACCAATCTTAGCCAATGGGCAATGCCTTTGCCTCGGCATATAGCCTTTATCAATCAACACAACGCTTGTATCCCTGGTATTTTCCACAATCTCATAAGCAGCAAACAAACCTGCAGGTCCACCCCCAATTATCGCCACGTCATATATCACGGTCCAATCACCTCACGACGCAGGTCAATCATGTCCATGGAATCCTCGCCAGTCCCTACTAATGTAACCGGTACCTTCAGAGCCTCACTAATACTCTCAATCCACTTCCTCGCCTCAACAGGTAGGTCAACCCACTTCCTCTTGCCGCGGGCACTTGGGAATAATGCATCGAACTTTGTTATGGCTATTTGAGTTGGTCTATTCAGCATGACAGCCCTCCTAGCTAAATCAATGTTGAATGGTGCAGCACGTCTTGGCCTACCAGTGACCGTACCTCTCTCAGTCCAGCCTCTCGTGATCACCTCATCCATACTTAACTCACCAGGTAATTCACCAGCCCCAACCCTCGTCACATAGGCTTTGAATACTAAGACGATATCACCAACAAGCCTTGGGCTAACTCCAACCTCGCTAATCACGCCAGCAGCTGTGGTATCCCTCGAAGTCACATATGGATAAGTACCATGGTAAAGACTCAGGAATGTTCCCTGAGTACCCTCAATAATCACGCTACCACCCCTATCCAACTCCTCATTAACCTCCCTACTGACATCAGTTGTTAAGTCCCTAAGTTCGGGAAAGTCCTTAGCGGTCTTCAAGACCCTCAGGATCCTGTCAACCATTGCCGCACCTACGCCCTGCCCCGTTGACCCTATAACCTTCATTAAGTACTCATTACTCCTCTCGCTCTCGACATGCCTATCCTCAATAACGCCGGTATTAACATCAACCCAAACCCTACTTGCACTACTGGTCTCCTTAATCTCCCTAAGCAAAACATCAATCTTAAGCAATGCGCCTGGGGCGATCATGAGTTGGGTCGACTCATTAACAAAGCATGATGGTAATATCCTAAGCTTCCAAGTCCTCCCGTTATAATTAACGGTGTGCCCAGCATTTATGGAGCCGGTCCTAACGCAAATACCAGGTTTATCCACAAGGCCTAAGTAGGACACTACCTTACCCTTACCTTCATCGCCAAACCATCCACCAATGATGACACTAAGTGGCACTTTTTAGTTGATGGTGCTAACACTTATTTAAACATTGCTTCAGCCTGTACACGTAATACATGCCAACTATAATTAAATAAATTTTTAAATAACGATGCCATTAAGTTGCTGTGGGTTATATATCACCACTGGATGATAGGTATTATGAAGAGTTAAGGGACTATGCGGCGATGGTTTCTGAAAGGGCCTTCGTGAAGTATAGGCTAAGGGTTGAGGTTCTGTACCTCGATTTCCTAATAGATATACTAAGTAAAGTGGGTTTAGTAAAGCCATTAACGAGGGAGGAGAGGGAGAAACTCCTTTCATTGAGATTTGATGATGATTATGAACAGTTTAAGGAGATCGAGGATAGGCTTGGTCACGATGTTAAGGCAGTTGAGTACTTACTGAGGGAGAAACTAAGCGGTGTGGGCCTTGGGAGGATAGCTCATTTAACGCATCTTGGCTTAACCTCTGAGGATGTGAATAACCTAGCCCTGGGCATACTTATCAGGGTAACCATTTACGATTACTTAATGCCGGAATTAAATACGTTACTGAGTACGTTAGTGACTCTTATGGATAGGTATGCTGGTTTACCAATGCTTGGGAGGACTCATGGGCAGCCGGCGACACCGACAACCCTCGGTAAGGAGATTGCGTACCATGCCTGTAGGTTAACCTATTGGCTAAATGTAATTGTCAGCATTAGGCTGCAGGGTAAGATATCAGGAGCCACTGGATCCATGGCTAGCTTCCCAATGATTAGCGACGGTATTAATTGGCCGCAGGTGTTGAGTAATTTCGTTAAGGGTCTTGGTTTTGAACCTGCGCTTGTCACAACACAAATACTGCCCCCTGACTCATTGACTCAATTATTAACATCCATTGGCCTAATGTCCCAGGCACTCATTAACCTGGCTCAGGACCTGTGGATTTACAACATGCTTGGTTACCTACGTATTCATGGTAAGCCCATAGGCTCATCCACAATGCCCCATAAGGTGAATCCCGTGGATCTGGAGAATGCTGAGGGTAACCTGAAGCTTGGTTCTTCAATACTCATGGAAATTAGTAGGCATATCCAAGTGAGTAGGCTTCAGAGGGATTTGAGTGACTCAACTATTAAGAGGAATATTGGGCTTGGTATTGCCCACGTAATCCTTGGCGTAAGGAGACTGAATGCGGTATTGAGTAATATTGATGTTAATGAGGATATTATAAATAAGGACTTGAATGAGCATTGGGAGGTACTTAGCGAGGCCATTCAGGTAAGGCTTAGGGCATTGGGTATGGCGGATGCCTATGAGAGGGCATTAATGTTGTTCAGGGGATCGAGAATGGGAATAGAGGATTATAAAAGGGCATTGGGTGGATTAGGCATTGTTGACGATGTGCTGCGCGAACTAGGCCCAGGTAAATACACGGGCTATGCCAGGGAACTAACAATGAACTGCATAAACCAGTGCAAATACACATTAGAGTTAATTGGGACTAAAATTAATGATGAAATCAATACCCTGAAATCCCTCGGGTTCCTAGGGCAGTAATACGAATACCATGATTAATTAAAATAACTCAGCAATAATTAAGGCTGCGTGATAAAACTCATTACATGCAGAGCAATAAGTATACGTTAAGAAGAGGGTTAATGGGGATTACCGTGAAGGACCTAAACATGGTATTCACATATGAAGAACACACATACAGATTAATGACTAGGAGTGATGATGATTGCGTTCAATTGATCCTAATAAGTGATGACTACGAGATGACCGAGAGTAAATGCTTAAACAACATGAGGTTGTACACTGTCATAAACTTCTTAAGAATGGCATTACAACACTAAACAAACCATTTAATTATCAATGCCAGCACAAAACCAATGATCACGGTAACAATAAGCGATGGCACAACCTCAACAGCCCTCCTAAACCTGACCCAAAACCTCCTAATAACACTCGGCCTCCTGTAAATAATGAACTCAATACTCAACGAATTAGGACTACCCCTGACGTAGTAAGCCCTAACAACACCCCTAAAACCTGAATCATCCAGATCCCTGGCAAGCCTAACCAAAGCATCACTAGGCACTAATAAACCAAAAATAACTAATTAATAAAAGATTATATTTCGTTATC
>DAJV01000059.1:809-3210 GCA_002496475.1 Vulcanisaeta sp. UBA163 | reverse complement strand
GCCAGCTATTAACCAGGACAGTATTGCGGCAGGGCCGGCATACGATGCCGCACCCGCAGACGCAAACAACCAACCACTACCAATCATTGCACCAACAACCAGGAAGGCAATATCCCATTGGCTCAAGGCCCTCCTTAACTGCTTATCGCTTTTTATTGCACTTTTTTCACCAACCTCGGGACCTCCTTCTTGTGGATTTGACATAACAAGTATAAATTGCTATTCCCTTATTTAAGAATTTTCCTCATTATTATGTATTGTAAGGTCCTAATGCATCTGAATATTCATATAGTATGTCTAATTAATAGTCAATAAATAATGATCACGCGCTTCCTATAGGTTATTAAATTGAATGTAAGATATGATTTTATCTATAAATGATATATTTATAAAATATGCAATAAATTAAATAACTTAAACTATTAATCATTTTGAACCGGTAAAGTTAATCAGTAGGATTGCATCGTTGAGGAAATGCAGAGATAATTCAATGATGAGTAATTGGAGGCTTATGTACGTATTTGATTTATAAGTCTTCCTGAGGTCTAAGTTAATGTATGCTTGATAAGTGTTGCATAGAGGTTGGGATAACCACAAGCGGTGCATCCATTGGCTTAGTCCCTATTCAGTTCTATAAGAAGAGTGAGAATGCGGCCCTTGAGGAACAACTCGTCATTATTCAGGACCAATCCCTGGAGGATGAGCAACTCCTCGGCGTAATTAGGAATGTAACGAAGCTAGAACCTCTCATTAGGGATAGGGTTAGGTCACCCTTTGTCGATAGGCCCGAGGTACTTGACCAAACAATACTTATGCCCTTCACCTCAGCCATGGTTAGGCTCTACGCAGCCCTAAAGCCAAGTACTAAGTCAGTGCTTGAGGTTAGGCACGTACCAACGCCAGGCTCTAAGGTCTTTGTGATTAAGGATGGCAAGTTCCTCAATGATTACGTAAAGCCCAACCTATCAATACACATTGGCAATCATAAGTACAGTGGTTGGCCCATTAACCTAGACGCCAGCTTCACTAATCAGCACATTGGCGTCTTCGGAGCCACTGGCGTAGGTAAGTCCAGACTCGTTAAGGTACTAGTCGAGGAGTTAATTAGGGTTGGCAAACACGTAATAATCTTTGATCATAGTGGCGTGGATTACACGCCATACTTTAAGGAAGGGGTTATCACTTCTAAGGAAATATCCATCTCACCACCCACAATAGCCTCCGTCATCGCCGAGAAGGCCAGGCTTAATTGGCAGACCTTCGGTGAGTACCTGGAGGTTGCCGTGATCACGTACGTAAGCGGCGACAGGAAAACTAGGAAACAACAATCAGCACAATTATTGGATTCACAACCTGACAACCAGCCAAGGCAGGCAGGCCAGCCCGTAAAGTGGGAAAAGTCGTCCTTCATGAAACACCTGGTGGATAACATGAGGGGACTGGGCGCCAGGGACTCAACCGTGGAGAAGGCCAGGCTCTTCATTGATTACTTCATAGAGAATGAATTCTTTGAAGAACTCAATAAGAGGGTCCTGTCGCCCATGGACATAATCAATAGGGCGTTGAACTCAAGCCTAGTAGTTATTGACCTGAGCCTTGACCCGGAATTAGTGGTTAAGCAGGCCATTGTTGCTGACGTAATTGACGCGGCCTGGAGACTCGTTAAATCAAGTAAGGCACCACTAGACCTAGTCTTCGTCATTGATGAGGCTCAGAACTACGTGCCTGAGAACGAGTGGACAATCTGCGGCGACGCCATTGAGACCACGGCCAGGGAAGGCCGCAAGTGGGGACTATCACTAATCACGGCAAGCCAGAGAATAGCCAGGGACGTTAGGGCAAGCATCAGGGCTAACCTGGGCACGGTATTCTTCAGCAGGCTCAGCGCCCAGGGCGATCTCAGGGAAATAGCAGCATACATGGACCTAGCCGACGTAAGCGAAGCAACACTGACCCAACTAGGCACTAGGGAATTCTTCGTGGCAGGTTTAATGAACCCACTGAGAAAACCAATACTAATCAAGGTGAGGGATGCATAACAACAATTCCACGCCTACGTAACCCCTCAACAATCTTAATACTGGGCCCCTCCCTAATGTGTGCGGGTATCGTGACCTGATAATTCCTAGTAACCTTAACAACCTCAACCACAATTACTAAGGAACGACCAACCATTTAAGCATTAATTACTAAACTGCCAAAAATACTAGCCCAACAACTGTGACTTGGTTACGTCCATGTAATCAACCTCAACCACATCCCTAGGACCAACACCAAGGACCTCACTGAGGTGATTAAGCATATCCTTAGCATTGCCGGCGCCATAATCGCCAAGGCTCAACGCCCTGACTAACTACGTCCCCCGAGATAATGACAACCCCACTATTGCTCCTTAAATTAA
>DAJV01000059.1:336-730 GCA_002496475.1 Vulcanisaeta sp. UBA163 | reverse complement strand
TTAGTTGATGATAGGAGGAGTGTTACGGCCTCTAGTGCTGTGCTCTTACCTGTATTGTTCCTCCCGACAAAGATTGTGATATCGCCAAGGTCAATATCCAACTTAGTGAAGGGGCCATAGTCCTCTAGGGCTAAATGCCTAAGTATGACAACCATGAAATAAATATCGTGGCATCAAACTATAAAGTTTTCGGAAACATGCCTAAAAACGCCGAGGAAGGTTAATAAGGGGTGCGGTAATGACTGGTTAATTGGATGAGCTCCTCCCGTCCCCACTGACCCGGTGATGTAAACCGGGCCGACGGTGATTAACCTACAAAATCATCATTAATTCAATCCACAAATACCTCATTAATCCTAATCAGTATTTTCAAAATAACACCAGCGATATATAT
>DAJV01000059.1:0-316 GCA_002496475.1 Vulcanisaeta sp. UBA163 | reverse complement strand
AGATGACTTGATGGGGAGACATATTATCATATGGAGCATGATCTCCTCATAATAATTCTAGGCATGGTAATGGCAGTCCTCCCTATACATTATGCATCACCGACAAACCTGAGAGGTAATACATGGAGTAATTACCCTACATCATCCATAAATCCTCTCTGTGGCTATCGTGATCTCCCACCATGTTGAGCTATGTAATTTACTTTAAGTACCTCTTTTAAATTTAAAAATCAAAAATAATTTTTATTTAATGATGCGCCTTCTTAATTTATTGGTTGGGCTTGTAATAATTATTGCAGGTATCATTATTGCATTG
>DAJV01000125.1:6037-7387 GCA_002496475.1 Vulcanisaeta sp. UBA163 | reverse complement strand
TGGCGTTAGGGCGAATACGGTCACGGAGGCATTGTTCAGCAGCACGCCGCTTATTGACTTGATGTTTATCGCAATCCTTGAGTAGTTAATGCCGTTCACGGAGACCCTATAGACTTGGTACTCCTCGTTCACGCCCTTAATTGGTGAGTAGGTCCAGGACCTGTATAGTGTTGGTTGCTGGCCCGTGGTGACTAGTACTGTGATGATTAACGAGATTGCTACGGCGAGCATTAGGGCAGTTATTACCCGCGTCCTGGCCATACCCATCATGTTTATAGGGATTAACGGACTTTTTTACTTCGCCTATTCATACAAAATGAGTCGAGCAGGGTTGAAGCCAAAGGCATATTTAGCGCCTAGGATCTATTTACCAAATGTATGGATAATGTTGACGAGTTAATTAGGAAGTTGGTGGATAAGGGAGTTGATGTGGTGGAGTTATTGCTTGATGCGCTGAGTGCAGTGGACCGCAGGAAGGCATAGGGGAGGGGATTAGGCTCGCTGAGGGGTATTTGGAGGAGGCGAGGCAGTACATCGATAAGGGTGATGCCGTGTGGGCCGGTGAGGGGGCTTACAAGGCTGCTGAGGAGTGTATTAAGGCATTAGCCGAGAAATTTAACACGCCTGAGTATCAGGAGTTTGTTAGGGTTGGCGTTTGGTACACGTACCTACTAGGCATGGCGAGTAAGACCTTGGCTAGTCAGCTTGGTTATTGGGTGGTTGACGGCTGGAACGCGGCCTACGACCTACACGTATGGGTTTTCATGAGAGGAAGTACTCGGTTAAGTATGTGAAAATCGGTATTGTCAGGGTGAAGGAGTTGGTTAGGGAGGCGAGGAAGCTATTGTCGTGATGTTGGTGGACCGGCCGGGACTTGAACCCGGGATCTCCCGCGTGCAAGGCGGGCATCCTTCCAGGCTAGACTACCGGCCCAGGAAAAGGAAAGAAACCACGGAAATATAAGCTTTTGCTATCCCTGACCCAACTCTCTCTCGTAGACGATGTATTTACCGTAGTAATTCTCGAAATCGCCATCCTCGGTTGCCAGGACCTCCATCTTAGCTGGAGTTGTTGGTGGCCCCACGGAGAAGCTCCCAAGGCCTATGCCCACGCCTAGGTATGCCTCGTTTATTGTCTTCATTACGAAGTCCTCATTAGCCCTAGTACATAACCAATGCTTTTCGGCTGTGCAGAAGTAATTATTTGTCCTGGCCAGTATCTCCCTAATGACGATCCTCATCGCATCTCCACGAACTACACGCACGCTGCTTGGACTAGCCACGCCCGTATATAGCGTGAGTATTTCGTGGAATCCCAGTGACTTCACCAGGCGTTGGCTTGGATCATTCC
>DAJV01000125.1:0-6026 GCA_002496475.1 Vulcanisaeta sp. UBA163 | reverse complement strand
GGCCTCGTTAAGTACGTGCTCAGTTAAGGCCCTGCCAATGCCCATCCTTCTATAGCTCGGGTGTATCCGTATGCCCTCGAGCCACGCGGTGTTCATTTCCTTAATCATCACCATATTAACTACACCCACCATCTTACCCTCCATAATCGCCACGTAGGCCGTACCCTCACTAATCCACTCATTGATTACGTTAGGTACGTAATCGCCCCATTGAAATGTATTACTAGTGAATTCGACTATCCGGCTAACATCGTTTGGTAACGCCTTCCTGATCATTATATTATTCATCATGATTATCAACACTATGACGGCTAATAACCTTTGCTCAACCCTTAACCTCCTGGAAATAAAGCACTTAAGCATGCCATAGAGCCAATCCCGTGGGCTCACTCATGCTTAGCTTCAATGATGGTACGCTGATTGTGGAGGGGCCTGCCACGGTTACCGTGGTTAACGGGCAATGCGATGTACTGGGTTGTCCCGTGAATGGCTCGTTTAGTGTTAAGAGGTTTAGGGCCTTGCCCATATTGGCCAGGGATTCATGTACATTATCCGTTGATGGCGGCTCCATCAAGTATGTTGATGGTAGTACGATACCAAGTGATTGGGATAGGCCGGAACTGGAGGGAATTGCCCTAGTCATTGGTGAGGTTGATTCGGGCAAGACAACGTTAACCACGTACTTACTGAATAGGCATGTGGTTAAGGGCTTAAGCACATGTGTAGTTGACGCAGACGTTGGTCAATCATCCATAGGCCCTCCAGGGATTATCGGGCTCTCCTGCGTTGGATTACCGACGCCCACGCTCGAGGACCTGCACATGATTGGTGGATACTTCATTGGTTGTAATAATCCATCCCAATGCCTTGGCAGGTTCATTAGTGGAGTCAGTGCAATGGTTAGGGAGGCCTTCAGTAGGATGCCGGGCCTAGTCCTTATTGACATGCCGGGTTGGGTAGTTGATGGGGGCATTGAGTTGATTAGGAATGTGGTTGACGCAGTGGGTGCGGACTACGTGGTATCCATAGGCGTTAACCTACGCCTTAGGTCGGGGGTTAAAGTGATCAATGTCTCTAGGTCAAGGTACGTTAGGCTCAGGGATCAGGGCGAGAGGAGGTTCTTAAGGAACCAAGCCCTACGTAAGTACTTAGGCAGTGGATTGACCAGCATGAATATCGAGTTGGGGAGAGTCATTGGTAATTCGGTGATTGAGTGCGTGATCAATAACTGCGGGCGCTACGTCATTGATGACGTGCCCGAGGTCACCCGACATGGCAGTGTGGTTAAGGTGCCCTCAAGGCTCTTCAACAACATATTCATCGGCCTACTACGTAGGGGTTTCCTGGCAGGTTTTGGGATAATTAAGGAGTTCGACCTGAAGAGCGGCACCGCCAATGCCCTGGTCACTACGGAGCACTTCGACGAGGCCGTGATGGGTAGGTTACGCGTCGACCCTGAGAGACTTGAGGAAGTGGATGCATTCCCACTTATTTAGCTCGAGATGAGTATAGCGGTCACTATGTTCAAGTTACTCCCCGTCCACCCAGTCCGTATTAATGTGTTCGTCCTCTCGAATATCACGGCAGTGTTGTTGCTACGCAACTCACTCACTGGGTCCACACCAAGCCTCACTGCCTCATCAATCAAGTGGCCATCGGCTACACAGCCAGCCGCATCCATGTTCCCGTCAATGCCGTCCGTAGCCACGGAGATCATGGAAATACCATCAACACCCCTGACCGATAGGGCAAAGCCGNNTTCCGTTGTGCGCCCACCCCTGCCGTTACCCACCACGGTCACTGTTGGTTCGCCACCACTCAGTATTAAGCCCCTCCTTATTGGAATGCCTCTAAACCTGGCCTCAAGGGCTATGCTGGCTAGGTACCTACCCACCTCCCTGGCCTCCCCATCCATCCTCGATGTAAGTATTAAGGACTCCATGCCAAGTGACTTGGCGTAATTGGCCATGTCTGTGAGCACGTCTATGTTACTCGCAATTACGTAGTTCCACGTGTTGATTAATTCCTTAGGTGTCTCCTCAATTAAGCCACCGGAGCCTTGCTCAAGGACGTCTCTAATGCTTCTGGGTATCCTGTCCCAGAGCCCTCTATTTCTTAGTATTGTTATGGCGTCTCTGTATGTTGTTGGGTCAGGTACCGTGGGACCGCTGGCAACGGTAGCCAGGTCATCGCCGGGCACATCACTGGCTATTAGGGTTATTACCTTACCACCCCTCCTAAC
The DNA here is from genome assembly GCA_002496475.1 of Vulcanisaeta sp. UBA163. Classification (GTDB taxonomy): domain Archaea; phylum Thermoproteota; class Thermoprotei; order Thermoproteales; family Thermocladiaceae; genus Vulcanisaeta. The sequence goes on along the minus strand of DAJV01000125.1, from coordinate 3,784 downwards.
CACCTCCCTGGCTAACCTACCGCCCTTAATTATTGATAGGTGCTTTCTTACGGTATTTATTTCTTGAATCGTAGCCCCGCTCCTCAGGAGTAGGTTATTAACCTTCTCAATATCCTCAAGGCTTAAGCCCTTAATAGGTACTTCAACTAGGGCTGAACCTCCACCGCTTATTAGGAATAATACGTAATCATTATCCCTAACATTACTTATTAGGTCAAGTATTTTCATACCGGCATTGATACTCGCTTCAGTTGGTAATGGGTGTGTTGATTCGAGGATCCTTATTTTCCGTAAATTACCTGGCGTTCCCCTGGGTATCACGGCAATACCGTCAATTATCTTGTCATAGGTCATATCCTCAATGGCCCTAGCCATGCCTATTGAGCCCTTACCTATAGCTATAACGTAGAAGTTATCAATCTCGTGATCCATAATCCTCACCCTACTATTGTTAATACTAATAGCCCTTGATGTCCTGAGGTATAGGTCTGAGGACTTAAGAATAACGCCAAGTAAATCACTCAACACGTCGCCACTGAATACGGGAAGGACCACGTGTATTGTTAATGGCAATTGACTTTTAAGGATTGTGTTATTGGCATAACCGTATGATTGAGACTGAGAGACTTAGGTCCAGGTTGAGGGAGCTTGAGGATGTTAAAGATGAGGTAATTGGGACTGGAGTTAAGGTGAATAGGTTATCTAAGTCAGTGATATATTCATTAATTAGGGATGATGTTGAGACGGCGCGTAAATATATTGGGGAGATGCAGGGACTTGTCAATAGGCTCAGGGATTTAATAATCAAGTACCCAATGTATTATAACAATGCAGTCATTAGTCTTCAGGAATATGTTGAGGCGATGACTATGTGGTTCTTTATAACAGAGAATAGGGTACCGAGCCCCAGTGAGTTGGGCGTTGATGCTGAACCCTACATAAACGGCATTGCTGACTTCACGGGTGAACTTAGTAGGAAGGCCACTGAGGAGTTGATTAGGAATAACCTGGATTTCGCAATGAAGGCCAAGCAAGTAATGGAGGAGTTGTACCTTGATCTATTGAGCCTTGAGCCCAGGGATTACGAAATGAGGAAGAAGGTTGATTACGTATCGTCTAACATTAATTGGTTGAATGAGAAAATATTCTATAAAACACTAAATATTAGGACAGTTCGGGAGTAATTATCGAAATGCTTGCGTGCAGACATCCCATGGAGAAAGGCTTAAAAAATCTCTAAATTTCTCGATTTCGTGACCTCCCTTCACCGGAAATACAGAAAATGAAAAAAGTTCTGCGGTAAATACGGGTATAAAGCTAAGAAAGGCCTTGACATTCTGGGACCTACTATTCCTATCAGTATCAGGAATGGTCGGTAGTGGCTGGTTATTCGCCGCCTTAGCAGGCGCTGCCTATGCTGGACCCGCCTCATTAATATCTTGGTTCTTGGCTTGTGTGTTCTTCATATTCATAGGCCTCTCGTACGCTGAACTCGGCTCGATATTCCCATTCAGCGGTTCACTCGTTCGTATAGATCACTACGTACATGGATCAATCTCTAACTATCTGCTTGGTTGGGCGTACCTAATAGGTTCGGCCACCACAATATCCATGGAGGCCGAGGCAATAATAATGTACACGAATAAGTACCTACCGCTGTTTAGTACGGAGTCTGGTTACCTAACTCCATTGGGTGTTCTTGTTGCGGCTGCATTAATAGGCATTTTCACTGTTATACAGGTAATTGGTGTGAATATATTTGGTAAGGTCAATACTGCGATAACCATTTGGAAATTCATAATACCAATGATCACCATACTACTCCTAGTAACCCTATACCTACACCCAGGTAATTTTACGGTATATGGAGGATTCACACCACTAGGTTGGGCCGCCGTCTTTGCGGCATTAATACCCAGCGGTATTATCTGGGCCTATGAGGGATTTAGGCAGGCACTTGAGTATGCTGGAGAGGCTAAGAACCCAAGTCGTGATGTGCCGCTGGCTTTAGTGTTATCTATAGTACTCGTGGCTGTGCTATACATGGCATTAGAGACTGCATTCATAGGGGGTATTAATTGGGGTAAGATATACCTGCCCAATAGTAAGGGTCAGTACGTAATCCCAATAAAGCCTGGCGATTGGAGTGACTTAATTAATTCCAACTGGGCGGGTTCACCATTCTACTCAGAACTATATGCAAGTGGTATTGCACTCCTTGTGTCGTGGGCTGTAATACTATTGATTGACGCATGGATCTCGCCTGTGGGTACCATGGGCGTGTATGTCGGTACAACTGCAAGAAGTCTCTATGGCCTTTCAAGGCAGGGCTACTATCCAGGAATATTCAGTAATTTACACAGGAGGTTCCAGACGCCGTGGTTCTCATTCGTAATTACCTACCTAATAGCAGTACTATTCCTACTACCCTTCCCGACCTGGTATCAAATAGTTAGTATATCAACAACTGCAACTGTGGTTAATTACCTAGCAGGCGGTCCGGCATTAGTTATACTAAGGAGGACTGCGCCAGAAATCAATAGGCCATATAAGGCTCCAATGCCATTACTAGTGGGACTAATGAGCTTCATTACGTCCTCAATGCTTATTTACTGGACAGGCTGGCCCTACCTAGGCTACATATTCATAATAACAGCCTTTGGCTTGCCATTACTGGTCCTAGGCTATAGAGAGGGCATTGGCATGAGCCGTGGTGAGGCTATTTCATTCTCAGTGGTTTTTTGGGCCGCGTTAATATTAACTATATATTACAGTTTCATAGCAATTGTATTACCGTTTTATGTATATTGGGCCATATTTACACTATCACTGGCTGTGGGATTCGCCTACCTGTATTATAGGTCGAGAAGTGAGTACGTGGGTAGAGAAATTAGGGCCAGTACGTGGTTTATTGGCTACATGACTGTATTTGGGGCCCTATCATACGTGGGTTCCCTAGGCATGAATTACATTCAATATCCATGGGACTACCTCATTGCATTAGTAGTGTCAATAATATTCTTCATAGTGGCGGTGAGACAGGGATTTGAGACCAAGGAAACCAAGCAAGTCAAGGAGGGCAAGTTACTTCTTGAATAACTATCTGCGTTAATTTACCAGTTTAAAAATCAAAAGTCCCTTGGTCAATAGGGCTACGTTTACCATTTAGTTCCCCTTAACCTTAAATTCACCGTAGTAACAAACCGCAGGACCTTCCGTGAGATGTACAATAATGATTAAACTAAAATGCTTTTTGGTTTAGTTTAAAAATTAAACCCGGTTTTAGTAACTACGAGAATAGTATTTAGATTGGTGATCAAATGAGAATTGATACGAACCACCCAAATGATGCTGAGGAGTTTAGGAAACTACTTAGGGTGTTGTTTAATGGTGAATGCGTTAATGTAAACCCCGAAACCCTTAGATTGGCTAGGTTGAATAAGGTATTGCTTCATGTTCTTAGGGTTGTTAATTATCAGGGTGACTTGCGGTGGGAGCAGGAGGAGGGGTTGAGGAGGGTCATTGGGATGGTTCAGGAAATTGAGGATGCCCTGGAGGGAATTGATCACGCGTTTATCAAGTTAGTTAAACCCATCACTTACGTACCGGCGGATGTCGACGTACTTATCAAGAGGGACCAGGTATTAATTGCCACGGCTAGGTTGATTGGGCACGGTTATAGGGTTTTGCTTTATGAACCCTATACAATAACCCTGATTAAGGATGGGGTTAACGTGGACCTATACGTACACCCATCAGCTGCTGACCTCATCTACGCCAGGGG
>DAJV01000071.1:2589-4881 GCA_002496475.1 Vulcanisaeta sp. UBA163 | reverse complement strand
ATGGTTTTTATTCATAAATAATCCGATAATTAATGTTCAATACATGTGTATTATTCATTAAACAATGGATATGCTCACCAATTATTTCTAAATTATTTATGTCAATTTAAAATAATTAATAATTTACAACTTTTTATTCTAACTGGTGCCTAAAGGATTCTTTTTATAGTGGGCGTTTTAGGGTTTCTTGATAGATATGGCGTACGTGATGGGTGATGTGCATGAATGAGTTGAGGTACGTAATTGGTGGTCCTCAGGGTGGTGGTTTAGAGACTACGTCTGAGGTACTTTCATGGGCTTTCGCTAGGTCTGGCTATGGCATTATTTCTGACAGGGAGTATTTCTCGAATATTAAGGGTAGGCATAGTTATGTACATGCCACTGTTTCAGCCATTGAATTGCCCAAGCACCTTAGTTATCCCGTTGATATTGTCGCCGCCATGGATCCTGAGACCGTGTTTACCCACTTCAATGATCTCAGGGATGGTGGTTATTTAATCTATAATAGTGATGATGACTCTGTTAGTTACGCCAGTATACCAAGTATGGAGAGGGATTTGAGGGATAGGTTGGGTGAGCAGTTTAAGGAGCTNNAGCTTGGCCTTGACGGTACCGTGAAGTCCGTCGTTAAGTACCTGCGGGACAGTAAGAAGGCGCGAATTGTCGCCCTCAGTTTCAAGGAACTCCTCATGGAGATACAGAGACGCGAGGGCGTGGTTCCATCACAAGCCTCTAGGTACATAAGTACGATACTCGTTGGTGCCGTAGCCGCAATAACGGGCCTCAGTGAGGAGAGCCTTGACTACAGCCTTAGGAGGAGGTTTGCCAGGGAGGATGTCTATAGGCATAATAGGGCGATGGCCAACATAGTGATTGACCTCGTTAAAGGCCAATTTGGCTCGGAGCTTAAGCTTGAACCATCAAAGATGGGAATTAGGGAGATCCTAATTGCCAGTGGTAATGATGCAATAGCCATGGCTAAGGTAGTGGCTGGAGTCAGGTTCCAGGCATATTACCCAATCACTCCAGCGGCTGATGAAAGCTTCACGCTTGAGGAATACGAAACACTGGGTGGTGAGGGCTCCGTAATAGTGTTTCAGACGGAGGATGAACTAGCCGCAATAAACGCCGCAATAGGCGCCGCCCTAACTGGTACAAGGAGTTCAGTGGCTACGAGTGGCCCTGGCTTTGATTTAATGGTTGAGGGACTGGGTTGGGCTGGGCAAAATGAAGTACCTGTTGTAGTCACTTATTATCAAAGGGGCGGGCCATCAACAGGCCAACCCACGAGAGGTGGTCAGAGTGATTTATTATCATCAGTATTTGCATCACATGGTGAGTACCCGAGGATTGTATTAGCATCTGGTGATCATGAGGAGGCCTTCTATGACACAATAGATGCGTTTAATTATGCCGAGACTTACCAAGTCCCCGTGATACACCTTGTTGATAAGTTCCTGGCCAATACAATAGCCACAATACCAATGCCAAACCTAGACAATATAAAAATAACCAGGGGTGTACTGGCGCCAAAGGGTCTTAAGGAGTATAAGAGGTTTGATTTATCTAATGTAGTATCACCAAGGGCATTCCTAGGTGATTATGTGATGTGGTATTCAGGTGATGAGCATGATGAGTATGGACACATTGATGAAGATCCAATCAATAGGGTTAGAATGTTTGATAAGAGGATGAAGAAGCTCGACATCATAGAGAGGGAGATACCTGAGGAAAGGAGGTATGCATACTTCGGACCTGAAAAACCTGACTTATTACTGGTTGGTTGGGGCTTTGTTAAGGGCATGGCTACTAAGGCTGTTAATGAGTTGAATAGCGAGGGAATAAAGGCTGGTTACTATCATATTAGGGCATTCATACCATTCCCAAGGGACTCATTAATCAAGTTAACGAAGGAAACCGGGGTCAATAACCTAATTGCCGTGGAGCATAACTACATGGCGCAGGCATCAAGGCTAGTGGTCATGAATACTGGCATCATGATCACCAAGTCAATCGTTAAGTACACAGGGAGGCCCATATATGTTCATGAGTTAGTAAATGCAGTCAAGAACATATTAAGGGGTAGTACGAGGGAGGTGATGAGTTATGGAGCGTAAGATAAAGTTGACAATAAACGACTACAAGTCCAATGTCTGGGTTGATTGGTGCCCTGGATGTGGTAATTACGGCATACTCTCGGCCATGTACCAAGCCCTCGCGGATCTACAGCTTGAGCCCGAGAAAACAGTGGTGGTTTCAGGAATAGGCTGTTCGGGGAAGACGCCGCACTTC
>DAJV01000071.1:0-2506 GCA_002496475.1 Vulcanisaeta sp. UBA163 | reverse complement strand
TGATGGTGATTTACTGGGCATAGGTGCAGCGCACTTCGTGGCTTTGGGTAGGAGGAATGTGGACCTGGTTGTTATTATGCATGATAATACGGTTTATGGCTTAACTAAGGGTCAGGCAAGTCCAACATTGGCGAGGAGTTTACAACCAAAGGCGCTCCCCAAGCCCAATATACAGGATGCGGTCAATCCAATAGGACTTGCAATTGCCTCTGGCTATACGTTCATAGCAAGGGGTTATGCAGCTAGGGTTCAGCACCTTAAGGAATTGATTAAGAAAGCAATACTCCATAAGGGTGCAGCATTCATCGATGTTCTGCAGCCTTGTGTAACCTATGACAATATACACACATATGATTACTACAATAAGAGGGTTTATGACCTGCAGGAGGAGGGTTGGGACCCGGTGGTTAAGAGGCCAGAGGAGTTGCCACAGAAGGCTGCACAGGCCTTGGTTAAGTCCTATGAGAGTGATAATAGGATACCCATCGGTATATTTCTAGTCAACTCAAATGTACCCACGTTTGAGGAGAGGTACTCACAGAGACTACCTAGTTACCTAAAGGTACCACCTGCCAGGGAGCCCATTGATGTTAATGGCAAGCCCGCGTTAACAGTTGAGAAATTCAAGGACTTGTTTAGGAAGTACGTGATAGAGCTTAAATAAGCCAGTTATTCACTTAGTTAAATTAAAATGATGTGTATCCGCAATCTTTATATTACTTAAAACATGTTATTTTGTTCGATGTCATTATACTATGATTTGGCACCCACTGGAATTCCGGGACTTGATGAGGTACTTGGTGGCGGACTAATTAAGGGCAGGACATACCTAATAAGTGGTGAAACTGGCACGGGCAAGACCTTGTTATCATTATCCTTCTTGATCAATGGCATTTTCAGATATGGCGAGCCTGGCATTTACGTGTCCGTTGATGAGACCTATGACCAATTAATGAATGGTGTTAGGAGGTTTGGTTGGGATCTTGAGGCGCTTAGGGAGCAGGGTTACCTAGAGGTTCTCATACCTGAGATGGACATTATTGAGAAGATTAGGGAGAAGGACCCAATAACCATTGCCAAGTCCCTGGTCTACACAATAGCCGATTACGCAAAGTCCCTGGAGGCCCAGAGACTAGTCATAGACCCAATAGCCCCATTAGTCACGCTTGAGAAGGACGTGCAAGTCCTTAGGGAGTACATTAGGGCACTGGTCATGGGTATTGAGAGGGAGGTTGGGGTTACGACAATAATAACCACGGAAATACCCACGGGGGCTAGGGTAATATCTAGGTACGGGGTTGAGGAATTCCTGGCAGCCGGCGTGTTCGTCATGGGGCTCGCACAGACAGCAGAGGGTGATTTCAAGAGGTACCTATTCATTAGGAAGATGAGGTGGCAGGCGGTGCAGCCGACAATACTAGAGGTTGAAATACAGCCAAAAACTGGCATTATGATTAGGGGCCCATTAAAGGACGTTCACATACCGTTTTACGCCTTGATGCTTTAATAAGTAACATGCATATTGACTTAATATTATATAACATGTATATATTTATACTTAAATTCAATATGATGTAGCTTCAGTTAAGATGAAGGCTTTAGTTTGGATGGCTGCTGGGAAAATGGATATTATGGAGGTTGAAAAACCAAGACCGGGCCCTGGCTGGGTCCTCCTTAGGGTGAGGTATACTGGTATATGCGGTTCTGACGTGTCGGGATTTTTAGGCAAGAATGAATTACGTAAACCACCGTTAATAATGGGTCATGAATTCACAGGCGTTGTTGAAGATGTGGGTCCCAGTGTGCCTAAGGATGTTGTAGGTAATTTATTTACCGTAAATCCAGTCATTGGGTGTGGTCATTGCAGGTATTGTAGGATGGGTCTCAAGAATTTATGTGTTGAAAGGAAGATAATTGGTATTGATTACCCAGGTGCTTATGCGGAATACGTGCTCGCACCATACGATAATTTATACCCAGTGAGTGACCCAGTTAGGGGTGCATTGGCTGAGCCGCTGGCTACATCATTAAGGGCGTTTAGGCTCTCGGGTACTTCTCTCGGTGACTCGGTTTTAGTAATTGGTGCAGGACCTGTTGGTATTTTTGCAATAAAGCTCCTATCTATTGGCGGCATTAGGGATTTAATCGTGGTCGAAATTAATAAGAATAGGCTTGAGTGGGCTCGTAAATTCGGAGCTGCAAGGCTCATTAATAAGGGCGGTGATGAGGCCCTTAAGGAGATTAGGGAATTATACCCGGAGGGTGTTGATGTGGTCATTGATGCAGTTGGCTCTGAGGATACGAGGAGGTTGGCAATAAATGCCGTACGTAGGGGTGGTAGGGTGATACTTGTTGGCTTACATGATAATGAGGTTAAGATACCAGGTAATATCATTGTTAGGAATGAAATTGAGATAAAGGGCTCCTTCTCATATACTGATGAGGATTTTAGGAGGGCCGTGAATTTATTGGAACAAGGACTTCTTGAACCACGTGAGGGTTGGGT
>DAJV01000070.1 GCA_002496475.1 Vulcanisaeta sp. UBA163 | reverse complement strand
AGACTTGCCCCTTCACTTTGTCATGCATCCTCATCCACCCTTACCTATTCCCTAATTGCATGGCTGGTGAACTCATTCATACTATTGAAGGGATGCGTGTCAAAAAATTGAAGACACCGTGTATCACTTAAATTAGGTCCCTCGTAACGATGCTTAATGCGTGCCGTAGTGCTTGATAAGCCAGGTATGGATAATATACGGGTAGTGAATGTTGAGGCGCCAAGGCCTGGGCCCAATGAGGTATTGATCAAGGTTAGGTTCGCGGGTGTTAATCCAGTGGACTACTTCACGATAAATAGGAGTGGTAAGCCCATGCCTCACATACCCGGTGCCGAGTTCTCCGGCGTGATTGAAGAGTTTGGTCCAAACGTGAGGGGTGTTAATGTTGGTGATGAGGTAGTGGTTTATAACAGGTTATTTGATGGTTCATGCAGTTACTGCCTAATTGGCCATGAGGAGTTGTGCGTGAATGGCGGGTTGATAGGCGTAGTAACCAATGGCGGGTTTGCCGAGTATGCCGTGGTTCCCGCAATCAATGTTATAAGGGTGCCGAGGGGTGTCAGCCTCAATGAGGCCGCGACATTACCGGTTGGTGCCTTGACGGCGTGGCACATGGTCTTTGATAGGACTGGCATGAGGGCTGGGGAGTTAGTTGTTGTCCTTGGCGCCACTGGGAATGTCGGTAGTTATGCGGTTCAATTTGCAAAGCTGGCTGGCGCTACCGTCATTGCCGTGAGTCGTAAGACAGTGAGGGTCAAGGATGCATTAATGGAATTGAGTGCTGATTATATCGTGACGCCGGAGGAGGTTCAGTCATTAGTTAGTGAGTTGAGTAATGGGCTTGGTGCGGACTTGGTGGTTGATGCCATTGGACAGGCCACCTGGGGACCGAGTTTTCAATTAGTAGCTCGCCATGGCAGGTGGGTTACTGCAGGCGCCCTGACCGGTGGTGATGTTACGTTGAGTTTATCATCATTATACTCAAGGGAGGTAACTGTTATAGGCTCCACGGGTGGCACTAGGGCTGGATTTACAAAGATCCTTGACATACTCAGTGGGCGTAGGATTAAGGCGCCCATTTACTCGAAGATGAACCTTGACAAAGTTAAGGAGGCATTTGATGCCGTGTTCAAGGCCGAGGACAGGGTAGGAAAGGTTCTACTAACTCCAACCTGAGACAGATGATGAGATCAACATCAAGGAGGTCGTGAGTAAAGATTGGACCCTATAATGGGTTCCTCCTTAAGGGCGAGTAATCCTCGGTATTGGCCGAGGCGGAAAATTTAAATAGTGCGTCCATGAGGTGTCCTTGATGGTTGACGTTAAGAAAATAGCAGCCGAGATACTTGGCGTTGGTGAGTCTAGGGTTAGGATTAGCCCTGAGGCCCTTGATAGGCTTGAGGAGGTTACCACGAAGGCTGATGTTAGGGCCTTAATTAAGGAGGGGTTGATATACGCTGAGTACGCGAGGGGCATTAGTAGGGGTAGGTGGCGTGAGTTACATGACAAGAGGAGGAGGGGCAGGAGGAGGGGTGTCGGTAGTAGGAGGGGTAGTAAGTACGCTAGGCTTGATCCAAAGGAGGTTTGGAAGGGAAGGATTAGGGCAATGAGGAGGTACTTGGGCTCGCTGAAGATGATGGGGTTAATTGATTCAAGGACCTGGAGGGAGCTCTACCTGCAGGTTAAGGGTGGCCGATTTGACAGTGTAGCTTCGCTCAGGGCGTATTTGGTAAGTAATAACATTATTAAGCAGCAGCGATAAAACGCCCATCCCTTTATCCTAGAAATGCTTATTAAGTAATTATGTTCTTGGGTTTACGAACATGGCGAGAAGTGGTCGTTATAAGGTTAAGTTTAGGCGTAGGAGGGAGGGTAAGACGAATTACTACAGGCGTAGGGAGATGATTAAGAGCGGCTTGCCTAGACTTGTCGTTAGGAGAACGAATAGATACATAATTGCCCAGGTTATTATACCTAGGGTAACTGGTGATGAGGTTATTGTGAACGCTGCATCCAAGGAACTACTGGGTTTTGGTTGGAAGGGGGGTTTGAAGAACACGCCGAGTGCCTACCTAGTGGGCTTAGTAATTGGCTATAAGGCGTTACTAAAGGGAGTTAAGAAGGTTATACTCGATATTGGACTTCACAGGCCCATTAAGGGTACCCGCATCTTTGCAGTATTGAAGGGCGTAATTGACGCTGGGCTTGAGGTGCCACATAGTGAGGACATAATCCCTGATGATGATAGGATTAATGGTAAGCACATTGCTGAGTATGCCGAGAAGCTTAAGGGCGAGGACGAGACCCTATATAAGGCGCGCTTTTCCCAGTATCTTGCCAAGGGGCTTGAACCGATGGACTTGCCAAAACATGTTGATGAGGTTAGGAATAAGATCAAGGATTACTACATGGGTTGGTTTAAGAAATTGAACATAGAAGTACCACAGGAAGCAGAGGAATGACGCCAGGCATTCTCAGGGGATAAATGGCAAAGCGTAGTCAAGTCTCGCCTTCTCTGGGATAGGGTCTCCCTCTTACTTTAGGATATTGGTTCCGGATTCATGGTTTTATTACTTACGGGTGCTCATTTATGGTTAACCAAATAATAAGGCGTCTATTTGTGATTGCAATGGTTTTCCGGTGACTTTGCTTATGGTGTTTAATGCGGCTTATTATATTGGATAGGACCTGGAATGGTTAATTTAATTCTGGGTTTTGGGTAATCTTTAAAAATAACCTAGTTATTAATTGATAATAACAAGATGATTGATATGGGCAACCCACAGAGAGCTGTGAGGTTTTCGGGGATCCACTATGCGATGTTTATGAGTTATTCATTGACGTTCTTAATGTGGGGTTTCGTAACCACCAGTGGCGTAATGACCCTTTACTACTTCTCTAGTTACATACCTAGGTTCCTCATTCCTGTTTCTGCGGCTATAGGCCCCATGTTTCTAATGATAGGTAATGTTTTCATGGGTAGGCTTGCAGACGTTGTTGGTAGGAGGGGCATATATGTATACACGATGTCGTTATATACGGTGGGATTACTGGGCATGGGCTTGTCCATATACTTATCAAGAATTATACCTGGGTCGAGTGCTTTTTTACTATTCATAGTGTCATATGCCTTAGCAGAGGTTGGTATTGGTGGTGAGGAACCACCTGCATTAGCCGCCGCCACAGAATTAATGCCTCATGATAAAAGGGGTGCCGCAATAGTTTTAATAACGAATTTTGACAATGCTGGAGCTGCGATAGCATCAGCAATTCTCCTAATTGCCCTATTGCGCGGTTCGCAGTTATCCGCCACCGGCACTATGATCAGTGCTGCAATTATTACCTTAGTTGCTGCGGTGATAATCAGGTTAATAACCCCTGAATCAGTTAGGTGGTTACTTGCCAAGGGTAGGGTTAGTGAAGCTGAACGAGTGGCCAGTGAGTATGGATTGACATACACTTTAACGGAAACCCCAACTCAGGGTATTAAGTTCCCGCCATTATGGTTTAGAACGCTTGTATTATCACTCCTTGGGGTATCCCAGTTGACCACATACGGTTTAATGGCCTATTACATAGTATACCTCCCATCATTACCCACCTCTAGTAATGAGATCCTGGCAACGCAGGTATTGCTATGGGCTAACGTGGGCGCCTCCATGGCTGGCCTCATTGGTTTTATTGTTGATAGACTGAGTAGAAAAACATTCACACTAATCTCATACCTAGGTGGCTTATTAACCATGATCCCAATATTCCTGGTCTATGGCAAAATGGGCAGTAGCCAAGTGAGCTCATCACTTACCATATTCTATACATTACTATTTCTAAATATGGTATTCAGTGAATTCGGTTGGGCTGTTAGGGTGCTCCTCGAACCAGAACTATACCCAACTAGGATTAGGGCGACTTGGATTGGCATTGTCAGGTTCATTGCATGGATAATGTATATCTTCCTCATTTACTACCTACTCGCCTCAGCTAATGTGTACACATACCTATTGTCCAACCTATTGCTTTATACTGTAGGCTTCGCAGCAGCGCTGGCGTGGTATATATACGGCATTGAGACCAGGGGATTGCCAGTTCACATCCTTGATAAAGCCATGGATAAATAATTAATGAATGTTCCATTTATGGCACTATGATTATTTAAAATATAAAATGTACCAGGCGCATTAATGTGAATTATGAAATAATATTTTGATTTATTTAATTGTATATTGAAAATTTATTTAGAAAAATTTTTTAAATACAAATAGAGTGAAAGTTCCGCTTTCCTTGACCATTCACCACCTCAGGTGAGTTCTATGGCAAGGCAGTACTTAGCGCTGGCGATGTTAGCCTCCGCCCTTTGGGGAGTTTCATACCCAATCACTTACCTAGCCCTTAGATTCTTTAGCATCAATGAACTAATAATGCTAAGCTACCTATTTTCCATCCTGTTACTGTTGATGGTACTTATGTTTCATGGTTATGATGGGAAGTCAATAGCTAAGGGTTTACTGCTATCACCAATTAATTACGTGATTACATACCTATATACCGCACTATCCCATAGTGTTGGTGGATTAACGGCACTCGTTAGTTCAAGCTATGTGGTGCTATTAATTGTAATTGATTATATCCGTAATAGGATAATTAACGTAAGATATATAGTGTCAGAATCAACACTACTTATTGCATTATACCTATTATTCCAGGGATATGGCGACTCCATTTATGTAGCATCACTGCTAATGTTCATGAACCTAGTTTACACAATAGCCCTGGCACTAATAAGCAATGCAGATGCCTTGAATTTTGTGTTTGGGCAATCAACAGGCGTATTCCTGATAACATGTTTAACAATGCATGGATTTATTAACACCTCATCTGTACTCACTTCATACCTTTACTACCCATTTGTACTAGCCCTAGTTGGGAATGTAATACCCTATGCGCTGTATGCGTTGTCTATTAGGCATATAGGCCCGGTTGAGACATCGCTAACATCATCAGTGGAGACAATAAGTTCATTAATCTCCTCAACACCAATACAGCAACTGCCAATTAATCCAGTGGCTTGGATGCTACTAATGATATCAATATTATCATTAAACATTGAGAATAAGAAACCTGAGCTCCGTACAGTAGGATTAATATTACCAAGTAATTGCTTGCCCACGCAATTAACCATTGAGGGAATCCTGCCATGGAACAAGGAATTCAGGAATAACGTGGGAGTCATTTATCCACACATTATGAGGGAAATACCTGGTAAACGAAAAATAATATAGCTCATGGTTCAAGCCTAAACCTATCCCTTGGGTATAGCACGACCTCACGAATATTACTCCTCCTCAGTAGCACCATTAGTAACCTGTAGAGTCCCATACCCCAACCCGCGTGTGGTGGCATGCCATAGTCATAAATCATTAGATGACTCCCAAAGCTCTCAGGGTTAAGACCCCTTTTCCTCAACGCTTCCGTTAATTGCCCCCTATCATGAATTCTACTACTGCCTGACGCAATTTCTAAACCACCCATAACTAGGTCGAAGGACTCGCTTATCCTTGGGTCTGAATCAAGGGGCTTTGTATAAAAGGCCCTGATATTAGTGGGGAAGTGTATTATGAAGAATGGTTCCCCGATTTCTTCACTGAGAATTTCCATACCATTCTTCGGCACGTCTTCACCCCAATCAACCTTTAATCCTCTTTTACCTAGCATATCTAGGGCCTCGTCATACGTGATCCTCCTGAAGGGCTTCCTGGGGTTCCTTACCTCTATTCCATACTTATTTAGCTCGTCACTAAAGGCCCTATTTACCCTATCATGCACATTGATTATCACGTCCTCAAGTATATCCATAACATCCATGTAATTGGCGAAGGCCTCCTCAATATCCACAGATATGAACTCATTAAGGTGATAATTGGTGTTATGCTTCTCAGCCCTATAGGCAGGCGCTATTTCAAAGATTCTCTCAAGACTCGCTGTTAACTCCTCCTTGTAAAGCTGCGGGCTTTGCGCCAGATAGGCCACCCTCTCAAAATACTGTACTGTGAATAATTCAGCACCACCCTCGGTACTTGTTACTATTATCTTTGGTGTAAATACTTCTATGAAGCCGTGATTATATAAGGAATCACGAATGGCACGTGTAACCTCACTACTAGCCCTGAATATTAGGGAATTGACAGGCCTCTTGAGATCCACTGACCTATACCTTAATCGAGTATCGAGGTCAGTCTCTACGGAGCCCCATATATCAATCGGTAAAGCCTTAGACCTAGCCACAATATATACCTCACTTGGGAAAACCTCAATGCCAGCCTTTGCAATCCTACTGGCCTTAACAATACCCTTAACCACTATGGCATCCTCCTTATTTAATGACGATACTACGTTCCACACGTCCTCAGGTACGGTACCCTTCTTTACGGTTAATTGAATTAGGCCCTCCCTGTCCCTGAGCAGTATGAATTTTATATTACCAATGTCCCTAACGTCCCAAACCCAACCGGCTAGGACGACTTCTTTTCCATCTAGCCCTGGAGTTATGTTTTTTGTCCAGTGGGTTTTCCTCGGAAAACTCACGATTGATTGGTAAACCTTTGGAATTTAAAAATTGTGATTACCTAGTAATCTCAACTCTGATGTTTGTGCCGCTAATTTGACTAAGGACCTTAGCCAATTCGCTTGGTCTAAATGGCAATCGCCTAAGTTCATTCCTTGTTATTCTGACTACAGTCTCTGTGGTACCGTCAGGAAGCCACGATGTTGATACTGTGAGTATTCGAGCCGGTGATGCTAACTGTGTAGCAAGCTCATTCACATTGACACCCCTCTCAACAACTTTAACCCTCTTATTCAATACTCTCTCGAGATCATGCTCAATCTGCTGTATTATGGTCCGAGGAAGCGTCTTCACACCCTTAAGTACTACGATTAATAGGTCGCCAACTTCATACGACTTAACATACTCAACATTCTTCAGGATCTCCTCCATCTTGCCGGTGGCTATGTTAAGAAGGGCATCACTAACATCCACATCAAGCATAGAATATTCTCCACTATCAAGCAGCGACTGGCACTTATTGCAAAACACCCTGGTCTTAACGCAGAAGGTACAAAACGGTATTTTCATTCGATACTCATAGGAACACTCAGCTTATAAACCTTTGCCTTGGAACAAGCTGAGTTAGTTAGTAACCGTGGTTACAACAAAACATTTTTATTTGGACAACCACTATAGTGGTCCTTGTGTGAGCGTTGCCGTAGCAGCATCCAACCTTAGGAAGAGGTTCATCAGTTATGAACGTGTTGGCTTCATAAGAAAGAGGAAGATCGTAGTGGAGGCTTTAAGGGACGTGTCATTCAATGTGAAGTGGGGTGAGGTATATGGGTTACTTGGTCCGAATGGGGCGGGCAAGACCACGACAGTTAAGATCCTCACCACACTACTAATTCCAGACAGTGGGTATGCAACTATTGATGGGCATGACGTAGTTAGGGAGGCCCATTTAGTTAGGGGTATCATAGGTTTAGTTCTTTACCCAGACAAGGGATTTTACTCCAGGCTTAGTGGGTACGAAAACCTGGCATACTTCGGTAGGCTCTATGGATTGAACAAATCAATGGCTGAGGCAAGGGCTAGGGAATTAATGAAATTAGTTGGTCTTGAGAATGCCATGAATAGGCCGTATGAGGAGTATTCACTTGGTATGAGGGCTAGACTTGCGATTGCCAGGGCCTTAATACATGATCCACCGGTCCTATTCCTCGATGAACCAACCATAGGACTTGACCCAGTATCAGCAAGGGAGGTAAGGGAATTAGTAAGGAGACTTAGAAAGGAGGGTAAGGCGATCCTATTCACGAGCCACAACCTTTGGGAGGTTGAGGAGGTCTGCGATAGGGTTGGTATAATAGGTAATGGTAGGATGATTATTGAGGGCTCGCCCAGGGATATTAAGGACATGCTTGGGCTTAAGTACGTTGTTGAGGTTGAGGTCCAGGTTAATGGGCGAGTGGAGACGATTCGCGAGGAGACGAGCAACCCAGCCGATGCGCTTCGTAGGGTCATAAACAATGCCGAGACCAGGGGCTTAAGGATAAGTAGGATTAGGATTAATGAGCCGTCCCTGGAGGAGGCCTTCGTGAGAGTGATTAAGGATGAGGGTAAGTAAGGTGGGTAAGGCGAGCATACTACTTGCTGTAATGGTTAATGAGTTGAGGATAATAAGTAGGGAGCCCGGTGGCTTGGTGCTCCTCGTCATTCTCCCGTACTTCATCGCCGGTGGCATGGCATTCATAGCCTCATTCTTCATCAAGGTGACGGGCAGCGTATTCCTTAGGCAGTTCATTGGTTTTGAAGTGCTAATACTATCCATGATCATGATGCAGACGGGGGCTAGGTTCCTGTGGGAGGAGAGGAGAGGCGGTAGGCTTGAGTTCCTGCTTGCATCACCAACGAGCATGTACATAATACTGCTCGGCACGTCCCTGGTGATGGCCTTGGTCGACATTGGGGCGTTTACAATAGCCTCCCTACCACTATTCTACATTGAGTATGGGTTAGTTGGGACTATTAGGTTGGTGATAGCCCTTCTACTACTTTTCATTGGTTTACTGCCCCTTTATGGGATTGGTCTATTAATAGCTGGCCTGGTCATGAGACTCAATGACGCTGACTCCGTGACTAACGCATTAACGCCGATACTAACGATACTATCCGGTACTACGTACCCTGTTTACGTATTGCCCTGGTGTATTAAGGAATTAATCTACGCACTGCCCATGTACATTACCTTCTACTCCATGTACCTGGAAAGCATTGGCCATGAAAACCCCATACTCATTACCTACCTAATCACGGCAACGATTATTTACTTAATACTTGGGATGACCTCATATGCAAGGCTCGAGAGGGGGTTCAGGAGCAGGGGTGTTTAAGGAATTAAGTGCTGAAGTGTGGAGGGGTTTACGACT
>DAJV01000120.1:5865-8021 GCA_002496475.1 Vulcanisaeta sp. UBA163 | reverse complement strand
GAACTTGGCCACTTCCCAGGTATTACTCGGCCTAGTGGGCCTATTAATCACGCCGTAGGGTATTTCGAAGGATGCATTATGCCCAAATATGCCGAGTTTATACATGGCCTTGAGCAGCGTCAACCTCTCCCTCCAATCAACCTCATTCTCCACATCAACACGCCTACTGAAGGCGCTCACACAAATTCTCTGCTTAATACTCGATTCCCTGAAACCGTAATTAACCTCAATACAACCCCTCAATGGTCCCCTCTCCACAATACTAAAGCCAATGGGCTCTAACCTCCTACAAACCCTCCTGTAGTAAGCCTCTATATCCCAACCATCCCATCTGCTCGGCATATCCTCACAAACCACCAGGTTACCATCATCTATTGCCCATCTTTTAACCTCCTTATCGTAGATCCTAAGTGAGCCGTTGAAGACTACCTTAATCATTGAGTTCTCAACATAGTCATCACCAACAACTACATCACCAGAGGAAACACCAACGCCAACCTCAAATGATTTCCAACCTAGAGCAGGGATATCAACAAGAGCTAGGTAACCACCATCAATTCTTTGCGTGGGTACACCGCTTAATTCCTCCTTGGTAATTACTAATTCTCTACGTGGCCACGGTAATGAATTAATAATAGTCATGAGACGGCCCATACCAAGGGCACCCTTGAGTATGTTCATTAATTCATTATTGACCTTCCTCAAGTCCTCCTCGAGTTCGTTAATTACCTCATCATAAACGGCCTTAGTGGAAGTAGCCCCCATTGGATCGTGATACTCGGCCTCGAGTAGTGGATGCCAAAACTCCTCATAATTCCTCCGAACTCCGGTCACCACACTAAATGTTTCCAACTCCCTGAGCCTGGTCTCGAGAGTCCTAACCAACTGCTTAAGTCTAATGCCGTTTGTGTAGACGCCCCTATGGATCTCAAGGTACAACTCGCCTCTCCACCTGGGTAGTGAGTCATCCTTCACAACCTCATTAACCAAGTCCTTTAGATTACCCATCACAAGCCTTGGCATACCCGGCAAATCCCTATACGCCCTGTACCTCTCGAGCATTAGCCAAGTTGGTCCACCACCACCATCGCCCTTACCGAAGGGTAGGAAGGCAGGTATTTCAGGGCTTGTGTGGTCTGACCAAGCCCTCGTTATCTGCCTCGGTGTTAGATCTGCACCGTATGTTGCGTAGTTTATTGTCGGTATCACCGACCCGTCAATACCCTCCCAAAGGAATACGGAGTATGGGAACCTATTAATCGTGTTCCAATACATCTTATGCTCAAAGAAGACCTTGATGCCAGCCTTCCTGAGTATCTGCGGTAATGAAGCTGGGAACCCGAAGGTGTCTGGTAACCAACCAATCTCCGTGGTGATTCCAAACTCCCTAAGCAGGAACCTCTGCCCATACAGGAACTGCCTAGCCAGGGACTCACCACCCGGCAGGTTAGTATCACTCTCAACCCACATACCGCCAATTGGTATTACCCTACCCACCTTAATGGCATCCCTAATCCTAAGCCACAAATCCCTATCCCCACTAAGCCACTTCAGGTAGGCCATGTTTGAGACTAGGAATGTTAGTTCCGGGTATGATTGGAGTAGTGATAGGACGTTAATAACAGTCCTCCTAATCTTCTCCCTAGTCACGTCCCTACTCCACAACCAACCAAGGTCAATGTGGGCATGACCAGCCACGTAGACAACACCCCTATGACCCCTCCTAAACCTCAACTCCCCAATACCCTCCTCAAGAACCCTCAAGCCCTCCCCAGCCGCCTTACCAAGTTCATTAAAGTCCGGCGGCCTTAAGTGCGTGAGTTCCTTGGGATCATAATAATTAAACAACGCCCTAACGAAGCTTGGCGGTTCAACAATGTGAGCCTTAGCCGCAAACTCCAATTGCCAATTGGCCACCGAGTCTAGAGGAATAACGTCAAGGGCTTCATTAAGTACCTTGAGATAATCAAGCCTGAGATCCTCAAAGGCCTCCGCGACATCGAGCAGTAACTTAGCCCTCAGGATGAAACTAAACAGGGATGGCTCCCTATAAACAATGTACATGCCATTGAAGCCAACCCTACGCTCACCAAACATCCTAACCGGCGAGAGAATAAGCGACAGTGAGTGCTTACCAGGCGAGGCCCTAACCCACC
>DAJV01000120.1:5390-5687 GCA_002496475.1 Vulcanisaeta sp. UBA163 | reverse complement strand
TAGAACAACTTAGTCCTAACACCAACAACATCCCTTAAATCAATAATCATGAACACCAAGCAATTGAAGTATGGGTATAAATTTAAACAATACTTACGCCTTCATGAAGCCACCAAGCAATCCCCTCACGTAGTACTTCTGCAGTAATGCGAAGAGTAGGACTGGCGGTATTATGGCGAATACGGCCGCCGCGCTCATTACAGCCACATTCACGAAGTATGAAGATACGGAATTCGCTATGAACACGGTTATTGGGAATAGGCTCGTATTATGTATGAAGACTAGGCCGAAGTATAG
>DAJV01000120.1:1792-5229 GCA_002496475.1 Vulcanisaeta sp. UBA163 | reverse complement strand
TGCAAATGCCGTATGAACGAGGATTACCCCTAAATACGTGCTCATTATCCAACTAACATACCTATAAATACTCAGTACGGGTATTGTAACCGACTGCTCAGGCAATACCTGGAGTAGGAAGAATAGGATTACGAGGGTGTCACTATGCGGTATGTGGTGCCTCCTTATTGAGAACGCCAGCGCCATGCCTATAATCACGGGCAATACCGTGGCCGCTGAAGATATTACTAGGCTATTTAGTAAGTATTTAATGGCGCCCGTTGTAAATATTGCTATGTAATTACCCAGTGTGGTTTCTTTAATGTTCCACCAACCGTAAAGCACCATGTATTTAAAGGGTATGAAGGAGCCTATTAAGGCCGCAATTATGGGAAGTAGCCACGTGAATCCTATAACCGCGCTTACTAGCGTTAGCGCTACCATGCTTATCGTAATTCTCATCGTCGACCACCCCTCAACGTATACATTGCTAAGGGTATGGACATTATTAGAACTAACACAGCCATCACAGTAACTATCGCATTTGCATAGCCGTAATCACCATACGACAAAACACCAAACATGTAATAAAGCATGACCGATGCACCGCCAGGTGCTCTCAACGTGTACACAATATCGAATACCTTAAGCGTCATTATAGCAATCATAGTGATTGCCACTATATGGGCGGGCTTAAGTAATGGCATGTATATCCTGAACAACCTAGTGAATGGACCAGCACCGTCTATCTGGCTTGCCTCTATTATTTCCCTAGGCAGCATATACACGCCTGCTGTGTAGATCACCGTAGCCATTGCCGTTGATGACCAAATAGTGATTAAGACCATCATTAATAAACCTGGCCAGTAAAGTCCATATGTATTCAATTTATTTTGAAATAACACGGTGGTCACTATACCAGTACCACTGGCAAAGAATAAATAACCATATATGAAGGCGGCCACTGTCGGCGGTATCGTCAATGCAACAAAAATAAATGTTCTCCACAGTGATGAAAGCCTAACACCTGGATTAGTAAGTAATAACGATAGTAAAAGCCCTAGTATCACCGACACTGGGACGTTTATGCCCAGCCATATGAAGTTGGTGACGAATGACTTAATGAAAAGGGGATCCTTCATCATGAACAGGTAATTCGATAGGCCAACGAAGTTGAAGGATGTTGGAGACCAATTAGTGAAACTTGTAACTATATCCATAATCAATGGGTATATTATGTATATCGTTAGGAATGCTAGACCCGGCAGTGCAAAGGCGATTATGTAAATAATTCTATTTATTTTGAAATTCATTCCAATCACCCATGCACTGTCCTTATGACTGCCAACTCGGTAGTGGAATACCACTGCTCTTTAATATCTGCGGTACATTGTACATAGGTCCCGTATACACGTAGGGCCCTGTATAAGTAACGTTCTGGCATAATGGGTATGTATTATCCCAATTTGTCTGATTGTATATTAAGTTTGCCTCATCCTCCATGTATTGAAGATAGCTTAACCATCCTGATGGGTTCGAAATCATCTCAGCCAGCGTTGGCCAAAATACGTTATACTCGAACTGACTAGGCATGTTATCTGCTATGTCTGGTAATAAATTATTGCTAAACTGAAGCACCCATTCCTCAACTATCTTGCTTGCCAATGGGACGGTTATTTTACCGCTAACAGCGGCCTCCATTGCCACTCTATTTGGTGACACGGAACGCCAACCAGATTCGAGAACTCTCTCCTGGAAGCCCGTTGATGCAAGCCAAAGCACGAACTCGATTGCTAAGGTCTTATTGCCAGGCGCGTCCTTGGGTACCACAGCCCAATCACCACTAGTAACCACGAAGTACTGATCGGCAAGTGCTGGATTAATTGACGGGGCCATTATAGGCTGGACAGCTGTGTAGTTATTCATGAAGAATGGTGTCCAGTCGCCCATGAAGTACATGGCCACAGTCCCATTCTCCATGAGTGGATAAACGTCGGTGAAGTGTTGACTGGCGGCGAAGGCCGGTGGGCCGAAGTAGCCCTCGGCTATCAGCGCTAGGTAGAATTCGAAGGTTTGCTCAACGATTGGTGATGTGTAGCTTATCTTATGGCACATAATGGCGTAGTACAAGTCCTTACCACCTATTGAGTAGACTATCGGCTCGTAAATGATGACCAACGGCCACTCATCAGCTGCACCGGCACCAAGTGGTATTACGCCGTGGGATTTCAACACACTGGCGTAGTACATGAACTGGGTCCAATTCCAGCGGGTGCTTATTGTCTGTGGTAATGGTATCCCATACTTCTCAAGTGTTGGTACATACACGTAAATGCCAGGTTTAGTCCACGCATCAACTGGGACACCATATATTGAACCACTTATGTTTAAGTAATTAACATAATACGGTATTAATTGATTAAGCAACCCTGATTGCTCAAGATAGGGTGTTAGGTCGACTAGATAACCACCCTCGGCTAACTGCCTAAGTAGGCTTACCTCAGAATTAATCACAACGTCAAATGGCGGGCTACCACTCATTATTTCCTGAGCCTCAGTCGTGTAGTCCGTCGTACCCACATACTCGATATTCACATGGTACTCCTTTTCAAAGCCCTTAACAATACTAAGGAATAATTGCCCCTCAGGCGTATTAACACCCCAGGGACCATAAACGACCAATGTCTGTTTTGGCGTTATACTAGGCCTTGTTATGAAGTATGCAACAACACCCCCTATTATCACGACCACAACTATCACCGCTATTATTGCCATTAACGCCGTACGGGAGAGACCCAAACTTCTACCATGTGTCATACTAAGTCAATATATTAACGACCCCCTTTTTAACTTTACTCACTTATTAAGTCAAATTTCATATTTAAAATAAAAATAGGCATTATCTTACCTCCAATAAAGTATTAATTGGTGCTATTATTAAGTTTTTGTTATGCAATAAAGTATTCTATAGGAAAAACTATACTAAATAAGAATAAGATAATACATAATAGTACTCATAATTATATAGAGACTGAATGATAAATCATGATCTAGGTATTACGGCATTAATGATACGTTACCGATTACTTTTTCCCATTATTAATGATCATGTCATAGAGTATTACGTAACCTGCATGGCTAAATATATGTGGATAATTACCCCTTGGTTCGCATGACGTAATATCTACATGCTCGCCAAGTAACCCCAGGTCATTTGCGCAATTGGCTATGTTCATTAGTATACTTCTGGAATCATCTAATTTACCCATTAATGCGTATACCATGCCAAGCCACTCCGTGGTTAAAATGAATGGGTGCTTCGCAACTCCCATGAAGTCCTGCTTATACCTAAACACCCAATTATTGATTACGAGCTCCCTGACTATTTTGTTAAGGGTCCTCTGGAAGCGTTGATCGGAAACGTCTATGAAGCCGTAGAGCGGTAGTGTCAGTAATGC
>DAJV01000120.1:153-1756 GCA_002496475.1 Vulcanisaeta sp. UBA163 | reverse complement strand
CGCCCTGGCACCCCACTCATCTGATTGATCCTTATTTCCGTAGATCCTGGCAAGCCCAGAGGCCCGGTTTAGGCATACCCACATCATGACCTTGGAATGCACGTAATGCCTATACCTATCCCTCTGCTCCCAAAGCCCTGCATCCTGAAGCATGTAATTTCTTGAGCACCACTCGGCAGCGGTCTCAATAACCGGCCAGGAAAGCTCGAGGAATCGCCTATCCTCAGTCCTCAGCACATACTCATGGAGGGCATCCATGAACCAACCCTCGAGGTCCAACTGCAATTGCGTCGTCGCTGCGTTACCAACCCTAACCGGTTTACTACCCATGTAGCCCCTCAGCCAAGGTATCTCCCTCTCGTCAAAGGGGTAGGTGCCATCTATCGTGTATACGGAGTAGTCAAAGGGCTTCCCAAGCATGTCTGCTATATTCACCAGGAAGCCCAGTATAGCTCTGGCATACTGTGAGTAGCCAGCCCTGATCAGCGCCGTGGCCGCCAAGGACGCGTCCCTAACCCAGACAAACCTGTAATCCCAATTCCTCGATTCACCAATTATTTCGGGCAGGGAAGTGGTTGGTGCCGACACTATGCCACCCGTGGTCCTATAAATGAGCGAGAGAAGTACCGTTATGGAGGCCCTATACACGGCGTCAACCCTATCAACGCCCCCGCCACCGCCGTCCTTAATAATCGACCTCCAATACCTTAAGGTCGCCTCATAAATGCTCCTAAATTGATTATAAACAATGGACTTGAACTCCCTATTGGCAATTATGGATAACCTCCTATCGCCGGGATAATGAAGCATTACCGTACTCGGCCCTGAGCACCTATACTCAATGCCATCCCTCTCGCATGAACCATCAATGAGCATTAACTCAACCGCGTCATTACCCAACGGGTTGATGAGTAGGGCATCCCTACCGTGATCCTCGACATATGGCTCAACCAAGCCATAATTAAACGTGGGCCTAATAACCATGTCATAAGACACCCCAGGTCCCGCCCTAATCACCCTAACGAAGGCTGATATGCCAATTGGCATGAAATCAACAACCTCAACAGATACACCACCCCTCAACTCAATAACNNCCCTCTTAACACTAACCACATCACTACTAAACCTAACACCCCAATAACCACCCCTAACCTCATCAAGAACCCTCAAAAACAGCGGTGGAGAATCAAACCTAGGCAACGCCAACCAATCAACACTTAAATCCCTAGAAACCAACGCAGCACCACCCATATTACTAACCAACGCATAATCCAAAACCATACCAAGAAACAACAAACCACAGAGGAAAAAAGCCTTACCCCAATAAGCGCAAAATACATAGAAAATAGAAAAGAGTAAAAACATATTTCCCATATCGAGCCATGGCAAAATTTTGCCATGGCTCGATATGGGAAAATTACTTTTGAAATTTTCCCACGGTATTTCTGCCCTTCTCGCCTATTACTTCGTTTATTGTCTTGTTGGTGGGTATGATCCAGTAGTTTGTTGTTGATATTGCCACTAGTTCGTTGTTTGCGTTTCTTAGTTCTATTTCTACTAGCGCCATGGGTTCCCTTACGTGTGTTATCCTGGCCATTGCCCT
>DAJV01000120.1:0-124 GCA_002496475.1 Vulcanisaeta sp. UBA163 | reverse complement strand
TATTTTGGATGGTAATGGCTTAGTATGGCTACCCAGGCCATTGCGTCGGCTAGGGCTGCGTGGACCCCTCCCTGTACCGTGCCGAGTATTTGTAGGTGCTTCCCCTCAATGTTTATTGCGCCTA
>DAJV01000101.1 GCA_002496475.1 Vulcanisaeta sp. UBA163 | reverse complement strand
CTTCTGGGAATTCGAGAACTTTGGACTAACATTCCCTGGATACTACGCACTCTACATGACTGCGTACATGAATAGGTTCGGGGCAACTGAGGAGGACTTCTGCAGAGTCGCCGTCAAGAACCACTACTACGGTTCAATAAACCCAAAGGCCCAGTTCTATGGTATGAAAATAACCATTGACCAATGTCTCAAGTCAAGGTACGTGGCCTGGCCCATTAAGCTTTACGATGCAAGCCCAATAACAGACGGAGCAGCCGCTGTAATACTAACCAGTGAGGAACTGGCCAGGAAAATAACGGATGCACCAGTGTGGATTAGATCCGTGGGCGTGGCTACGGGCACGGCAAACCTAAGCAAGAGGTCTGATTTCATAGGGCTAGACGCTGCATATCAAGCGGCTGAACAGGCATTCAAGAGTATTGGTATCGAACACAAAGACACTTGGAAGTACTTCGATATTGCCGATGTTCATGACTGCTTCACAATAGCTGAGGTCATGGCATACGAAGACTTGGGATTCGTAGAAAGGGGCATGGGTATACAATTGGTTAGGAATGAGCAGACGTATAAGGGTGGTTTGATACCCGTTAACCTGGATGGTGGGTTGAAGGCTAAGGGTCATCCCATAGGGGCCACTGGTGTTAGTATGGCGGTTGAGATGACTAAGCAGTTGAGGCAGAGTGTTGAGCCTAGGGATAGGCAGGCGGATATTCATACTGGTTGGGCATTGGCGCATAATGTCGGTGGTACTGGTCATTATGCCTATGTAACCATTTATTCACTGGATAAGGATGGTTCACCGAAGGTGAAGCCCAAGAGGTGATGTGTGGTGTCCCTGGAGGCTAGGTATGAGGAGTTTTGGAGACAATCTATTAAGCAGTTGAATGAGGTTGTCAAGGCCACTGGACTACCCGTAGCACCTGATGAGAAGGGTCAGTATAGTCTATGGTACGATGTCAGGGAGATGAGGCTTAGGTTCTCGATAAGTGTCGAGAGGATTAAGAGATTCTTTGATGGTTTGAGGGAGGGGAAGATCTACGTAACTAAGTGCAAGAAATGCGGTAGATATTACTTCCCACCTCAGGCTGATTGCCCGTACTGCAAGGCCAGTGATATGGATTGGGTTGAGGTCAGCGGTGAGGGTGAGTTATTGACGTACACCGTAATAAACACGAAACCCCTTACCTACTCGCACTACCCTGATTATATAGTGGCCATTGCCAGGATGAGGGAGGGCTTCAATGTGTTGGCTTGGTTGAGGGTTAATGACCCCAGGAAGGTTAGGGTTGGTATGAGGATTAAGCTTCAAGTCGCAAAGAGGGAGCCCGAGGGGTACTTAACTTATGAATTCGTGCCCGAGGAATAGTAGGTGGTTGCCATGTATAAGTACGTGGTAGTTGATGATAGGGGCCCCATAACTGTATTCACGCTTAATAGACCCGAGAGACTGAATGCCCTTGGGCCTGAGCTTAGGGCTGAGTTGCTCGATGCGCTGCGTAAGTTCAATGGTAACTCGGGCAAGATGGTTGGAATATTTACAGGTTCTGGTAGAGCCTTCTCATCGGGTGCCGAGATATCCGTTAAACCAAGTGGCCCTGGTAGTGTGGATCTTGAGGGTGAGCTTAGGGACTCCTTCCACCTAATACTTAAGGAGATCAGGTTTAGCGATAAGTTGTTTAT
This sequence comes from Vulcanisaeta sp. UBA163, assembly GCA_002496475.1. GTDB lineage: Archaea > Thermoproteota > Thermoprotei > Thermoproteales > Thermocladiaceae > Vulcanisaeta. The sequence goes on along the minus strand of DAJV01000101.1, from coordinate 11,554 downwards.
TGCGTCGGTTAATGGTGTGACTGCGGGCGCTGGGATTAGCCTTGCCGTGGCATGTGACTTCGCCTTTGCTTCCAGGAATGCTAGGTTTATTTTGGCTTTTCAAAACCTTGGTATTATTCCTGATACTGGGTTGACGCTTATGATGGCTCGATTAGTTGGAGCAAAGGCCCTTAAGTACCTGCTCATTGGTGGTGAGTTTACCGCCGAGGAGGCTGAGACCATGGGCCTTGTTAAGGTTGTTGATGATCCATTGAGTGAGGCCTTGAAATTCGCCAATGAGATTGTTCAGGGCCCCTTTAAGGCTTATTCGTATGGTAAGAGGTTGATTAACGAGGCCCTATTTAAGGACCTTGATCAGTTCCTGACTGTTGAGGCTAGGTTGCAGGGCGAGTTGAGTAATACCCATGATTTTGTTGAGGGTGTGAGTGCCTTCCTTGAGAAGAGGAGACCGAGGTTCACTGGTTCTTGAGTATTTGACTTATGTAAAAATATTTGAGTTAAGTAATTGAATTCGTGGCTATAGATTAAAATATTAGCGAATAATTTTTAAATCCCAGTGATATAGAGATTATTAATGCCAGGTGATTACTTTATTGATTTCCATGTCCATCCTGGTGCAGAGCTTTGGTTATTAAGGGATAGGCTTCACCGTGCTGGCGCTATTGCGTCTACGCTATATCCAATTGATATTGACCCGACACTTAGCCTTACCCTCAATGGTCTATATAGATTAAGTAGGGACTTGGGTATGTATGTTGATGTTAAGTCCGTGATTCGAGAGATTTATGGCTTGATTAGTAAGTGGCCTGAGTTCATGATTGATAATATGAAACTTTGGTATGAGGTATTTAAGGAAGGTGTCAGTGATTTCTTCATACCATTCTCAAGCATTAACCCAAGCTTTGGTAGCAGGTATGTTAAGCAGAAGATTAGGGAGCTGGAACACCTAGGCCTTAGGGGTGTTTTTGTCTCGCCAACTCTTCAATTCTTTAATCCAGCCACGAGCCAAGCCTTTAGGCAATTAATGGAGTATGCAGAGAAGAATAACGTATTAGTGGTGATGCACTTAGGAATGCCTAAGGATGTTGATGAGAGGATTATTACGCATGTAATGCCCAAGAACCTTGCGGAGGTCCTTGATGAGTATAGGCCCTACATGGTGATTAACGGTCTTGGAACACCGCCTGAGAGGTTTGGACTTTGGATTAGGGAGGTCCTCAGGGTAATGAAGAGGTATGATAATACCTACCTGAGTACGCCAGGGATTAATTGCTATTTATTTAATGATGAGTCAGCTAAACCCGTGTTGAATACCCTGGGTACTGAGAGAATATTATTTGGTAGTGGTTACCCGTATAGGAGATTTAGGGACCTAGTGGGTGATGTTAAGTGCATCGATGGTAGTGATGGTATTGGTAATGTTGATAAGGAGATGGTTATGATGAATAACGCAATTGACTTGTTTAAGTACCATGGATTCAGAATCAACGAGAACCTAAGTACCTAAGCTTATTGGGCTTCCATGCCCTGGATAGATAATCCTCGGCCTTAAACTAAGTAATTTATTAAAGCTCTCCGCGGCCTTCCTCATATCCAGTGTGAATATTCTTGGCGGTAGCGCCGGTTTTCCTCCCTGCTCTACAACAGCATCTCCACTGAATAGTAAGTCGTCCTTGAGGTATGCGGTACTGCCCGGTGTATGGCCCGGCGCATATATAGTCCTATAACCCTCTATGACCTCACCGTCACCTACCTTAATATCCACGTTAACTGGCTTAACCCTAACCATGAAGGAAAATAGTGATTGCAGTAGCCCTATATTTCTTGGTTTTTCACTACCTTCGATGATTACCGATTCAGGTATTGATGCGACTACCCTACAATTAAATGTCCTGGCGATGTCCCAGGCATACCTGATGTGGTCTATATGATAGTGCGTCATGAATAAATACTTGATGCTTATTCCGTGTTTTTGGCGGTTTTAATTACATTACTGGTCTTCGCCCCAGCGTCTATTAGTACTCCGTCACTCGTTAGATAACTGTTGGACATACCTTTTATTATATAGACTTCCATGATTATTTTTAATTGCCTTTTTTAATTTATAAGCCTTGGTGCTAACCAAGTGTTATTGAGAACCTGTCCTTAAGCGCCTTCTTGTCTATTTTTCCTGTGCTTGTCTTTGGTAGTTCTGAATCAACAATGATGACCTTGTCGGGTATCCACCACTTGGGTATTTTGCCCTCATTAACGAGTTCCATTAAGTACTTCCTTACCTCATCCTCGGTGATTTTTTGCCCGGGCTTTGGTACGACAATAGCCACGGGCCTCTCACCCCACTTTGGGTGTGGGGCTCCGATTACCGCGACTTCATAAACGGCTGGATGAGTGCTTATTAGGTCCTCGAGTCTCGTGCTTGATATCCACTCACCACCACTCTTGATTACATCCTTTGCCCTATCCATAATCCATACATAACCCTCGCTGTCCCAAACCGCTATGTCGTCTGTGTGGAACCAATCACCACGCCAGGCATTGCTGGTCTTCTCTGGGTCGCCTAGGTATTCCTTGGTTATCCATGGCGCCCTAACCACTAGTTCGCCCATTGTCTTTCCATCCCTGGGAACATCCTTGCCATCCTCATCAACAACTCTTACGTCAACTAGGGGTATTGGCAACCCCGCACTGAGTATTATTTCCCTCTTTCTTTCCTCCGACCAGTCCCTCATGTTCGCCTTCTCCATTGTTAGTAGTATGACTGGAGCAGTCTCTGTTAGTCCAAAGCCCTGGACAACGCGTATACCCCTCCTGTTTGCCTCCTCAAGGAGTCCCCTCGGTAGTGCTGAACCTCCTATTACGAACTTTAAACCCCTCAGGTCGTACTTTGGTGAATCTGGGTGGTAGAGTATGTTGTATAGTATTGTTGGTACCCCATTGGTTATTGTGACGCCTTCCTCCTTGATTAACTTTAGTACCCAGCCCCAATCGAATTGCCCTGGGTATACCTGCTTTATACCAACTAGTGTTGTTATGTATGGTAGTCCCCAGGCGTGTACGTGGAACATGGGAACCAGGGGCATCGCCACGTCATATATATTGGCATTGATTGGTGGTGCGGATAGTGATAGGGCCACCGACATTGCGTGGAGTACCAACTGCCTATGCGTGAAGTAGGTGCCCTTCGGCCTTCCTGTGGTTCCTGAGGTGAACATCATCGTGGCCACCGTGTTCTCACTAAGCTCCTGGAAGTTGTAGGGCCTTGCATCCTTGATGAGGTCCTCATACCAATAAACCTCTGTGCCATCAAACGACACCTCCCCGTGCTCTGGCTTATCGCTCATTACCACGACCTTCTTTATGGACTTTACGAGTGAGGCGGCAATCCTTGCCAGTGATATGAAGTCCTCGTTTATGAAGAGGATATCGTCTTGTGCATGCATCATTGTGTATATTATGTCCTCTGGTGAGAGGAGCACGTTAACTGTATGTAATACGGTGCCGTACATGGGTACGCCATAGTAAAGCTCGAAGTGCCTGATGGTATTCCAATCAAGCACTGCGACCTTACTACCGAACTTACCTGGTTCACCGGGGATTGCGCCTAGTTCCTCAAGCACGGAACCCAGTCTCTGTATCCTATCCCACTCCTTGGCATAGTTTGACCTAATTATAGGCCCGCCTGGTGGTGCATGAACAACCTCAGTATTTGAGTATATTTGGGCTGCTTTACGTATTATTTTATCCAACGTTAATTGATACTCATAGTGTTGTGTATTCATTACTAATCACGGAATTACATTAGTTAAAGGTTGAATAATAAAGTATTATGTATATATTGATTATATATTTACTTCCGCGAGACTATGTAATAATTAGTAAAGGCACCGATCATAATAGCACCGCTTTTAATAATGCTAAAGCCTACCTTCAAGGCTTCATCATCTAGCTCACCACCCCTAAAAAGCCTGTAGTACCTAGGGATCCTCTCACCGAGTCCGTGACTCCATGGTATATAACCCTCACAGTCACCAATGGGTATTAACCTCCTTAGGGAGTTTTTGTCACAACCCCACACGGTGGCTATAAATAACCCACTGGGTCTCAATGATTCGTAAATGCCGCGTAAAACACGTCTCATTAAATCCCTGGGTACATGGTGCAATGCGGATATTGACATCGCCAGGTCTATAGACTCTGGCTTAATGGGTAAATGCGTAGCCGAGCAATTAACCCACTCAATGATTCCGCCAGAGGTCCTTATCATACCCATGCTTAACTCACAACCGATATAAAGGGAATTACTCAAGCTGGCCCTCGTGACGCCCAGGTTATCACCTGCGCCGGCGCCAATGTCAAGCACAACCCTAAACCTCAAACCATTGATTAGATCTTCAACTTCCTCCAATAGTTTCCTAGCCAACAACCCTCCCTCCCTGGTCTCCGGGTAAATCCTTGAAATTGTATCATAGGCATTCATTAAATTCCTCAGGCGATCCACAGGTCATTAATTACCCAGTTCCTCTTAACACTTCTTCTGATGATTAAGGAGCCAATGTCCCAAGGGTGATGCCTTTACTATTGTAAGTAATTAGGTTGTGACTATTCATTGTCCTGCGATGGTTTAAGCCATGTTAATTCATTTAGGTCAAGCCATTTACCGTACTTAATAACGCTTAGCATGTTCCACATTATTAGACCTGCAACAATGTGCTTGCAGGCGTTTCCCCTAATTACCGAGGCTTCGCAGGTGCACTTCGCACCATATGGCCCCACTGACACGTAGTAAAGAACATCATCCCTAGACTCCGATGGTACTCTAAGTCTTATACCACCTATTGAGTTGCCATCATCTCTGACATCGATTATTACCGAGCGCTGCGCCAACCTGTATGAATCTAGCACCCTATCTATCCTCCAATTAAGCCTACTGGCCAGTTCCAGGAGCCACTCCTTCAATTTCTTGCTTAATTGTGATGTTAATTCCTCTGCCAAATTAAATCACCAAACTATTTTGTTTAGTTTACTAATGAAGCATAAATTAATCTTTCTAGTTCGTGAGTTAATATTACAGGGTTAGCGTATGCTTATTGCCAGCTCCAGGTAGAGTTCATCAATTACGGAGTTCCAATCAAATATTAATGAACCATCAATGTTCTTCAAGGCCCTCCTGGCGGCGTCACGTAACTTCCAACTGGCCCTAAGGCCACATCTATTACAGGTTATACTAACGCTTTCCCCATCCTCTTCCATGAACAAGGCACCATTGCATCTTGGGCACTCCAGGTTTAGTCTAATCCTCATTGCCTACTACGTTAAGTAAACGTGTATTTAATACCTACTAGTTAATTATCTAATTAGAATAATGAAACTTTCACTTAACTCCCGACCAACTTAAGGAACTCATTGACGAAATCACGTCTCCTACTAACAATTACACTAAACCTCCTGTCACTACTCACCAATTCACCGCCCAAGTCACCACCGCCCAAGGTATATACGCCGATCCCCATGGCCCTCGCTATTACGTAGGCGCCGGCAATATCAAATATCCTAAGCCTATTCCTAAGATCCATGAAGGCGAGGAACCTACCAAGCGATGCCATGACCGTCTCGAGACTCGCCGAACCAAGACTCCTAATCTTAAACCTACCAAATCTGCCATAAATCTCCCTAAGGCTGAGCAGTAGTTTCTCATTAGCATCGGGCTCCACATACACGGAGACCACGGGCCTGTCAATATCCTCACCAAGATCACCCAAGTCATCACCACTAATGTCAATGCCCCTGGGACCACCGTAGTATAGGGCGTCCCTAGCCACGTAGTAAACAACACCATCACTTAGTTCACTAAACCTAAACCTATTGCTGTACCTACCAGCTGCAATTGATATTGAGTAGAAGGGTATGCCTAGGACGAAGTTTAGGGAGCCGTCTAGTGGATCCACCACGAATATGTACCTAGGATCGCCATTACCAACCTTGACGACACCCCTCTCCTCAGTGCTGATAATGGCGCTCAAACCCTCGCCCTCCACACCCTTAATTATCATATCCTCAACCTCCAGGTCAATGCGCCTTGAGACGTCCGTTGAGCCCCTCTTCATTATCTGCCTGTAGTTAAGATCATTAGACTTAGACCTAACGAACGAACCAGCCCTAACAGCTAGGTCCTTAATGAGCGACTCAAGGTTAACCTCCACGTTGGATTACCCTCGATTACTCTATTTAAAAATCCTACCTAGCCTCTAAGCAGGAAGTAATTCTTCAACTTATTATCCTCAATAATCAGGTAAGCCATTCTAAGCACGCCCTCTGAGTACTCACTACCTGCATTAATTACAGGTACCTTGGCACCAGCATTACTCCTCACGTAATCAATGCCTGGCGCCTCATGTATATGCCCATGCATTCCCATTAATGGTGAGTACTCCTCAATCAAGGTCCTCACAGACTTACTACCTACATGAGTCCTCAATACCTCGCCACCTCTAACCGCAGGCTTGAGGTCCTTACTTAATTGATATGCCTGATCAATGAGCGTGTTGTATGGTGGGTCATGAAGAACCATTATCAACCTGCCAAGTCTCGATTGATCGATATCCATAACCAACTTCTCAACCCTAGTCCTGAGCTCTTCCTCACTAACCTCCCTGGGCGTGTTCCAGGGCGTTGGCGTTGAATAGCCGAAGCCCAGGAAGTAGTAGCCGTTGAGTTCCACGACGTCCTCATCAATTGGCACCAACACGTCCGAGGCTTGTTTCTTTACGTAATCAGCGATCTCTGGGTAATCATCGTTGCCGGGCATTATCAGTAGCTTAATCCCAGCCTCCCTGTACCTACTGACCACCTTGCCCAAGTCCTCCTCGAGTGCGTTGAACATGAGCTTTATGAACGTCTCCCTAACCCTATCCCTATTGTTGGTCAGTTCCTCATAGCCAGCCCTATCAGTGACGAATGGATAATAGCCCTTACCCCTCAATTCCTTAATTACCCTATCAAGGTCCTTATCACCCACAGCCTTAACATCACCAAACACATTAACCAAGTACTTACTAACACCAGAACCAAGACTGAAGGAACCATCATCCTTGACAATGGGCACCAAGGCCTTACCCGTTAAATCACCCGCGAAGACCACGACATCGGCCTTATAGAACCTAATGGCATTAGATAACTTACCATAAGCCACACCAGAACCATGAAGGTCCGAAACAAGCAAAACCCTTAACCTACCCACGAGAAACCCCGTTTTAAACAATATTTAAACCTAACCCATCAAAACAAAGGAAATACAAACCAAATTATTTAAACAAATAATTAAACATGAGCAGGAAAAGAATCATCACCGATACTATTACCAGCGCTTTTCGATCTGGAACCAACCTTACCACGCTCTTTAGAGGGATTCCCAATGAGATTGTTAAGGATGACCTCGGTAAGTTGGATAAATACAAGGCGGTTATTTAGGGCATTGGCCACGTTAGGTAGGCTAGGTGAGTTGAGGTTAAGAGATTGGCTGAATCCCTAACGGGCCACCCGATTGATGGTAAGACAATCACAACAAGCCTAAGGGCCCTAGTCAGCATGTACATGGTTAGGCTGGTCCGTGAATACGGCATTTAACTACGAAGTACTCGGCATTAAGGCTTTAATTAGTATTAGGGGCCCTGGCCTTGATAACGTATGCTATTGCACCCGTTACCCAGGCAATCATTAACCCAACACCAACCCCCTTAAGATATTGGCTATTCACAACATAGGATATTGAAAGGAATACTACACTTAGAATAAATTCAAATATTACCAACACAATATCAAGTCGCCTTAACAATCTAACCCTCCACTCGGGCCACATAGTGCCTTACCATATGTAATCCACGCCAGTAATATAAAAGTAACCTGTCTAATGACCATTATTGCTTACGCGTGATCATTACCTCGGTTTAATCCCTTTACTAACTCCCTAACTAAGTCATTAAGCACCCGGTCCCTATTAGCCATCGTTAACTCAATGACCCTAAACCCATGCCCACTCACGAAGGATACCACGGTTCTATTAAACCTATATGCCATGTATATGGTGCCGAGGAAGTGAACCCTATCCACAACCTCCTCGAGGGCCTTAAGGAAGTCGCCGTGCATTAACTCCATCTTCCCGATCTCATCAACCACAAGCAATGAGCCCTGGTTAGCCGCCTTAATGGCTGGTATCCCAACCAACTCCATGGCCCTTAGGTTAACGTTGTACTTACCAACCATTGGGCCTCCCTTGAATAGGTTCACATGGGCTAGCCAGGACTCTCTACCATTGTTTACGTCGATTATCTTAAAGCCGATCCTTGAACCACTCTCCCTTACCTCGGTCGTTATGAAGCCGTAGACGTCAATACCCATTGACCTAGCATGATCCATTAATCGCCTAATAAGCGTCGTCTTGCCCACGCCTGGTTGCCCCGTGATTAATATCCTTAGCATTGCTTCTTCAGTTGTTAATAAGATTAATTAAGGGTTAGTGTCTTTTGTGTGTGGTTGAGGAGGAGGTTAGGAAGGTTGTGGCTTCAGGTAGGTCCTCAATGGCCATTACAATACCCAAGAAGTGGGTCTCCGCACTAGGCCTTAGTGCTGGTTCTCACGTTCTTCTTAGATTCATGGGTGATCACTTGGCTGTGATACCACTGAGGCACGCTGCCCGTGGTTCAAGTACCAACAATGTTATTGAGGTTGATAGGGATAACCCTGACTATGTACTCAGGAAGTTAATTACGCAGTACCTTAAGGGCATTGATGAGGTTAGGGTTAAGTTAGGTGGTTATGCTGATGCTAAGGATGAGATTAAGGAATTGGTTAGGGAGAGGATTTCCGGGGCTGAGGTTATTGAGGAGGGTAGTGACCACCTCGTCCTTAGGTTCGTAACGCCAATACCCGAGATACCAATCAAGAGGTTGATAAATAGGATGATGCTTACCGTACTCGGCATGCTCCGGGACTCCCTGGACATACTACGGGGCTCGAGTATAGAGCCCGGGGACATAATTGATAGGGATAACGAGGTCGATAGGCTGTACCTACTCATTGAGAGGTTGGTTATGATGGGCATTACTGATCAGTCAATACTTTCAAAGCTAGGGGCAGGCAGTTCCAGGGAACTCGTTAACACGTTGATGATTTCCAAGTCCATAGAGAGGGCCGGTGACCACGCCTGGAGGATCGCGCAAATAATAAGTGAGGCCCATCAAATGTGTTGCAAACTTAGTGAGTTGTCCATCTCAAATAGCGTGGTTGAGCTTGGCTTGAGTTCTGCCGATATCCTTAGGGAAGCCGTGATAGCCTTCATAAATGGCGATGTTGATTATGCCATGGAGGTCCTGGATAGGAGGGTCGCCATGAGGGGCAAGAGCCTTGAGGTTATTAAGACGATTTATGGCAGTGGGCTTCATGTTGACGTGGGTGGTAGGTTGATGATGATTGTGGAGAGCATTAGGAGGATTTCTGAGTATAGTTATGACATTGCCGAAATAACCCTTGACACATATGGGTAATGCCCATGTCATCAATACCAATATTTAACAGGTATGCCAGGGAGTACGATAGTTGGTATGTTAATCATATGAACACTGCTGAGTCCGAGGTTAGGGCAGTCTCAACACTAGTGCCCAGGGGTCTCGGGATTGAGATTGGGGTAGGTAGTGGGTTCTTCGCTGGTAGGGTCGGCATACCGGTTGGCCTCGAGCCCGCCATGGCTATGGCCGAACTAGCTAGGGATAGGGGTGTTGATGTGATTGTTGGTGTTGGCGAGTCCATACCGTTCAGGGATTTATCCCTTGATTACGCAGTCATGGTAGTGACGATATGCTTTCTCGATGACCCGAGGAAGACCCTTACTGAGGTTTACAGGGTTCTTAGACCCAGTGGTAGGTTGATTACCTGCATTGTACCCAGGAATAGTGAACACGGTAGGTATTACATGGAGTTGGGCAGGAGGGGTCACAGATTCTACACAGCGGCCCGTTTCTACACGGTTCAAGAACTTAAGGAGTTGTTGGAATCCCTGGGTTTTTCCGTAAATGATAAAGCCATTGCTGTGCTATCTAGGGGTGTTGGTGATTATTTTGAGGAACCCAGGTTGGTTGAGTTGACTGAGGCTGAGAACTATGGGTTTACATGCATTGAGGCTGTACGCAGGGATCACTGAGGCTTCGCCAGTATTCTACTCATTATTAGTGATCTTAGGGTCTCCGCATCCATTGAGTACTCAGTGGGTAGGGACTCTATGAATTGGGAAATCATTTCATGAATTATTAAGTCCGTAATCTCATCCCTACCTATTCCCCTGAGCCTGAGGTAGTTTATTTGGTCCTCATCCGGCGAGGCATCGGCTGCGCTGTGCCTTGCGCCATTCACGTCACCGGTGTCCACCATGATGATGGGCACGGAGGCGGCGTAGGCACCCTCATTCATTATGAATACCTTGCCCTCGACATTGGTGTCGCTCCACTTGGCGCTATTCGTGATCCTACCCAACGCCCTGTGTATTACGAAGGACTTATCCCTGGCTATGCCTAGAACCCTTGAGTAACTTGTTCCTCTCTCGCCTGTATGCATTATATTAACTTGGTAGTCGATCCTAGACGCTCCATAACCAACCTCAAGGCCCAGGTGATTAACACTGGAGTTTCTGCCCTGTAGAACGTAGTCCTCCCTATGGTGATTCATGGCACCACCAACCAGGAGGGTCCTTGCATTGACCTCAGCATCGTCACCCACCACCACCTTAATTAGTGTAAAGGATGGTACTTGTTCATGTGTTCCCACCGTGAGTACATTAAGTCTTGAGCCCTTGCCCAAGTAAATCTCCACTGTAGTTGATGGGCAACCACCGGCCCCAAGCATGAATAGGCTTAGTGATGCCTTGGTGTTGTCATTCACAAGTATGGTGTAGTGAATGGGCAGTAGTACTGGGTTTTTCATTGTTGTGGTAACGCCGATCCTGAACGGTTTGCTTAAATCATTATTAATCTCAATGTATGCACCGCCAATTAGGTTAGCCGCGTGCCTAGCCAACGCCTTGGATTCCGAAATATCAATGGACCTAAGGATTAGTTTGCCCAACTCATCACTGAGTTTTTCGAGGGATATCACATTGACGTCTCCCGGGGTGTTTATGGCGCCTATGTTGCCGTTTATCGATACTACATTTAACTCGGTAGGTAGGTTAATTGCTAGTGAATTACTGATCACCCCGAGACTTGGATCAACGCATCTCTCAAAGGAACTCCAGTTAGTGTAGTATTTGACTGATGGTGAGTCCTTGATTTGTTGATAGGGTATTTTCTGAGCCAATTCCCTTGCCCTGCTCCTTAACTCACTGAGCCACTTAATGCTCATTACAATCACCAAACCGGGCTGGGTATTTAAATCATCCAACCTTGGATAACTTACCAAATTCAAGCTCAATAACCCTATTAAGCGTCATTGCGTACTCAGTGGGTAGGCGCACCGTAATGTCTTGTATGAAGCCAAGCACGACGAGGCTCCTGGCAGTCCCCTCGTCAAA
>DAJV01000084.1 GCA_002496475.1 Vulcanisaeta sp. UBA163 | reverse complement strand
AACCCTGGGGCTTAGTCAATGGGGTGTCTTTGTCAGGGTCATTATCCCAATGACACGTAGAGAATTAGTATCATCATTCCTACTCGCATGGGGTAGATCCATCAGCGAGTTTGGTTCAATAGTCATCTTGGCTTATTACATAGTTAATCCACCACTGTTTAACTACGTATACCCATTGCCAACGCTGATTTGGTACTCATACGAAGTCTATGGACTACCCCTAGCCCTTGGTTACGCATCAGCAGCACTAATAATATCCATAATTATCATAGTAATAATTGAGTTAATTGGTGGTGGAGAGAAAACCCGATTCAAGCTGTGGTAATTTTCACTCACCAGTGAACTTTGGTCTTCTCTTTCCCAGGAATGCCCTAACACCTTCCTGCGCATCCTTAGTTGATATGACCACACCGAATAATGAAGCCTCATTACTTAATGCACTCCATATTGGGGCTTCAGAGCCGTAATTAATTGCGTACTTAGCTAGCATTAACGTGAGCGGGGGCTTTGAGGCTAATTCTTTAACCCACCTCATTACCTCATAATCAAGCGCATGTCTCGGTACAACTCTATTGATGACTCCATACCCAAGCGCCGCCTTGGCGCTTACCTGCCTACCCATTAGTATTAACTCCTTACTAATGCCTAAGTTCGTTAACCTCGTCAGTCTCTGCGTACCGCCGGCCCCAGGTATTATGCCTAGGTTGATCTCGGGTTGACCAAGTAATGCATCTTCACTTGCAATCCTAATATCACAGGCCATGGCTATTTCCAGACCACCACCAACAGCATAACCATTTATTGCAGCTATTACTGGTTTTGTATAGTACTCGATCTCCAGTGTCATTGAGTGGTAATGCCTCATTGTCTTGAACATTTGCATTGGCGTCGTATTTTGAAACTGATTAATATCAGCACCTGCGCAGAACGCCTTACCACTGCCTGTGATAACCACAACCCTAATCCTCGGGTCATCCTCAATACTTCTTAGCACATTAACAATTTCATCAGCCATCTTGGGAGTTAGTACATTTAACTTGTCGGGTTTATTCAGGACTATCCAGGCACTCGGTGGATCGATCCTAAGCATGATTTCATCATACTTCCTGAACTCGACCTCAGGGTACTCCTTGAACCCTTTGCCACCCTTCCTACCCAACCTACCCTCCTTAACATAATTAGTTAATAATAAATCAGGCTCATACTCATCCCAGCCACTGATATCCTTAAGTTGCGTCAATGCATTAATAATATTATCAATGCCGGTTTCATCAGCAAACTCCGATAATCCCCATGGATAATTAAGGCCTAGTTTCACGCTCTTATCAATATCGTCAATAGTAGCCACGTCCTCCCTAACAAGCCAAGCTAACTCATTAATGGCAGGAGCCATCAACCTTATTGGGTCAAGCTCAAGGCCTTGCTCGGGCATTACCTTTGGTTTGACATACTGGCCAGGGCCTGGGTATTTGTAGAAACCCTCGCCGGATTTAACACCAAGCTTACCCTTACCCACTAAACCCTCGAGTAGTGGACAGGGATGTGCCTTGAATCCGCGTTCCATCATTGCTTTAACTATGAAAAGGCTCGTGTCTAATCCTATATAGTCAAGTAGTTCGAAAGGCCCCATTGGTAGGCCAAGTACGTTTCTGGCCATGGCGTCCAGGTCAATCATTTTAATACCTTCCTGGACCACTTCACGGCAAGCCTCAAGCATTACTCTAAACAATATTCTATTGACTATGAATCCAGGCACGTCCTTATTAACAACAACGGGTTCCTTATTGAGGATCCTCGTTAATTGAACAGTTACGTTAACAGCATCATCACTCGTGTACTTGCCCCTGGTTATTTCCACGAGTTTCATTAAGGGTGGTGGATTCATGAAGTGCATGCCAATGAATCTCTCCCTACGTGAAGTAACCTCGGAAAGCTCTGTTATTGGTATGGTACTCGTATTAGACGCGAATATTGCATGGGATGGCGCGTATTGATCAGCTTCTCTAAACATGTTCTTCTTCAAATCAGCGTTCTCGGGTACGGCCTCGACTAGGAAGTCGATGTACTTAACGGCTTCGGCAATTTTGGTTGTCGTGTGTATCCTGGACATTATTATATCAACGCCCTCCCTCAACTCACCCCTTCTACTCAGTCTCTCCAGGCTGTCCCGAATCCTGTTTAGGGCGTTCCTCAGTATCTCGTCGGATATGTCCATGAGGTTTACCTCGAAACCAGCCATTGCAAAGACCTCGGCTATACCGTGACCCATAGTACCTGCTCCCAAAACAGCGATCCTTTTAATGTTAAGGCTTGACATACTGAACTTACTTAATTTCAATGTATTTTAGTATTACCGTTGTCCACGTGTTTTTAATGCTGTTCCTTAAGTCGTATTTTTCCCGCAAACTCCCTGTTTACTCTCTCATTCAACTCCTTATCCCAATTCTCATAATCCCAGTAATGAATAACCTCGTACTGCTCCTGCCTAGTGATCATTTTATTAAGCAAGTCCTTCTGCGTACCCTTCTCCCTAAGCTCAATCAGGGCGTCCCTGACGGCCTTCATTGCGACCCTGAATGTCGTGACTGGGAATATCACGATCTTATAACCCATTTCCTCAAACTCCTTAGCCGTTATGTATGGCGTCTTCCCAAACTCAGTCATGTTTGCAAGTAACGGCACCTTAACCTCCCTAGCAAGCCTAGCAAACTCCTCCTTATTCTCAAGAGCCTCGGGGAATATCACATCAGCACCAGCTTCAACATAAGCCTGAGCTCTCCAAATAGCCTCATCAAGCCCATAAGTACCGCGGGCATCCGTCCTTGCAATAATTAGGAAGTTCTCATCCCTCCTCGCCTCAACAGCCGCCTTAATCTTCTTAATCATTTCATCGGCAGCCACCACATGCTTACCACTTAAGTGACCGCACTTCTTAGGTAATTCCTGGTCCTCGATCTGTATTGCAGAAGCCCCTATTGACTCAAACTCCCTAACAGTTCTAACCACATTCAATGTCTCACCAAAGCCTGTGTCCGTATCAACAATTACGGGTATATCCACGGCATCAGTAATGTACTTAGTAAACTTAACAAGTTCATCAAGGGTGAAAACACCGAGGTCAGGCAGGCCCAGGGAACTGCTGAAGGCTGCGCCGGAGACGTAGAGGGCTTCAAAGCCCAGTTGTTGAATCATTAGAGCAACGAATGTATCGAAGGCTCCTGGAACAATTACAATGCTGGGTTTCGACAACCTCTCCCTGAACAAAGCCCTAACCTCCCTAGGATCCCTCTTATCCCTCCTTAATAGTACGGTATTCACCATATTGATTAATCAATAAACCCTTAATAAGTTATTCCATGATCAGTTAAAGCCCAGCTTTATTACCCACCAACCCACTATAGTAATGCTATAATGCGTAGTACTAGGTCAATATTTAACAGGAGAGGAGTACGCAGTTTACCTCCAGACCAAGTAAGGAGAGACTTAAGATAATAATTGATTTATCACGTGCTATGGCGAGGAGACTGGTAATTATTTAATTGTTAATGATTTGTCATTGCTTACCCGTTACCTCATTAATTATATTAATAACGATTGTTCATCAATGAGCATCAGGGTTGATGGTGGGCAGGGAAATTCATTACCGAGTCTCCTAGCAAGAGTTAATAGTAGCCTGAGGCTGGGGATGTGGGTAGGGTTGTCACTGTTGGTGGTTTACCGCGGAACTTTATAGTGGTTGTGTTTATAGGACTGGTGATGTTGATGTGATTATTGACTCGAGGTATTCTGAGACAGCTATGGGCGTACTTTATGAGGAATTGAGAGCCATAGGCGCCAGGAGGGAGGGTAGAGTGCGGGTTAATGATTACCTCAGTGTGCTTGCCCTTGGCGTGGTTGGAGCAATCTATGTGGGTAGGGTTAAGGTTTTAAGAATTACTAATGGGCATGTTTATGTTGAATCGCCAGAGGATAATGTGATAACCAGCTCTAAATACCTGTGTCACTGGTCCTCAAATGCCGATTGCAAGAGAGCTGCGGCGGTTCTGGCTGCCCAGTGGGGTAATGTGGATTGGGATTACCTAATTGATAGGGCTAGGCGTGAGGGTATTCTTGATAAACTGAGTGAAATAAGGAAAGCAATAGAGGATGGGTATGGAAAGGATCAGGGAGATAGAGAATAGGAGGAATGCTTTTACTACGGGTAGTTATTAAGTCAATAATGGGTAGGCTTGAGAATAAGGTAGTACTAATCACAGGGGCTTCCAGGGGCATTGGTAGGGCTATAGCTAGGACCATTGCTGAAGAAGGGGCCAGGATAATCATGAATTATAGATCCTCAGTCAAGGAGGCTGAGGAGTTAATGGTGGAATTAAAGAGGAATGGATTTGATGTATCCATTATCAGAGCCAATGTATCTAGGGAGGATGAGGTTAGGGCAATGTTTGAATCTATCAGGAGGGATTATGGAGTATTACATGGTATCGTCAACAATGCTGGTCACGGCTCCGCAACAACCTGGAATAAGAAACTTCATGAGCTAAATTGGGATGATTTTGAGGAGGTTATTAATGTTGATTTAAAAGGCACGTTTTTGTGTAGTAGGTTTGGTATTGAATTGATGAGGAATGGTGGATCCATAGTTAATGTTGCTTCAATAACAGCCAGAACAGGTGATGTTGCTGGCATACCTTATTTGGTCGCTAAGTCAGGGATAATAGCCCTTACCAAATCCATGGCTCTCTCATTGGTGCCGAGAATTAGGGTTAATGTTGTAATGCTTGGCAGCATCGAGACTAGTTGGGTTAATTGGTTAAGTAATGATGAAGCTAGGAGATTAATTAATTATGTACCCATGGGCAGATTAGGTAAGCCTGAAGAGGTAGCTAGGGCTGTCGTTTTCCTACTTAGCGATGACTCTTCATTTATAACAGGGCACACAATAGTTATTGATGGTGGTGAGTGCACGGCATGCGACTAGGCACTTCTTTAATGCGTGTTTTTCACGGGTAATACTGAATGCATAGGAATGTAGCCCTGTTAGTAGCATCTAGGGCAATCAGGAGCTTAGCCTTTGGATACTTAGCGTTTATAGTGCCGCTGTACTTAAAGTCTATTGGGTTTTCTACCGTGATTATAGGGCTTTACTTCCTCATAGTTACAGTATCCTCAGCAATATTGGTATTAATTTCTGGCTTTCTTGGTGATATGATAGGTAGGAGGGATGCCTTGATAATAATGTCAAGTTTATTTATAGTATCTATGGCAATCTTTAGTATAACAAATAATAAGGTATTACTATTCTTAACATCAGTATTTGGAACGACAATGGGAAGCATGGGGGGTGGTGGGGCTGGTGGCGGACCAGTTACCCCATTACAAACATCCTTACTTGCCGACAATACTGAACTAAATGAGAGGACGAGGATATTCAGTCTCACAACTTCGATATCACTATTCTCTTCATTACTGGGCTCCCTAATATCATATGTAATGTTGAGCCTTGGCTTTGGTGACCTAA
>DAJV01000017.1:1171-5155 GCA_002496475.1 Vulcanisaeta sp. UBA163 | reverse complement strand
ATGAGTGCCCAGTCAAGGCAATAAAGATGGTGCCAGAGGTGGTTGGGTAATGGCAGTTGCTGGGGCCTTGAGCACTAGGGAGGAAGTTATTAAAGAGCGCGTTGGTTTAACGTCTAATTACGCCACTGCCTATGCGGTTAAGACAGTTGATGTTGACGTAATTGCGGCATACCCAATAACGCCCCAAACAACGATAATAGAGAAATTGGCTGAGTTCGTGGCTAATGGCGAGTTAAGTGCCGAGTACATACCAGTGGAGTCCGAGCACAGTGCCCTATCCGCAGTTGTGGGTGCCTCAGCGGCTGGCGCTAGGACATTTACCGCGACCTCAAGCCAGGGACTCGAGTTAATGCATGAAATACTCTACATTGCCTCTGGCCTTAGGCTTCCAATAGTCATGGCAGCCCCCGGCAGGGCATTATCAGCGCCAATAAGCATTCATGGTGATTACCAGGATATAATGAATGCTAGGGACTCGGGTTGGATAGTCATGATTGCCTCCAGCGCCCAGGAGGTTTATGATTCAATAATAATGGCGTATAGGATTGCGGAGGACAATAGAGTGTTATTGCCCGTCATGGTGTCCTACGACGGATTCCTAATGAGCCACACAACGGAGCCAGTGGAGTTATACCACGAGGAATACGTTAGAAAATTCACGCCAAGAAACCTAAATAGGCCTAGGCTTGACCCGAGGAAGCCAATAACAATTGGAGTTATTGCAAGCCCTGATTGGTACTATGAAATCAAGTATCAAGTCATTAATGCGCTCAAGGAATCGAAGAGTGTTATTAAGGAAATTCATAATGAGTTCAATAAGGCCTTTGGCACAAACTACGACATTGTGGAGAGGTACATGATTGATGATGCGGACTATGTATTAATAACCTATGGTGGAGCATCAAGTGGTAACGCCAAGGAGGCGGCCAGGAGAGCCAGGGAGAGCGGGATAAGGGCCGGCGTTTTAAGGATAAGATTGTTTAGGCCATTCCCCGTTGATGAGGTTGTGAGCGCCATTAGGGATGCCAAGGTGGTGGCTGTAGTTGACAGGGCTTTGTCCCCAGGTAATACGTATGAAGGCCCTGTGTTTAACGACGTAGTTTCAGCACTTTACAATAAGGGCATTAATAAGCCCGTAATTTCCGTGATACACGGCATCTCCCAAAGAACAATACTATCTGATGACTTCTATAATCTTTATAAAAAGCTCGATGAGTATACCAGGTCTGGTGAGTATCCAAGGAGAACGATATTCATGGGGTTGAGGGGTGGTGAATCATGAAGGTGTACTTCAGGACAATAAAGGACTTGCCTGAGAATGAGTATTACGGGCCTGGACAATTAACCTGCGCTGGCTGCGGTCCATCAATTGCGATTAGGTGGATCCTTAAGGCTGCTGGCCCTGACATAATTGTTGTTAACGCCACAGGATGTATAGAGGTAACTACAACATCATATCCATACACAGCGTGGAGTGTGCCCTACCTACACGTCGCCTTTGAAAATGCAGCCGCAGCTGCCTCAGGCGTGGAGTCCGCACTAAAGGTACTTAGGATGAAGGGTATGTTGGATGCCAAGGCCAGGGTTATAGCTATTGCTGGTGATGGTGGTACCTATGATATTGGCCTGCAGGCCCTCAGTGGAATGCTTGAGCGTGGTCATGGCGTCCTCTACGTACTCTACGACAACGAGGCATACATGAACACGGGAATACAAAGAAGTGGCGGAACACCGCACTTTGCCTGGACAACAACATCCCCAGTGGGCAGTAAGTTAAGGGGTAAGGTCCAGAGGAAGAAGGATATAATGAGCATAGTCATTGGGCACCACATACCATATGCAGCAACAGCAAACCTAGCCTACCCAATAGACTTGGCCAACAAGGTAAAGACCGCCCTTGACTACCTTGATGAGGGACCTGCCTTCATACACGTAATAGCACCATGCCCACCAGGATGGCGCTACCCAGAGGAAATGACTGTGGAGATAGCCAGACTGGCAACGGAGACAGGCTACTTCCCACTATATGAGTGGGACCACGGTAGGATAAGGCTCAATCCACCAAGCAATACCCACTTTGACAAATCAAGGAGAAAGCCAATAACCGAGTACCTAAAGAAGCAGGGCAGGTTCGCCCACCTAACCGATGATGATATTAAGGAAATCGAGAAGGAAATCGATGAATACTGGGACTATCTATCAAAGCTTGTGAAGGCCTTCGGATAAAACAACCCAATATATAATGATAAAAATAAGTCAGTTTATTCCCAGGAAACGCAACATCTCGCTCTGAAGGAAGTTAATCATAAATCCTAATCTTGCTCATTACAAACCCCCACCTCATCTAGCTCCTTACCAATGGCAACCATGATACCCGCATACACNNACACTACTCACCAGGGCCTCCACGACAAGTCTCATCATATACAACGGCGGCCACCACAAATTGCCCCATTATCGACCCAACCCAAACATACACCCACAAGCCCAGGCCTTCACCACGAAAAACTTAAAACTTTAAATCACAGTTAATGACATATTAAACCGCCGGGGTGGCCGAGCTAGGTCCAAGGCGCGGGCCTGGAGATTCCAATGGGAACCTCAAAGTCCGTCCCCGCAAGGGGGCCCGGGTTCAAATCCCGGCCCCGGCACCAAACTTCTTCCTCATTTACTTATTCTCTATCCTACATTAACGGCATGCCCTTTATGATCATGTCCATGGTTAGTAGTACTACGGATCTATGCCGAGTATTAATGTTCAAGATTGATAGGACATACCTCATCTGTTAACCAGGTGGTGTCCATGGTTATGATCATGTGTGGAAAACTTTACATGCCCCAGGTGCGGTAGGAGGATGAGGGAGGTTGGTCATCGTTGGTTTAGGTGTGCTTGTGGTTATGAGAATGATCGTGATGTCATCGCCATAGTCAACCTCAATGGGAGGGGGTCTCTGACCCTCTCGACTGCCCCTCAAATGAGAGATGTAAATCCGAATCAATGAGGGGAACCCCGCCATTTATAGCGGGGAGGAAGTCAGAGCCTATATCATGAGCAGCCTTTAATAATTTATTTAAAAGGCAATACTTAAGATTATGCGAGACCTAATGAATCGTATTAGGAAGGTCGCGATTGAGGAGATTAGGGAAAAGAGGTTCAGCGTTGGGGATTCATTGGGTAAGGAGGATAGCGAGATGGAGCTCAGGAGGGTTAACGTCATAACCGGTTGTAATGGCTCATTTAAGACGTCAATACTCGAGGCATTAACGGCGTCCTTACTAATGTTAACATACCCAAGCCACGCCCAACCTCTATTCACGGTGGCCATGACCCTTAGAATGGATGAGTTTTGGCTCTATAAACTCCTGCATGATGGGTTTAGGCTCGTGATTGATGATATTGCGGTTAGTACAATAGGCATTGAGGAGTTAATTAAGCGTTTATCCGATCGTAGTAAGCAGCCATTACCAATAGCCCAACAGCAATTATTACCAATAACACCATTCACTAGGGCCGCGATTGCCGAGAGTATTAATGATAAGAGCATTCTGAGCCTTTTAAAGGTCGATGTGGTGCAGATAAGCCCAATTCCGCAGCAAACCCAATACAATGTCAACATTACTGTTAATAAATTCAATAATAATGTTAATTATGACTTCATAGCATTATCAACGCCAAACCCATTAACGCCGCAATTCGTTGGATCACTCATGAAGGTTGTTGATTATGCAAAGGTCATTAACTTATTTAATAAGGTCTTTGAGGGCCTTGAGATTAGTTTTATGGGGCTCAAGCCGGATGAATTTGATAGAAATAACATAGTTTTCGTGACAAAGGATGGTAGAGGGTCTAGGGAAATGCCAATACAGTATCTTGGCAGTGGCTACTTAGGCCTAGTCCTATTGACGCTCATGGCATCGAGGAGTATCGTGATTTATGACAATGTGGAGCTGCACATGCACCCATGGCTTATGCATAAGGCTGCT
>DAJV01000017.1:0-1134 GCA_002496475.1 Vulcanisaeta sp. UBA163 | reverse complement strand
GGCGATCTTAAATAACGTGGATTTAAACGAATTACTAATCATTGAGACTAGCCGTAGGGGTTTCCTTAGGGTTTACGATGGTGAGGAGGCAAATCGGAGAATTAGGGAGCTTAGTGAGGATTTGAGGGGCTTTTGCCCATGATTAGGAAGATAATCTTCGTAGAGGGGGTGAGCGATCTTAAGTTCATGCTTGGGCTTCTGAAATTTGAGAGCCTAAAGTATTGCTCGGATAAGGAGGGTCTTAAATACAAATGTTACTACGCGGATTATCTCGGCAGTACCTGCATATGCGATGGCGGTGGTAAGGACAGCGTGTGCAGGAGGGTTAATGAATTTCTTCAGGTAAGGCCCAATGTTGAGGTCCACGTATTACTTGATGGCGATGCCAAGGACATTAAATGTGGTAAGGCCGTGATGCATTACCTAGGGCATGGAAACCTCGACGAATTAGTATTCGAAATAGTGAAAACCCTCGTCATGAATAGCCAATGCATTAATTCAATGAGTGATTTAATAATTAAGGAGAGCAATAATAGTGATAGTAAGAAAAAATCCTACCTGGCAATGTATGTGGCATGGAGGTGTAGGGACGCGTTGGGCCTTGGGAATGCTAAATATTGGCCTAGCGTGCATGATTTTTATCAAGATATTTGGTCTCCTCACCTCTAAGGGCCCTGTTAATAACGTAATTAATAACATACTATGTTCAGAAGAGGAATTACTGGAACTACTCAAATCGCTAGATTTTGTTTTAAATTGCGTCTAACTATGCATGAACTACGAGGTTAGCGACCTATGCATTAAGCGTTAAGGCGCTTCAACCGCATTTATGCATCAATAGCCCGTTGGCCCTACCTCTTTAGGACTTCCGCGGCTTCTGAGAAGTCCTGCCTCCCCCTACCCACGCTACTTGCTATTTCTAGTAGTTTATCGATGATGGACATTATCGGTAATGGCCTGCCCTCGCCCATTGAGTGCCTTATTAATTCATCAAGTACGTACTTGGCTAGGTCTATTGAGAAGGATTCTGGGTAGTTACTGTTCATTATCCAGGGTAGCCTAGTCCTCAGCTGAGCTGAGTCTGCACCGCTCATGCTCAGGGCCTTCACTAGGGTATCCGTGTCGAGGCCGACC
>DAJV01000097.1 GCA_002496475.1 Vulcanisaeta sp. UBA163 | reverse complement strand
TGCGGCCAACTTGAGCCTGACCTGGAGGTTACTAAGAGGACCCTGATCGGCATGGCTAGGAACCCTAACGTCGGTGGCGTCCTAGTTGTTGGCCTTGGTTGTGAGCAGATCCAGGCCGATGACTTGGTCAGGGAGATTGAGAGGACGGGTAAGCCCGTGGAGAAGGTGGTGGTTCAGGAGGTTGATGGCGGTACTCCTGCGGCTATTGAGAGGGGCGTCACACTGCTTAGGAGGATGGCTGAGGAGGTGCTTCGGCAGAGGCCTGAGGAGGTTGATTTATCGAACCTGGTCATGGGTGTTGAGTGCGGTGGTTCAGACGCAACCTCTGGGCTAGCCTCAAACCCAGTCGTTGGTTATGCGTCGGATAGGTTAATCGACCTGGGAGGCACTGTTATACTCTCTGAGACTCCGGAAATGATTGGTGCTGAGGAGATACTCGCCAAGAGGGCCGTGTCTAGGGAGGTAGGTGATAGGATAATTAGGGTTGTTAGGAAGTGGGTTGATTTAGCGGCATCCCATGGAGTCGACCTAGTGGGGACGCAGCCGGCGCCTGGTAACATTGCCGGTGGCATCTCGACAATTGAGGAGAAGTCCCTTGGTGCAATAATTAAGGGAGGCTCAAGGGCGGTGCAGGGCGTTGTTGATTACGCCGAGGAGGTTAGGGGTAAGGGGTTGTGGATAATGGATACTCCGGGCTATGACGTAATGTCCGTGGTCGGCATGGTGGCCGGCGGCGCCACCCTTGTGGTATTCACCACAGGTCGTGGGACACCCACTGGTAACCCAATAGCCCCCGTGATTAAGGTCACGGCCAATCCATATACGGCTAAGAAAATGCGTGAGAATATGGACTTTGACGCAAGCACCGTGGTACTGGGTCAGGAAGCCATAGGACAAGCCGGCGAGAGACTATTTAAGTTAATCATTGATGTTGCGAGGGGCAGGCCGACAAGGGCTGAATTACTTGGGTTTAGGGAATTCGTGATACATAAGATAATACCATCATTTTAAATCACGATTAAAACCAAAGCAGTAATTGCTCGGCCTCCCTGAGTATCCTCCTACCCATCACCAATGCCGGCGAGTTCGTAGTAGAGCTTGAGCAATGCTTGAGTACCCTTATCACCGAGGCCCTTGGCTACCAGGGTGTTATATAGTTGCAGCGTCAGTGCCGTGCCCGGTAGTGATGCATTGAGTCTATTCGCGGTCTCAATGGCGTACCTCAGGTCCTTTTTCAAGTGCGCAGCCCTGAACCCAGGTTCGAAGTCACCCTTCATCATCTTGGGCATGTAGTATTGTACTGTGAATGAGTTCCCAGCCCCCGTTGACAGTACTGTGAATAGCTTCTCCATATCAATACCGGCCTTCCTAGCCAGTGCCATTGCCTCGGCTACGGCGAGCATGTCAATACCAATAACTATTTGATTAAGGAGTTTAAGCATTTGTCCATTGCCCGCATCACCAGCATATATTATCGTCTTACCCATGGCCTCCAGTATTGGTTTAACGCGTTCAAAGGCCTCGTACTTACCACCGACCATTATTGTTAATGTGCCCTGCCTAGCACCAACATCACCACCAGTCACCGGCGCATCCAGGAACTCAATGCCGTACTTACCCAACTCCCTGGCGAAGTACTTAGCATGCTCCGGGGAATTCGTACTCATATCAATGACTATAAGCCCTGGGTGTGCTCCATGAATAACACCATTGGGGCCCAGTAAAACCTCCTCCACGTCCGGCGCGTCGGTCACCATGTCAATAACAACATCAGACCTCTCAGCAACAATCCTAGGGCTTTCAGCAACTGGTATGCCTAATTTAGTGAATGGTTCTGTCTTTGACCTAGTCCTGTTATAAACAATTAATGGGAAGCCGGCCCTATGGATGTTCATGGCCATGGCACTACCCATAATTCCAAGTCCTATGAAACCAACCCTAAGCCTGTCCATACTTTATATGGGTCTAATGCATTGGTTTAAATGCATTGCTTATAACCTGTTTAATGGAAGTGCGTAGGGTCTTCATTTAAAAGGCGCATTTAATTGAAGGTAGTGTGAGGTTGGTTAGGGTTGAGGATGCTGTTGGGCAGGTACTTGGTTATGACACGACTTATGTAGGTAGAGATGGAGCAACTGTGTTATTGCCTAGGGGTCATGTGATTACCAAGGATGATGTCGAGAGGCTTAAGGACTCCGGCGTGTACTTCGTGTGGGTTGAGGGTAATGAGGAATCAAGTGACCTAATGTATGAGTGGGAGGTTGCGGAAATAATGGCGAGGGCCGTGGCTGGGGATAATACGTACGTTAAGCCCGCTAGGCAGGGCTCTGCCTGGATTATGTCAAGCATTAATGGCGTACTCAAGGTGGATATTAATGGACTAACCGGGCTAAACCTAAGCGGTGATGTTTTACTAATTACTAAGCAAGTCATGAGTGGTGTTATTAAGGATGAATTGATTGGTGTTATTGATGTCATACCGCTCAGCATGAGGAGGGGTGATATTGAGAAATTACTGGGGTTTAGGAATTTAATTAGCGTCGTGCCGTTTCGTAGGAGGAGGATTGGTGTTGTAATTACTGGTACTGAGATTTACCAGGGCAGGAAGAAGGACCTTTACTACCCCATTATTAAGGCCAGGGTTGATAGGTACGGTTGGGAGATAGTATTCAATACCGTTGTGCCTGATGATGAGGATAAGATAATGAGTGCGATGAGGGAGGCCATCAATAATGGTGCCGAGGCTTTAGTGATCACTGGCGGCATGTCCGTGGACCCAACAGATAAGACACCAATGGCCATAAGGAGACTTGGNNTATGGAGTACCCATTAAACCAACGACCATGACCATGGTGGCCATGCTCGACAACACGCCAATACTCGCCATATCGGCTGGCGGCATATACTACAGCGACTACAATGCCCTGGACATATTCCTACCAAGGCTTATGGCGGATCTAGCGCCTAGTAGGGAGGAAATTGCATCAATGGGCCGTGGAGGGTTACTACCAAGTTATAAGCCTGAACGAAGAACCTAG
This sequence comes from Vulcanisaeta sp. UBA163, assembly GCA_002496475.1. Taxonomy (GTDB): domain Archaea; phylum Thermoproteota; class Thermoprotei; order Thermoproteales; family Thermocladiaceae; genus Vulcanisaeta. The sequence goes on along the minus strand of DAJV01000097.1, from coordinate 8,583 downwards.
TGAGGATATATCACACATTTTATTTTATGCATTGAATGTTATTTTTAAATTTAGACAATTTTCAGTGAGTAATCTTTAATAAGGCTAAAAATTATTTTATAATAATGAAATTAACGAAACTCGTTCTGGAGCACGATGATTGGTCAAGCATTATTCCCAGTAATGTTCAGACACGGACCATAAAGAGTATTCCTGTGGAGAATAAAGACCTTATTAATGCATTGGTGCTGGTAAAGGCTCCTAATGCGCGCATCATCAAGGAGGCATTATATAGTATCAGGAGGAATAGGCGTGTAAAAAGCATGGAAGTACTTGCTAATGTGGTAACGAGGAGCTATGCCATGGCTTTGCTAAGTATTTTATCGAGATACACGGATAGCATTACAGAGACAGCGGTTAATTTATCGGCAATATTCAGTGAGCATGTACATGATAATAAGGAATATTGGACCTTCCTAATTAATAGCAAGACAGCAGAAACCACCCTTATTCAAGATATAAAGGAAAGAGCTGAGGTATTGTCATATTATTCCTTTGATATCAAGGGTATGTTCAGGAATTATGGTAAATATACCCTTACTGATAATGAACATAGAATTTTAAAAACGGCATATGAGCAGGGATATTTTGAGTGGCCTAAGAATGCAAATGCGGAGGAGATTTCAAAGTCCCTTAATATAAGTAAGGTTACCTTCATTCAGGAATTAAGGAGGGCAATTCGTAAATTGGTTTTGAAAGAATTAGATCTTGACAACGTTGATTTTATGGGATTTTATTGATTCAAGTATTCTGAAGGTTTTAATGGCGTCCTCCATGGTAGACAAGGGAGACTTTTTATTAATAATTACCTCATCTATGAAGTATGATACTATGTTGAGGAAGCTTTCCTGGAAGTCTATGGTTCTTGATTGATAGTAACTTGCGCTTTGTGAATATGTTAGGGACTCCATGGAATTGAACGTAAATACTCCCTTTTCGAAAAATACCTTAACCATCCAAGTCCAGGAGGTTGGGGTTAAATCATCACAGCACCAACCACTTAGTATATGACCCACGACGCCATTCTTAAACTTAAGAATTGCTATTGCGAGGTCATCAATATTCTTATGCACCTTATATGACACATTATCTAAGTAACCCGTCACGTACTCCATATCATTGAATAAAAACAGCAATGAATACACTAGGTGATATGCCTGTGTTATTAACGTACCATGATATTTCCTAGCATTCTCTTCAGATATCTTATGAAATACACTTGCAAATGCATAAAGTGGTTTACCTAAATCACCACGTATTATGATATCCTTAAGTCTCATCATTTGTGGGGTATAGATGTAATTATGCACGGGCATACATATTACATTATTTTCCTTACATATCTTTGCCATGAGTTCCACGTCCGGTACTGATAACGCAGGTGGTTTCTCCACTAGCACATGCTTACCAGACTTTGCGGCCTCTATGGTCTGCGGTAAATGATCCTCATCCCTACCTGCAATTATTACAGCGTCAACATTATTATCCTTACATAATTCTTCGTACGATGAGTAGGCCTTGACACCGTACATTTTTGCAATTTCTTTCGCTCTTTCAGGCGAATGAGAGAAAACTCCAACTAGTTTACCATGCTTAGACCTTAGGATACCCTGTATATGCAATTGCGATATTTCGCCCAGGCCTGATACGGCAACGCCAACTGTTCTCTCCATCTCACTCACCTAGCTCAGCCTGGATTTTTTCCAAATGCTTAACTTTTTCATATGCAATTTTCAACGCATCCTCGGCCTTGACTTCACCTCTTATGGCCTTATTTAATATCGGCCACAGGATTTCCGTAAATTCCCTCCACTTAACCACCTTAACAGGTAAGTAGGCTTCCTCAATTATTTTCTTGTAGATACTTAACCTATGATTTTCAAAATAATTATCCCTAGAACTATTCAGAAGCATTGTAAATATGCTTGATCTTGCCGGTAAAAAGCCTTGTGCCTTGCTTTCGAAGTATTGATTTTCTGGGGACACCATGAATAAAACAAAAGCCGTGGCCAACGCCTTCTTCTTACTCCACTTAATTACGCTTAATCCATGAGAACCACCATAAACCCATAAACCACCCTTTCCTTGGGGAGGCAAAGCAATACTAAAGTCATTCCATATACTCGATTGCCTTGGGTCTCTAAATACATAGTCCCAACCAGGCCAATCAAGAACCATAACCACCTCACCAGCTTTAAATACCTGGCTTACATCATCATAGAAGAAGTCGGGCGTTCGCGGATGGGTTACTTTATATTTTACATGCAAATCAACTAGAAATTGAAGAGCTTCTATACCTTCTTGTGAATAAAACGCGAAATGATTACCATCAATTAACTTACCACCAAATGAATGAAGAATTTCCATAAACCGGCCAACTAATGCATGCCCACGGGCAGCAAAGGCATATGGGTACATATCAATCTTTTTCTCCTTGATCTTAATGGCCACTTGCAAGAATTCATCCCATGTCCTAGGTGGTTCTTCGCCTATTTTATTAAATACTGATGTACGGTAATGAAGTGAAGATACATCAATAAATCTTGGTGCTATAAGTACCTCTTCCTTAACGGTCACCGCTTCCCTGAGCAGGTTAGGTAAATCGTTCAGCAACATCTTCGTGTTTTCTGGGTCTATTTCCGTAAGATCTAGATAAAGATGCTTATAGGACCTAAGGAAACTAGTGTGGGAAGAAATAACATCAACATCTTCACTGCCATTAAGGTCATCCTTAAATGCATTAAGTTCTGGGTGTGAGAATTTATGCAAAATATTCACCTTTATTGAGAGTTTACGTTCAAAGTCAGGTATTTTACTGTATAACACTTCATATGGTTCAAAGTCCTTGCCGCCTATTAAAACGGCATTAAGTATATCCATACTAGTTATAAAGCCCTAGATCTTATTTAAACTATAATCCTAACCTTGTTTGAATTCAAGGAGGGTATTAAAGAAAAGGGATATTAATTTTTAAATTTTAAATTATTTTGTCTATTATTCAATCAGTGGAAGCCTGTTGCAACAAATGATTGTTGTGAGCCGGCGGGTACTGGCCATGGGGAATTCAGTCCAGGTGGCGCTGGCACTAATCCCGTATTCTCCATGCAATCATAGGCAAAGTACGATGGTGCCTGTATTGCGGGATTTTGCGGTGTGAGCTGTTGAGCAAGCAATAATAGGTATGTTGGTGGTGGTGCCACGTGATCAAGAATCATGGAATACGTGGCATTACATGGAACTACGGTATATGTTGGTGAGAATATAGTGGCATTAGCAGGAAGGTTTAATTGCCCTGTATATATGTAGAATCCAGCCCAAGTCGCCCAGTAACCCATGGTAAATGGTACCTGCTGTATCGTCATTATTACTGTACCATTGTGTATCAACTGAAGCCACGTTGGTAATTGCGCATCGAAACCAAGTATGTAAATGCCTCCTTGACCAATCTTATAACCAGCAGCTTCTAATGCTTCCACATTCGCTATGGCTGTTAATAAATTAGCATCTAGATAAGCGGTAACCGACGTACCGTATTTAGGCACTACCTCACTTATTGTGGCATAGGCCTGTGCCTGATCATCCTGGTTTGCCTGAATGACCCCTAGTATTTGCGCAGTACCATTTTGTACCAATGGCTGAAGTACTTGTTCAAAGCCCTCCGTTCTTAACGCTAAAGTCTCCACACCCGGTAGTCCAGTTACTAATACAAACTTCCATGGAGTAGGTACATTCTGCTCACGGAGGTACCCCAAGAATGATAGCAATTCCTTTTCAGCTGCCACTTCATTATTGGTACCAATATATAGATTTCTAGCGGCTTGGTTTGGCACGTCTCTGTCAACTAAAATTACGATTATGCCCTCCTGACGAAGCTTAAGTAACTCACCCTGTACAGCATCAGAAACAGTACCTATTATAATTATATTGGGATGCAGCGCCGCAGCCTCCTCTAATTGGGATATTTGTTGACTCACGGTTGTTGCATCAAACTCCTCATAGTTTACAGTATAACCTAATGATCTAAGTTGCTCAACGGCAGTTTGTATACCTTGGGTTATTAGGTTGTACCAGAAGTTCGCTGGAGCTGGGTTGAAGAAGAAAATGGTAATTGTTTTATTACTGGCAGGGGGCGCTGTAACGGTCACAACTGTTTTAGACGAATGCACCATGGCTAAGTAGCCAACAACCGCAGCCAACACTATCACTATTACTATTAACCCTATGGATAAGGTTTTCCAGTTCATACCATTATGTTTATTGTTTATGTTCTTTATAAATATAAATCCTAACTAGGTTTTATTAAAATCTTGAGGAGGGAATATTTATAAGAAATTAAATGTACTATTTCGAATGATGCCCACTAATGCTAATAATGAGGATAATATATCATTATTGGCCGAAAACATAACAAAGAGGTTTCCTGGTACTGTAGCTCTTGATAACGTAACCTTCGATTTAGAGTATGGAGAGGTACATGGACTACTCGGCCAAAATGGTGCTGGCAAATCAACCTTGCTAAAAATATTATATGGCTATTATAGACCTGATAGTGGTAGGATAGTAATTCAGGGAAGGGAGGTTAGACTTCATAATACAGCGGACGCGCGTAAACATGGGATAATATTAGTTAATCAAGAAATCACGTTAATGCCCCACCTCACTGTATATGAGAATATCGCCCTATTAGGGTTTCTATGGGGAAAGGCATTTTCCGACTTTGATAAAAATAAAATTAGATCTCAAATTAAAGATTTAATGGGTAAATATGGTATTGAGTTGAATCCTGATTTGAAGATACGTGAGTTAAATGCAGCAAGTAAAATGCTTGTTCAGATACTAGCGGCATTAAGCATGAATGCCAAAATAATACTTTTTGACGAACCAACAAGCCCTATGTCACTTCGAGAGACTGAACAAATACTTGATGTAATTAGAGCACTTAAAAAGAACGGGATAAGTATTACATTTGTAACACATAAGATCCAAGAGGCCATTGAGATATGCGATAGAATTACAGTACTAAGAAATGGTAAGGCTATTGGCACTGTAAATAGCTCTAATGTAACCGAAAAGGAATTGGCAGAGATGATGCTAGGTATCGAGCTTAAGGGGTTTTATTCCGTTAAGGAGGGCTGGGTGAATAAGGCAATAGAGATGGAAAATGTTTCAAAGGTTCCTCTTATCGAACTTCACGATGTACATACAATTCCCATAAAGCCTACTGATGTGCCATTAAGAGGTGTTAACCTGAAGATTTATGATGGGGAGGTAGTTGCGGTATTTGGTCTAATTGGTGCTGGTAAATCAGAGCTTGGTAGGTTATTGGTAGGCCTAGGAAAGATCAGTAAAGGAATGGTTTTATATTATGGAAAACCCATTAAAATTAAATCACCCACACATGCACTAGAAAAGTATAAGATAGCTTATTTATCTGAGGATAGAAAAACTGATGGAATAATACCACATTATTCAGTGGCATCGAATATATCGGCATCAGCTTTATCCTTAATATCAAAGATAAAGTTTTTATTAGACTTGAGAAAGGAACATGATCTGGCTGTAACAATGATAAGGTCATTTAACATAAAGACCTCATCACCCTATGTTAAGATTACCTCATTAAGCGGTGGAAATCAGCAAAAGGTACTTGTTGCCAGAGGATTAGCAAGTAAAGTTAAATTACTTATAATTGATGAACCCACAGTTGGTGTTGATATAGGAGCAAAGATAGAAATAAGGAAGACCATCTATAAATTATCTAAGGAAGACAATGTATCAGTATTAGTATTAACTAGTGATCTCGATGAGGCCTTAGGCATGGCTGATAGACTGTACTTCATGCATGAAGGTAAAATAATAAGGGAGTATGCAATTAAGCCAGATAATGTTGAGGATGTACGTAGGAAAGTAATAGAAGACCTAGCCCAAGCATCCACATATAACGCCCAATTAACCTAGTTAGGAATCTACCTTAAAAATAAATATTAATACCAATTACGCAATGAGTTCAAGTGATGGTAAGACAGAGACCGTCGCTGTTGAGAAAAGGAGGGCACAACGTAGTGCCTTAAGGAAATTTTTAGACTTTTATAACCAACAGGAAATTGCAAGGCCTCTTATTCCCTTTATAATAATACTGGTGGTATCAATAGCCCTATCGCCGCAGTATTTCTTATCGCCATCCAACCTTAAGGTGGTGCTATTTCAATCAGCGCCTATAATTTTACTGGCCATTGGTGAGGGCATTATCATAATAATGGGAAGTATAGACTTGACTCCTGGTTCGGTGGCGGGACTCTCTGCATTGGTAACAGGACTTGTTACATTATCCACCGGAAATATTGCACTGGCAATAACTATAGCAATACTTGCTGGGCTTGCCACAGGTGTTATAAATGGACTTTTAGTTAGCAAGTTTAAGGTTTATTCATTCATAGCGACGCTTGCCGGGCTTGAAATATGGAGGGCTGTGGATTTAACAATAACAGGAGGGTCACCCATATATGGGCTTACGCAATATAGTTTTTTAATGATTGATTTTCATACATTTATACCTCTTGTTTTCATGATAGCTCTGGCAATTACCTTAATATTTTGGTATTTATTAACAAGGACCACGTGGGGGCGCATAATATACGGTATTGGTAGTAATGAGGAAGCTGTTCGATTGGCAGGCGCTCATGCTGACCTAGCAAAGTTCCTGGCGTTTACAATAGCCGGTTTGCTCTATGGACTGGCAGGGGTTATGTTGGTAGCCACCGGAGGTTATGTTGTTGATCCCTGGACTGCCTACGGATACGAATTATATGCCATAGCTGCCGCTGTTTTGGGAGGCATTGCATTGACCGGAGGTACTGGGCATCCAATAGGTCCATTCTTTGGGGCATTAATATTAACAATACTAACTGACATACTAATTATAATGGGGATAACACAGTACACAATACAGGAAATTATAATAGGGATAATTTTAATAGCCGCAGCACCTGCATTAACCAGAGGATTAAGGTGGGTGAAGTAAGCATGTCCGTATTAGTTACGGGTGCAAGTGGACAAATCGGTAGATTCGTAATTGATGAGTTGCTTACACATGGTTACGACGTGGTGGCATTTGACGTGAGGTTTGACCCATACCTAATAAGTAAATCGAAAAGTAATGATAAGCTCAAGCTTGTTTCTGGAGACATAACCGATATTGAGGAGGTATTGAATGCGGTTAAGAAATATAATGTCAAAAGGATAATACATCTAGCAGCCCTTGTTTTATTTGAGTCACGAATAAGGCCCTTGAAGGCCGTTAAAGTAAATATATTGGGCGCATTAAATATGTTTGAGGTAGCTAGATTAATGGATTTAGAACGAGTTGTTTATGCGAGTTCTGAGGCAGTTCTTGGTTCCCCAGGCGATTATAGTCTGAAGGTGGTTAATGAGGATGTCCATCCATTAACACCGCCAGAGCCATATTCGGTAACTAAATTTGTGGATGAGTCATTTGGCGTATTTTACAGGGATATGTATAATGTGGATATTGTTGGCGCAAGGCTTACATCTGTATGGGGCCCGGGACGTTACACTGGTTATACTGGTCAATTCAATAATTTCCTCAGGGAGTTAATACTAAAGGGTTCCGCCAAGGTACCTGAGGACTTTGCATATACGGAGGCAAAGCTTAGATGGTTATATGTACGAGATGGCGCCAGGGCATTCACTCATGTAGCTTTAGCTGATAAGGCCAAGGTAAGAAGACCGATTTACAACATAGGCAGTAGAAGTCCATGGAATATAACCAATATGTTAAATGTAATAAAGGAGGCATTGCCTAACGTAAAGGTTTATTTCACGCCATTAAGCAAACCCACGGATAACTCTTCAAAGATACCAGGGCCGGCTGGACTCGATGTTGATTGTTCAAGATTATACTATGAATTAGGCTTTGAGGAAAAATATGAACTCAAAGGTGGTCTTCTGGATATGATAAATTATGTAATGAATTACGAGAAATAATAAACATTTTTAAATTAAAATAACTCATTATATTATGACTCTTATTATAACTAATTAATTTTATTGAATCTTCAATGCTGGGTTCCCTTTAGTATATACACATAGCCGAGGCCAAGGAGTATGTGGGTAAGGGTGATACTATACAAACACCGGAGAAGACATACGAGGCGAGTGAGGAAATTGCGAAGCGCTAGCCGAGAAACTAAACACCAAGGAGTACCAAATAGCCATGAGGGAGGGTAGGTAGTTCACTCATTGGTTGGGTTCTGCAGTTAATAAATTGGTGAGGGCATTAGGTGATTGGGTATTAAGTGGATGGGCCAGTGCGTATTTCCTCCATGTTTGGGGTTTTCACGAGGCTAAATTAACGATCAATGACATAACTGGTTACATTGATGAGGTTGAGAGGATGATTAGGGAGGCCGAGAAGGTATTAATGCATTAACATGTAAGATAGGGCATTTTTAAGTAGTCCACGTTGTAGTATTTCCGTGGCATTGTTCGGTTGGGTTGGGAGGGTGTTATATATCGACCTAGGTA
>DAJV01000100.1:3427-4394 GCA_002496475.1 Vulcanisaeta sp. UBA163 | reverse complement strand
AAGCCTAACAACGGCTGATTGGCCGAGGGGAACGACTAGTGCGAAGCCGTCTGAGTGCACGAGGTGACCCGGTAGGTCGTACTTATTCGTAATGTCGTACTGAGGTATGTGGCCTAGATACGTTGAGTTCCATTCATAGGCAACTGTGCCGTTTGGGTATAGTACCTGGACCAGGACTATGAATCCGCCATATGTGTCTGGACCAGCGACCCTGGTGATGTGCAGTAGTAGTGTTCCGTTCCCAAGCAATTGAGTACCGTTAAGTGAGTATGCCGACGTCTTTGAGTAGTTGGTTAGGTGCGTGAATCCCAGGTAGTTTATTTGGTAAAGCCCCATTGTGACTCCCGTGGCGATTATGAAACCTAGCAATGCCAATATTGTTGTCCTGTCCATACCCATCACCTCACCATAGTGGTATGTAGATTTTCCAAATTTTCAACCCCCTCGGGTACTTCCTCGCCAGGTATTGGTCTATTGATAACCACCTACTACCGGTAAACATGAACATTAATGCAGCGGCACCCTCGACAGCGGCTATCTGCCACTCATCAACGCACGTAGGCCCCAACCAACCACCCGCAGCGCCAATACTCCAGGCCAGAATAGTTATTACGAGCCCTGATAGCCTAGTCATGAAACCAAGAATCATAAACAGACCAAATAATCCCTCAACTGCGGTGAAGAGGAGTAGAAACGGATAAAGCAGGTGCGGATGTAGCAGTAACCACTCAAGTTGCCCAACAATGGGTTGCCACGCATGCGGCAAGAACGTTATTAACTTACCACCGACATAGGCAGGAGACGCGGGGTTAAGCTTATCCGGCACATTAACAGTCCTTCTGAGGAATGCCGAGAAGTACATCCAACCCAATGTAATTCTCAGTATTGGCAAATACTTCTCAATACTAGATACCTCCGCAGACTTTTCCAAGACTCTACTTATTTCTGTCATATATATCGAACTTTC
>DAJV01000100.1:3214-3371 GCA_002496475.1 Vulcanisaeta sp. UBA163 | reverse complement strand
TTTAAATAAATTCATTATTATACTAATTTATGTTTTTTCATAATTCATAAATTCTTAACATCATATTTCTGTTTTCTACTTCTAATTCTTACTTTCACTTTTATTAGGACTCTACACCTATGCTTGTCATTATTTTGACATAAAAGGTTATAAATTA
>DAJV01000100.1:2333-3199 GCA_002496475.1 Vulcanisaeta sp. UBA163 | reverse complement strand
TAGACAGTTACCACGTATTATTACTCCAGACGCTTCTTATGAACCTTATAAGGGGTAAAGTAAAACATTGCGTCAGGAATTCGGATTCTCTTTACTATATTTCCATAAGTACAGGCATGAGTATTGCCACGATATATAGGAAGGCGCTTGACCTAATGAACTATGGATTAATTGAACGGGTGAGTAAGGGTCATTACGTAATAACGACCAAGGGCGTATTACTACTTGCAATGCTGTATCTTAGTAATGATTCTTCAATTAATAGGGAGGTCTTTGAATTGGCTGTTGATAAGCTGAGGGAGGATTGGAATCTTGAAGAGTTTGATCGCAATGAGGTAATTAATTACTTAAAATTATTACATAAAGGACTTAGTAAGTTAGGTTTATCGCCATTGCATGTAAATATCAATACCCTGGGTAAATCCATTTACTACATATTGCCTGAGGGCATCGGTAATGGTAGGGGGTCCCTAATTCATTTAATTGCTGAATACCTGGAAGTAGGTATGGATGAGGTGAGGAGCGCCGAAAGGGTTATTGCTAAGGCATTGCTTGATTACTTACCAAGCATTCGCCTGAGGGATGGCTGCAAGGCTGTTGTATTACTAACTGGTGAACAGTCGATCAGAGCTTCACCGACAATATTGGCTATTAAGTGTAGGATAAGGGGTTACTCGCTTAGCGGTGATTGCCCTATAGCATTGTCATTAATTCGCAAGGTATTTAACGATTAATCATATTCATTATCCCCGGAATACTTTAATACCAGATGCGCAATTTAAAATTACTAATAATGATACCTCACTTACTAATAAGAGAAAATTCATTAGATTCAATGCACATACTTATTCTTGAGACTCTTATTG
>DAJV01000100.1:0-2128 GCA_002496475.1 Vulcanisaeta sp. UBA163 | reverse complement strand
AATCAAGAAGTTGAGGGAGGATTGGGGATTAGATGATTTTAGTGATGATGAAGTTAAAGAGTATGTATCATTAATTATTAAGGGGTTGGACAGGTTAGGTAGGAAAATCAATGACCTTTGCACCAATAATCTAAGCAGGACTGTCTTGGTCCTACTACCTGACAACCTAAAGATTGGTATGAAGCCCCTGGACCTAGTCATATCGGAGACCTTAAATACATCCCTGGAGTCTGTTAGGAAAGCTGAAAGAGTAATTGCCAAGGCATTACTTGAGCTACTACCAACGGTTACCCTGAGCGATGGTTGTAAGGCAGCATTATTAATAGAGGGGGCGGATAAGCCTATTGTAAAACCCGTTGCCATTAAATGCAGGATTAACGGCTATACATTGCGACTAAACTGCCCAATACTTACGTCCCTAATTAGCAAGGGTAATTTACTAAGAGCCTTTCATTTATATGAAAGTAAGTAATTCCTAGGCGCGGGTATAACTACGGTTGTTTACACTAAGCGAGAAAGCATCGTTTATATTTCAATACATAACTAGGCATTACCTGATGTCATCACCCTGGCCAGTTAGCTGGACGGGCTGGGGTCCATACATGCCGCCTGGCTTTCACATGATATGGGGCTGGAGAATCGCTGCTGCCGTATTCCTAACAGCGCTCGGTAGTATGACGATGCTGTTAGCCGCTGTCTATAACGTTAGGGGTAAGGTTAGTAGGATGGTTAAGATAAACATGGCATCTGGCTGGATATTCATATTGGCGGCCTTGGCATTCTTCATAATAGACCTAGGCAGGCCCGAGAGGGCTGGTAATATAATATTCATTGGTTACCCAAATGGTAGGCTTGCTCAATCCTGGATGGACTGGGGTGTTTTATTCCTGAGCGGTATGGTTATTTGGGGAATCATTTACCTAGCAATAACGTATATACCCTCCCTTGCTAAGGCGGTGCTGGGTAAGTACGTTAGACCCACCCAAATAGTTCTTGATTACTTAATAATGCTCACTGGTATAGCGGCCACGGTATATACCGCATTCCTATTCGCAGCAGCAGGTGGTAAGTCATACTGGTGGAATGGCGTACTACCATTACTGTGGTTATCATCAGGCCTTGCCTATGGATCAGCATTCTCATTATTGGTTGCAAGATTCTTCGAGAGGCCAGTGACTACAATAACGACAGTAAGGACTGATGGAGGCACTAGTGAACTTGCGCATGTACTCCATGAACTGAGCTGGATTGATTTATTAGCGGAGATTTTTGAGGGATTTGGCTGGGCCTTATTTGTGTCCGTGGCCTTGGCGAATCACTATCTCTCTGGAGTAAATCTTTACGAGTTACTGTTTGGTATGTATGCACCATTATTCTGGGGTGTTGTAATATCAATAGGTATAGCAATACCACTGTTACTTGAGATAGCATTGCTAAGGGTTAATCCATTAAACCGCACTGCAGCTGTAATGATAGCAATAATATTCATTGCAGTCATAGTCGGTGGTTATACACTGAGATACGTAGTTATAGCCACGGCTTACTTCCACATGCCAATAACACCATTCTATAATACACAACCACAGTGGGGCCCGTGGTGGGGGTGATGGTCATGGAGACAGCTACAAAGCTTACCCGTGAGGAGACTAAGAAGGGCTTATTAATAACGAGGAGGGATTTCCTAAAAATAGCTGGTGTAACGGCTGCAGCGGCAGCATTCCTAGGCACTGTGGGTAGAGAAGCATTTGTTTTTGGGCAGATGTTTAAGGAGAGTAAGTTGGCTCCTGAGGAGGTAACGAGCGATGTTATTGCATTCACGACGTGCTATGGGTGCCTAGGTAGGTGTAATGTTGAGGTTGTGATAAGTGGAACAACTAAATTACCCAGGTTTATAACTGGTTCAATATTCACTAGGAATCAGGGAGCTACCTGCGACATAGGCGCAACTACAATGCTACATTACCTAAGCCCAGCTAGGTTGAGGTCGCCGCTTCTCAGGGTACCAACTAGTGAGAGATGTGAGGGTAACTTTGTGGAAATTACGTATGATGATTTACTAGATATACTCGCAAATGGTGATAACGCATCTTATTTACAGGAGAGAGGTTGGAAATACGGATTCCTAGGG
>DAJV01000058.1 GCA_002496475.1 Vulcanisaeta sp. UBA163 | reverse complement strand
CTATAGGCATTTGTACTATGAGGGCGAGCACACATATGCCATTAAGTATGGCCTGGAGAACATCATTGCCCTAAACACGTTCTCCAAGGACCCAGCAATGCCTGGCTGGAGGTTAGGTTATGTGGTTTCACATGAGGATTTCATAAGGGTTTTCAACAGGGTAAAGCAGTACACGAACCTAAACCCACCTACACCTGCTCAATACGCAGGCCTACTATACCTCAGGAAATACAAGGAGAAGTACCTAAGCGAGACAGTGCCGATTTATAAGTCAAGAATGGAAACAATGTATAAGGCAGTAAGGGAGTACTTGCCTGAGACTATGGTTGTAAAACCAAGGGCAGGCCTATTCATGTTCCTTAATTTAGAACCCTACTTAAGAAGGCTTGGTATTGACGATCGTGACCTATCCGTGAGACTCGTTAAGGATGCCCATGTTGCAGTTGTACCAGGGTCTGCGTTCGGCGAAATGGGTAGGTTGCATGTGAGGATGACGTTCGCCAGGGAGAACGAGAGGGATATTGAGGAGGGCATTAGGTTAATGTCTAATTACTTGACAGGGGACCTTAGGCTTTGATGATCTATAATTATATTGAGGAAAATAAATTAATAATTACCGCAATATTTGGGTCTGTATGACTGTGGAAATAGGGGCAGGCACGCACCTTAAGTTGGACAATATTGTTAGTGTTTCCCGAAACTATGAGGATGTAAAGATAAGCAATGATGTTTTAAATGCCATGGCGCAGTCACGGAGGATCCTTGAAGAATTTATCCATGGTAACATCAGGATTTATGGCATTAATACGGGACTCGGTGATCTATACAACGTTACCGTGAACCCAGAAGACGTGGCTAGGTACTCACTGGATATGATCATTGATCACTCCATGGGTATTGGTGATTATGCACCTGATGATTGGGTCAGGGCCACAATGCTAATACGCGCCCATCAACTATCCCTAGGCTATAGCGGTATAAGGAGCCTAATTACGGAGAGATTAATCAATTTCCTGAATCTTAAGATAACGCCTTTGGTTCCTCGATTTGGATCTGTCGGTGCATCTGGCGATCTAGCGCCACTGGCCCACATAGCCCTAACCCTACTGGGTAAGGGCTATGTTAAGTATCAGGGTAGGGTAATGAACAGTGCTGAGGCCTTGAGGGTGGCCGGTCTTGATGAACTGAGACTTAGTTATAAAGAGGCCCTTTCATTAATTAATGGAACTAGCTACAGCGCGGCCGTGGCCTCGCTGGGTGTTTGGGACTCGTTTAGATTATTGAGGGCTTCATTGGCCATCATGGCGCTGGTCATTGAGGCATCACGGGCAAGTACAGCACCGTTAAGTATTGAGGTAAATTCCGTGAAGCTGCATAACGGTGAAAATGAAGTCGCGAGGGTACTTACCGAGCTACTAAGTGATAGTAGGAATGTGAACACCAGTGGTAGGGTTCAGGACCCATACTCAATAAGGTGCATACCGCAGGTCCTGGGTTCCGTGCTTGATGCGTTCACTTGGTCATTGCGTAATGTGTTGAATGAGGTTAATTCCGTGAGCGATAACCCGGTGATAATTGGTAATGGTGTTTTCTCTACGTGCCACTTCCATGGGCAGTACATAGCCATGTCAACGGATCTTCTCAACATGTCACTTGCCGTGCTTGGCAACTTAATTGAAAGGCAAATAACGCAATTACTCAGAAGGGAAATTAATGGTGCTAGTAATTATCTGGTTAACGGCCCCTGGCGTGTTGGTTTGATGCTAACTCAATACACCGCGGCGGCATTGGCTGCTAAGCTTAGGGAGTCATCAGTATCATCTACTGTGCAGAATATACCAACCAGCGGCTTCCAGGAGGATGTTAACTCCATGAGTGCAAACTCAGCTATAAAACTCCATGAAATTAACTTATTAATTACGCAATTAATCTCAATACTCGCTTACGTAAGTTACTCAGTAATTAGTGCAAACAATGCATGCGCAGGTTGTGGCAAAGCAGCCACACGCATCTATGATACTATAGGTAAGTACATGTCTAACGCGCAGTCTCACAATGAGGCAGTGACTAGGCTTATGGGCTCGGTTGATGAGCTCTCCAGCCTTATTGATCTAAGGGTTAGCCCATAGTGATGATAGATCCGTTAGATCTACCGATTATTACTTTCGAAACCTTCTTACCACTGAAGAGCCCTACCTCGACAACGCCAGGCACTCTCTTAATGAGTCCCTCTGTCTCGTCAGGTACTATCTCGGTTTTTGGCACATAATCAAGTATGTAATTGCCATTATCAGTAACTATTGGCCCTCTTTTACCGCTGCCAAACCTTAGGTTAACGATACCGCCGAACTCCTCAAGCCTAGCCTTAACAATAGGCCAGGCAAAGGGTATTACCTCAATAGGTATTGGGTGACTTGCCGGTATTTTATCAAAAACCTTAGACTCGTCTACAATAACCACAAATAACCTGGCCCAGTAATCAACAATCTTCTCCCTAGTCAATGCAGCGCCACCACCCTTAATCAGGTTCTTACTCCTATCAACCTCATCAGCCCCATCAACTGCCAAATCAATATGACTCACCTGCCATGGATAACGCAATAAATGCGCCAATCCAAGATTTATTATCTCAACCTCAGTCTCAGTCGACGTTGGGACCAGTAACACATCCCTAACATGGCCATTACTTATTAGCCTATGAAGTTCCCTGAGAAAAATCATTGTAGTTGACCCAGTACCAACACCAACCACAAATCCATCCTTCACGTACCTAATAGCCTCCTTGGCCGCGGCCTTCCTGGCAACGTCGACACTGCTCACGGTTAACTAACACTTGGGATTAATTTTAATGGTTATCCACCCTTAATAACCTAGCTAACTCCATGCCACACCTAGCAGGTTCACCATTAATACATAGCCTTAGAGATTCAGCTACCCTAATTGCATCCCTGCTCTCATTAACATTATGCGTCCTGATGGCATCAGCACCCATGACCACGGCAATCGCCTCCGCAGTCACTGATGCAAAAAGTCTCTCCTCAGGCGGTGCCGTCCTACGCATTAGTCTCTCTAGGAACGACTTCCTGGAGGCACCAACTAGTATGGGCCTACCTAACTCATTCCTTATTCTACCCACATTCATTATAATTATTGAGTCCCAGACATACCAAGGATATTCATGATCACCGTGTACATACTCGCCACTCAATGGTTTGCTGCCGGTGAATAACGGGTCCATGCTTAATGGAGGCCACGCACCAACACCAGGATCAATAACAATACTCTCCTCATTAACACCACCACTAAGCGCCATTTTCAAGCTATCCCTTAATGCGGTCACGGTTCTAATCACTGGGTCTCCACCTAACACAGGTTCTCTCTCCCTGGCCATAATTATCACAGAGGCGTTGTGATCCGCTATGACATGCGTCATGTCAACATCACCCTTCAGTCCAGTAACATCGTTAATAACATCAGCGCCAGCTCTCAAGGCCTCATCAGCCACCTTAGCCCTAAAGGTATCAATCGAAATAGTTAGGCTTGGGAATTCCTTCCTCAAGGCCCTAACAATGGGCACAACCCTACTTAACTCCTCGTCAACACTAACAAACGTCTTATTGTAGGGGGCCGTCGACATACCGCCAATATCGACAACATCAGCATCACTGGAAATCATTGACTCAACGGACCTAATAACATCATTCACGTTCCTCTTTATGGAACCCTTGAAGAAGGACTCAGGGCTTACATTAATGACTCCAACCAGCCTAACAGGTTCGCCATCACCAACCCAAACACGTCCAAGCCTAGCCCTGGGCATTACACAACGTGTGAGCAAGGTTTATTATATACTTCACCCTCAGTATTGCTAATGGAGTTAACACTTGATGAGCAAATCCTCATCTTACTCAGGGAGAGGGGTTCATTAACTTCTGAGGAGATAGCGCATTACCTCGGTAGGGATGTTAATGAAGTCAAGGATGAGTTGCAGTACTTGGAACTTGATAAATTGATCACTAGGGTCAAAAAGGGCATATTGTTCAGGAAAGAGGTCTTTGACCTAACACCGACCGGACTCGAGGAGGCGCAAAAGGCGTATGAGAAACTGAGGGGAATATCACAAGAGATACTTAGTAAAATTAACTCAATGAATGAGGAGGAACTTAAGGAAATGCTTAACCAATACATGGCATTAATGCCACTAATAATAATCCTGAACCTACTACCCCTCGAAATGCTCATCTGGATGTTGAGTTTTCCCACTATTCGCAAAAACTCCACTCATTGAGAATGGGAAGTGCGTGATATTAGAAATACCGCGTAGCGTTAATAAGGATATCGATAATGCGTTAATCTCAAGCAACAGGGGAATAAATGCGAGTTAACTCCAGGTCCTTATGGGGATCACCTTGCTTGATATTATTGAGGTCCTAAATGCAATGCATGAAAATAAATAAATAAACCAAATAGCCGGTAAGTCCTATCACAGCCACGTCCCAGGTTAGCCTCCCCCTAATGACATGGTAAAGCATTACGGAGGAAACCACCTCAACAATTGCAACACTTACCAAAGCCTCAGTACTCAGTAACCACCTGGTAGCTATGAGAACCAATGCTGGGTAGATAGTCGAGTAAAGAACCTTCTCACCAATTAATGCGGCAACAGCCATGGTATCACGCTCTCTCCAAGCCCATATTACCGCAGTTATTGATTCAGGTAGCACCGTAGCCGTCGGCACTATTATTATTGATAACCCCATCACATCAAGCATGAGGTACTTAGACAAATCAATAATGCCCTCAACCAATGCCCTGGAACCCATGAATAGTAAGGCCACGGAAACCACGAGTTGAAGAATAAACGCAATCCGCTCAATCCTAAGCCTGTTGATAACCCTAAGTATGTAAAGTCTCTCGTAATCTTCAATTACAAGTCCCTCTCTATTTCTCATTGTGTGGACGTAAAGTAGATATGCCGTAACCAAAAACACGGCAATCAAGTATCTAATCACTAGGGACTTAATGATCGCAGGCAGGAGTACGGTGGGAAATAGGAGTAGGACTACGATAAATGGTATTGTTAATTCTTTATTAACCTCAAGAACCACGTCGTCTCTACGCCGTAGGAAAAAGCCCATGGCAGCCACAATGAAGATAATCGGGTATATAATTGTTGACACTACAAAGGGTTCCCCAATAATAGTACCCACGGCAACGTCCTCGCCGGAAACATCGCCATAGAGCAATAGGGCTATCAGAAATACTATTAATTCTGGAAGTGATGTGAGGATTGGTGATAGTACGGCACCAACGAAGGAGGAACCAATCCTATACCTGTGGCTTACGTATTCCATTGAATTCGTGAAAAGCCAACCACCTATGAGTACAGAAATAAATCCTCCAACTATGTACAAAATAATCATCATTTCATCATCTCAAATTAAAATAATGCAAAAATAACATTTAATAAGCCCAACCCCAGCAAAGCTCTTGATGAGCCTTCCAGCAAATCTCTTCAAAAGGTATGAATTACCACCACTACCCTATTCAATAAATGCACTGGAACCGCACATAAGTGGGCAAGTAATTGATGTGCACTATAACGGTCACCATAAGGGTTACGTAAACGGTGCCAATGCTACAATAGAGAGACTCGAGAAGATAATTAAGGGTGACGTAACCAGTTATGACGTACAGGGACTACTGAGGAACCTATTTTTCAACATAAACGGCCACAAACTGCACACACTATACTGGAATTCAATGGCGCCACCGGGAAAGGGTGGAGGAACACCAGGCGGCTACCTAGGCGACCTAATAAAGAAGCAGTTCGGGAGTGTTGACAGGTTTAAGGCATTGTTCACCGAGGTCATGAGGTCATTACCAGGCTGTGGATGGACCGTACTATACTACGACCCAGAAACCGGGAACCTGGAATTCACAACCTTCGAAAACCACTACAACCAACACATTGCAGAATTGCCAGTCATATTAATAGTCGATGAATTTGAACATGCATATTACCTTCAATATAAGAATAATAGGAATGGTTATATAGACGCCATTTGGAACGTATTAAATTGGGAGGAGGCCGAGAACAGGGTTAGGAAATACGTAAAATAAGTCAAGAAGTTCAGGGCATAATTAAGTTAAAAATACATCGAATCTATATTCTATCTGCTTAGTACAACACTACAATCTATTCCTAAACCTCGCATCATCTGACCCATATGGCGTTGAGCATTAGTGTTGATGCGAGCATGCTAGTTACGTCATTGACGTCAAATGGTGGTGTGACTTCAACGATATCGAAGATTCTGGGTCTTAACCTAGTGCTTAATTCGCGGGTTAGCTTGATTATTTCCCTTGACGTGAAGCCTCCGGGTGATGGACTGTTGACGCCTGGTGCGAAGGCTGGGTCCACGACATCGAGATTAGTGCTTAAGTGAACAGTTCTGTTGCCGATGTTATTCACGACTTCCTTGATTATGGCGTCAATGCCTAGGGAATCCACCTGGTCCATGGTGTAGATTGTGATGCTCAATTTCTTAGCCTCATCAAATAGGTAGGGCGCGTTTGAGTGCGCCCTAACACCGATTATGGCTATGTACGCGTTGGGA
>DAJV01000121.1:700-13360 GCA_002496475.1 Vulcanisaeta sp. UBA163 | reverse complement strand
GTACTGGCTTGATGTGTCCCAGGAGGTTATAAATGATTTGAAGAATAGGGGCTTACTTCTTCACCATGAGACCATAGTGCATGCCTACCCACACTGCTGGAGGTGCGGTACACCACTGATCTATAGGTCGGATAGGCAATGGTTCATTAGGGTGTCCCCTCATAGGGATAGGCTTGTTGAGGAGCTTAAGAAGGTGAGGATATACCCTGACTTCCTTAGGGATAGGTTCGATAATTGGGTTGCCAATGCCAGGGATTGGACGATATCGAGGAGTAGGGTTTGGGGCACGCCACTGCCCATATGGCGTTGCAGGGATGATCCAAGCAAAATCCTCGTAATAGGCTCATTGGATGAGTTGAGGAAGTATGCAAAGTTCATACCTAATGTGCCGAGTGAGATGCTTGTTCATAGGCCGTGGATTGACATGGTAAGGATGGAAACCGAGGACTGTAGGGAGTGGGTTAGGGAGCCCTTCGTTGTTGATGTTTGGATGGACAGTGGCGTGGCATGGATAGCCAGTGTTGATGGACTAAGGAATAAGGAGTTATTCAGTAGGTTGTACCCGTATGACTGGGTGACGGAGGCCATTGACCAAACTAGGGGTTGGTTCTACTCATTACTGGTGACCTCGGTCCTATGGATGGGTAGGGCACCCTATAAGTCCATATTGATTAGTGGGCATGTTGTTGATAAGTATGGGCAGAAGATGAGTAAGTCCAAGGGCAATGTTGTCTGGGCTGAGGACCTATTCAATAAGTGGGGTGCTGATCCAACGAGGCTTTACCTACTGACTAAGTCCGCTCCCTGGGATACCATGTCCGTGGACCCCGATGAAATAGCCGAGACAAGGAGCGTATTGACAATACTGTGGAACGTGGTTAAATTTGCAGATACCTACATGTCGCTTGATAAGTTTGATCCAACCGTGCACAGACCCGAGGAGTTAATGGGTAAGGGTTTAATCGAGGATAGGTGGATGCTCAGTAGGTTCTATAGTAGGTTACGTAGGTTCATTAACTACATGAATAACATGGAATTACACATGGCGGCTAGGGAGTGGGTTAACCTAGTGGTTGATGATTTAAGCCACGGCTATATTAGGCTGATTAGGCGTAGGGTTTGGACTGAGGAAAGTAGGGAGGATAAGTACGTAGCCTACGCAGTGCTGTATAGGGTTATTAAGGGTGTGTTGATAATGGGTTCAGCGCTTGTGCCCCATGTAACTGAGTACCTGTGGAACACCTTCATAAGGAAATTCGAGAGGGAGGAGGCAATAAGTGTGCATTTAACGTTAATACCCAGGGTAAGTGAGGAATACATTGATGAGAAGCTAGAGGGTGCCTTCGACTTATTGTTTGCGTTATTCTCCGACATTGCTGAAATGAGGAATAGGATTAAGGTGAAGCTGAGGTGGCCATTGGCAAGGGCCATGGTTAAGGTTGAGGGAGGAGACCAAGGCATGCTGGGGCAGGTAAAGCACTTACTTGAGTACTTGGCTAATGTTAAGGAGGTTCAATTTGTCAGTGATTTAGTTCAATGCGATGAGAAGGAGTACATTAGAGCCCAGGGTAAGGGTTATGAAATATGCCTCAGTAAGGTCATGGACAAGAGGCTATACTATGAGGCATTGGCTAGGGAGGTCGTGAGGCGTATACAGACCATGAGGGCCAAGGCAAACCTTAGGGTTGATGAGAGGATTAGGGTTTATGTGAGTACAGGGAATAACGACCTACTAACTGCAATAAGCGAGTTTAGGGATTACATAATGAATGAGGTTAGGGCTGCGGATATGGTGAGCAATAGGGCGTCAACCAATGCCTTTACCATGGATTGGGATATTGAGGACATGAGGGTTCAGATAGGGATAGAACGCATGCCCTAATGATTACTCAAAACACCCATACTAATCAAGTGCTTAAGCGCCCTTCTTACGACTCTCCTTATCACCACCCTGCCGTTAAAGGAACCGAACAACTTAATAGCCGCCTTACGAATACTGCCCTCATTGATCAATTCCTGGAGTATCCTCCTTTCCTCCTCGTTCATGGGCACATTATACCTAAGCGCAAGTCTGGCAATGTCGACTGGGTTGAGTCCAATGGAGCTGCCGTCCCTATGCCCAATCATTCTAGTGACCTCGAGTGTTAGTATTGTGACCCAATCATCATCAGAAACATTATTGTAAATGCGCATTAACTCATCAATTAAGACCTGCCTACTTGTAAACCCATCCATAACAGCATCATAATCGGTTAGGTCAGAAACCCTCTTGTACGAGACATTCACAATCCTAGCCTTCGCAACCATGGCACCACCACTATGTATAAAGACTTCCCTATACCTAGGCCTAATGATGCCCAGTCTAATTGTCGTGAACCTACCATTGCTAAGTTTATCCAAGTACTTCGATTTAAGCATTAGGTGCCTACCTAGGTAAACGACCCTGCGCATTTACGGCTAGTGAGAGAGGAGGTGTTTTAAAAGGGTTTATCCGCGGTATAATGCGTATGAAGCTTGATGGTGTTGTTAAGTACGCCAATGTTGCCTATGCGGGATTAATGATGGGGCTAGCGGCATACATAGTTATCCTAATAAGGCATGGCTACACCTTTGTCCCAGTATCTCCACAAAACGTCACTAGTATTTCCCAACTATTTGCGTCAGGCACCCTGGGGCCATTGGCGCTGGGGCCCATTCCCTGGATGTTAATGGTGATGATAATCGCAACGATATTTATAGTCCTGCTAAACATGGTTTATGAAAATAGCCTAAAGCCAATAGGTAGGGAGGCAAAGAGGAAAAGGGAGGAAGGGAAGGGCAAGGGAAAGAGTAAGAAGTAGGATCCCTATAAGCAGGACTGGTTTTGTACCTAACCTAGTTCCTTCTCGGTTAGTCTACGCTTCACCGCCCTATCGAAAACTACCCAGTTCCTATACCACTCCTCATTGGCTTTCCTAAGTTCCATAAGTATTGCCTTGGTTAGATCCTTGGCGGTTATCTTATCCACATCCATGAATTGGCACTCAACCTTCCTGGCTATCCTCCTGGCTGCATCTATCGGTGCTCCAGCCTTGAGAATGCTAACCACGATCTTCTCAATTACAAAGTCCTCCTCAGAACCGTCCCTCTTGATAACCCTGTTAACCATTAATCATTAATAGAGAACTGCCTAAAAATACTTTCTCCTGTTGATGTGTAATGTATACCTGCCATTTCTCTATACGTGTCCCCTATTGAATAGTAGGGATTCAAGTCTATTAATGTATAGGACTCTCTCTACCTCCTCGTAATTGTCATTAACCCTGATCATGCCAAGCCTAATGTGGCTAATCCTACCCTCATAGTTAAAGGATCTGGGTATAGATATTACTGCCTTACCTATATTATAGTAAATTCTTCGTAGCATACCCAGTGATAGTAGGTAATGGTCCTCGTCCTCCAGGGCAACCAACAAGCCCCTCTCCCAATTCATGGGTAGTACCACCACACTGACACTACCTAGGTTCCTGACCTGGTACTCCTTGGTGTTGCCTATGGCTATGGCCGCGTTACCCCATTGCTCCACATAATACAGGGGCAGGTTGAGGCTCCTCCTGATTAGACTAAGCATGCGTCTGTCGTAGATTAACCCACTGTATAATGGTAGGTTTATGATTGGTTTCTCCCTGAGGTTTATGCTTAGGTCCCTTGACGGCATTAGATACTTACTATAACCCATCTCCCTGCGTATCTTCCTATCATCTCTATCCCTAATCCTGGCATTGGGTGGTGACGGTATTATAATTGGGCTCGCAACAAACTCGGTCAACTTATTAATTAATCCATCGGCTTCATTACCCCGCTTAATAACAACCACGTAATTAGCACCCACCCGCCTAATGATCTCAAGCTTAAACCCTATGGCCGTTGCATCGGAGATCCATCCATCAGTATTTATTATCACCGTGTCGACACCATAATTCTGCCTAAGGTCATTAACTAGCCTAGTGATGGAGTTCAATACGTAATCCCAAACATGCTCTATGCTCGTTGTCTTAACAAAAACCGACCTCAAACCCCTTAACTGGGTTAGGTGAGTTATGAGATTGTCCGCAATGGCTGATGAAATCGTGGTTGGCGGCCCAAGGTCATTCTGACCCGGGTCTCCATCAATTACACCTACCCTGAGTCCCTCCCTCACTCCCTTATTAACGAGTATTGTAGTCACCGTGGTCTTCCCAACATCCATTGCACCAAGCACCACCACTATGGAGTTCCTAAGTGGTATTACCGCTAAGGCCCTGTCCCAAACATCTATAACCTCATTATCACCACTTACTCGCTCGAAGTTACCCTCTGGACCTAGCACGATTTCGACCTTGCCACTACTTAAGGACTTCGCTATTATCCTCCTGCCCCTCATTACGGTAAACGCGCTTCCCGGCCCATACTCAACGCCTAATACGTATAACTTGCCATCTATTACCTTTATGTTGGCGGGTCCATCAATACTCAGAAATTCACTGGGTCCTACTGTGTGTATTTCCACGATATAATTATTATTTACGTAATTATTTAAGCTTGATTATTCAATGAGTTATTTCCTAGTATAGCGATAGGTCCCTGAAGTCATACGGTATTGGCATTCCCCTCTTCTTGAGTTCGTCGTATTTACCGGCCAGGAACTCCTCGAGTATTGGGCATCCCTCGTACCTGCCCTCCCTTGGGCACTTGTGGTCTTCCGTGTTGAATAGTATGAAGCAGTCGTTGGATCTCGTGTCGTAGTACGGGCACTTCTTGTAGTAGTCCTTCATTGACCTTATTATCCTAATGACCCATCGTTGTTTTGGATCCTTTATCTCTCGCTTTAGTTCATATTCGTTTAAGTCTTCCTCATCTGAATAACCATACTTCACTAGAACCACCTTTTCGAGTCGACTAATGCGTAATTACGCAAGGATATTAATACCTTTCTCCTCCTGCGCCTTACTACGCATCTGTTTTGCGCAGCCGTAATCCTCAACTTAGAAATTGCCTATAGCACTAAAAATTTAAAGCTCAATAGGGGCGTTTGAACTGAATGGCAACAGGCAAGGACTTGATGGCATTACTTCCACGACTCTCAGACTTGGTTAAGAGGGAGGAGGTTCAGGTCAGTAAAATGATTGCCGATGCAATAAGGACTAAGGGCGTTAAGAAAATCCTCATTGAGCTTGAGGGCGAGCTTAAGGGATTAAATGAAATAGCCATGGATGTGTTAAGTAGTCTCGCCGTAGGTAGGCACATCCTCATAATGGGCCCCGTGGGCATAGGAAAAACTACCCTAGCAGAATCCCTATCAGAAATACTACACATATCGGAGCCTCCATACATTGAGGTGGCATGCCACAGCCATATGACCGCCACGGAGTTAACCGGCGATATTGACATAGCCGTTGCACTACAGGCAGGTCTTGACCACCCACTGGCGTATATACCCGGCCCCCTGGTGATGGCTCACGGCGGTATACTAATACTCGATGAAATAAATAGGTTAAATCCATACAGCCAGGCGGCACTGCTTCAAGTCCTCCAGGAGCACTACGTATTCATCAGGGGCTTCAAGATAAGGAGTGACTTCCTCGTAATAGCCACGTCAAACCCAGCCGAGTACTCAGGTGTTTATGAACTCAGTGAGGCATTGGCGGATAGGATGAAGGTTGTGGAGATACCATACCCAGACAAGGATCTCCTGAAGTCAATACTTTCCTGGAAGAGTAGCCTATACATGGAGCACCTGGGTTTGAAGGCGCCGGATGCCATGACTGAGGTCACGGCCACGTTCATGACCCTGGTCTCCCAGGACAGCAATATCGAGGTTGGGCCAAGCATTAGGTCCGCCATTTACGCAATAACCACCGCCATGTCAAGGGCTTGGCTTGAGGGTAAGGAGGTCTCATTGAATGACTTGAAGAGGGAGGTCATTAGTAACATGGTTAATGTGGTGCGTGGCAACTTCGCAAATGAGGTGGAGAAGAGGGACTACCTTTCCCGTAAGTTTGACGAGGCAGTGATGATGTACAGGAGGTACTCAAGGAAGTGATTACCATGGGTGATTAAATGGGTAAGTTATTTAATACAGCGTGTAATTAATTACAATTGGGGTTAGGACTTGGGTGAAAATGTCGACCCGGCGCAGGTAATAACCAGGGTACTTAGTAAGGTTTATGGGTATTTACAGGTGGATTCAAGGGTTGTTAGGCCGGGTTCAGTGAGGAGTTTCGAGGCGGCAGCCAGCGATATAATGATGAGAATACTACTTGAGGGCGGTGTTGATTATGACAAGTTTAAGGATACAGTAACCAGGATCGGTATTGAGAACCTATACTTATCGGTAGAGACCTCTAACCCTGATGATAAGAAGAGAGTCCTGGAAGAGGCCTTTGAGAGGGCCTTTGAGGATATTGAGAGGAAGCATGGTGAGCCCGAGGAGGACCAAGCAATGCAACAGATGACTGGTTTTAATGCAGGTAATGAGGGTGAGCTCAGTGAGGGTGAGAATACCGAGGAGTCTAATGAGAGGAGTACTGGTAATATTGGTGGTGGTTTTGGCGCGGAGTATAGTACGGAGGAGAACCAGGAGTTTATGACCAGTAGGTCTATGATTACCAACGTTGATGAGCACAGTAAGGATGCTAAGCTTGACTCAATAATATCCACTATTTATGAAATACTCTATGGTGGTGTTGGTACGGTGAACTTCCTAAACCTAGCCCAGTTAATAAACATGTTCATAGATCCATACTCTAATATCATGGAGAAGAGCAAGGTTCTGAGGAAAATGGAGCCTTACCTAAGGAATTACGGGCTTCTGCCCATGGATCTCAGGAGGAGTAGGGAGGGTGAGAGGATGTTCGAGGCCCTGAGGAATGTAGTTAGAAATGCAATGAGCGGTATGGGGCAGGTTAAGATTGTTAAGTTCACTGACATTGATAAGTACCCAACATACGTGGTTAGTGTCAGGGAGTATAAGGTTGGTGATAATTACTTCGACGTGGACCTCCAGAGGACCGCCATGAACCTGAGCAGGAAGACGATGATGCACAAGGTCTTCACCAATAAGGACATTGTGGTGAAGGAGTACGCTAACGTAAAGACAATAGACATTGTACTATGCCTTGATGTTTCAGGCAGTATGAGGGAGCTCAGTAATGGTATGCCAAAGATCGAGATCGCCAAGGACGCAGTGACCCAATACATACAATTCCTCTCCAAGGCCAATGACAGGTTGGCAATGATCCTCTTTAATTTCAGAGCCGATGTATTATGGGGACTGCACCAGGTCAGGAGGTATTGGCAGCAGATGAATTACATGCTTAAGTACGTATATGCTGGCGGCGGTACAAACCTGGCAAATGCCCTGGAGAGATCTAGGGACGTGCTAACTAGGTCAAGGAGTAATTCCAAGCACGTGATCTGCGTTACTGATGGCAGGACAGTAAACTCAAGCATGTGCATTAAGGAGGCTGTTAAGCTTAGGAGGAGTGGCACGACAATATCCACCATAGCCATCGGTGAGAACAGCGATGATGAACTACTAATGAGGTTGTCCAAGATAGGCGGTGGACTATTCATTAAGATAAGTAGTATTCACGACCTAGGCAAGGCACTAATAATGGATAAACTACATAGCATATGACCCCACTCATACCTTAATTGATTGATCATGTAACTAGGGCAGTGGGGCCTTAGGCATGGTGTAGCGACATACAGGGTGCAATTACAACTAGGTAGGGAAAAAACACGCCTCAATAATGCGACCTGGGATCAGTTTACCTCAGGCATTTTTCACCAGCGGTACGCAACATCCTTGTAATACGGCAAGCACTAAACCTAATTTCTTTATATACCCAGATGTGGACTAACCACTGGTGAGTCTTGAAGTGCTTAGGTGCTTTAATGATTATGTGAGTTTTATCGTTAAGTACCCATTTAGTAAGGAGGGTCTTGCGAGGTTCAGGGAAATAACAAGCGAGAGGGGTATCTACATAAATGACTTAGCAAACTCAGTAATGGGTAGGCAACTACTGCAGAGGGCCTATGAGATACTCAGTGAGGCCGTGCTTAGGGGGTCAATAACTGACGACCTAGACCTGGGGGAGGACGAATTACTTGCGCATTACGTGGCGGTAGTCCTTGCGGCGCACCTCGATAAGTCCCTGTGGAGAAGATTCGCAGATGTTGAAAGCAAGAGGTTCTCCAGTAAGTTGGCTTTAGAGGACCCGGACTGCATAACGTATGTTGCCAGGGAGTTTGGTATCAATACCATGAGGTTGAGGGAACTTGACATTTATAATGAGAACCTAGCCCTAACCTTCGACGTTGGCGTCAGGGTTTGGGATTACCTGAGACACATGCCTAGGAATGACCCATACTGGAAACTCGTCAATAGGTATCTACTCAAGGGTTGGGTCTTGATTACGTACAAGGACTTGGTTAGGCTAGTTGAGGAGGTTGTTGAGAAGAGGGTCCTTGAGTTCATAACTAAGGCATCGGAGAATGCTGATGAGACGAAGCAATTAGTAGATGCATTAGGCGGCATGAGGGAACTCATGGAGTATAGAAACAAGTCAGTGAGTAGGTTTAGGGTTCAAGTGAGTGGGTTAACGCCCCCCTGCGTGGAGTCAATAATTAATGAGATTAAGTCCGGCGGTAACCCAAGCCATCAGGCTAGGTTTGCAGTGGCTGCCTACATGCTTAGGAGGTGCCATGACCTAGAGGGTAGGTCAATGGAGGACTGCGTTGAGGACGTGGTTAACCTATTCAAGTCCGTTACCGACTTCGATGAGAGGGTAACAAGGTACCAAGTGGAGCACATAGCGGGACTTAGAGGAGGACATAAGTTCTACATGCCCCCGTCCTGCCAGGAAATGAACAGCCTAGGGCTATGCCCAACCAACCTGGGCTGCGGCGTTAAAAACCCACTACAGTACACAGTTAAGGCAATCAGGAAGTTCCAATCAATGCGGCAAGCGCAGGGTTAAGCATACATTGTGGTTCCCTCGCCCTGTCTCTGCTGCGGCTGGAGAGCAATGGGCATTGCCGGCGGTATACCCAACTCCTTGAGGAGTAGGTTTACTTCGAAGAATACGTATTGCCCAATCATCATTTGAATTACTTGTGATGGTTTACCGGAATTCACGGACTTAACCAATTCCTCAATCTGCCTTGGTTCACCCTGTATTATCAACGCGCCCCTTATCGATATGCTGACGATTGATGGGTTTGAATTAGCAGCTAGGGAGAACGGTATCTCCACTATATCATTCCTAAGTGTTGCATTGGGCCCTATTACGAGGTTCACATTGAATGCCACCTGGGTCTGCGGTAGTATTAACTGAAGTCTCTCGGCGTGTAGGTAATCAAATCTTATGCCCACGGCCTTAAAACCCGGAGTCGACATACTCTCTGCAAAATACTTAAATTCACATGGTATTTTAAAGTCTACGCATGACGAATAATCAATTGAGAGAAACCGTGGAATTAATAAAAAAAGCCTTAGTAAAGGTCAGCATGGAGTTGAGCAAGAGGGGCATTGACTTCATGCTAATTGGAAGCGCCGTGCTACCCCTATTGTATGGCGTTAATTGGAATGTCCATGATATAGACATATTCATAATAAATAAATCAACCGTGACAGAGCCAGAGCTCTTCGAGGAAATAGCAAAGGACAATGATTGGGATGTGGGCATGGACATGAACGGCATGATGTACTACGAAATACTGGTGGACGCGCAAGTGGTCAGGGTGGACCTAATGGAGAACCTACTCGACATATACATACCTGAGGGTATGATAAGGAACTCCCTAAGGATTAAAGTAAATGGGCTAGAAATAAGAAGCATAAGGCTGGAGGATCTACTGGTGCTAAAGGCAAGGGAGGCCAGTGAGGAGGGTGATGAATTTCTATCAAGGATCGCCGAAATACTGGCGGATCCAGAGAGCAAACTGAACATAGACAGGAAGTACATAAGGGAAGCCATTAATTATTATCCGGATGACAAAGACGCCATAGAAAGAAGGCTTGAGAAATCCGGGATTTACCTAGAGTAAACTGACCTCCACTGAAGGGGATTCCTGCTTATTAGTCACTGCGGGTTTTGGGTGGGGCTCCGCAGGCGGTTGAGTTGATTCCCAGCCCAGTGCTTGAGTATGTTTAGGGCAAGTCCCTATTGATAACCAAGCCGTACCTTGAGCACGCCCTAGACGTATTCAATGACTTAGCAAACCTAGAATCCCCACCATACTTAGCCAACTACCACTGAATAATACTCCCAGGGAGCGAGATTTTAAGTATGTTATATGGGTTTAAGGAGGCAGTAACCAGGATCGGTATTGAGAACCTATACTTATCGGTAAACCCCTCTAACCCTGGTGATAAACTTACTTCATGTGTTCAACTGCATATACGTAGATGCCATCAAGAACGCCTGGACCGCCCTCACGACCATGCGGACTAATCCTCTCCTCGCCTCTTAACGTGGTCACCAACTCAACGGCAGCTGCAAACTGACTAACAACCTCCTTATCAATACCCTCAATAACAATGTCATCCTTAGTAGTCGACACCTTAACGCCCTTGGGTATGTTAAGCGTAATCTTCGATCTCCTACCCATGAAATTCTCAATGATTAATTGATTACCCTGGGCCTTGGCATTCATTGGGAAGTGGGAAAACACGATCTTAAGCTTATACCTCCAACCCCTCGTAACACCAAGAATCATATTCCTAATGTGGCCAGCCACGGTACCAACAATAGCCTTCTCCCTCCTACCGGCGAAGTATGATTCAACGATAATGGAGCTGTCGGAAGTCCTTATAATGACTGGTATATTACCGAAGTCCCTCTCTAGGGTGCCCAATGGACCCTTAACAATAACTCTATTACCACTAATATCAACCTTAACACCGTCTGGAACCTCAACCTCCCCAAACACATATGGCTGCCTAGCCATGACGAAGTGATGATACACAGACCCCTATTAAAGCGTTTTTGCCTTAACACGCCTCGTATCTGCTTTGGAAGTTTATGAATAGCTAGGTTTAAAAACTGATCATTCAATTTATTAATATAATGACTAATTCTAAGGCAATGATTAATGGTCAAACAAGCGCAATAGAGGTAGCAATAATAATACCAGCAATAATAATCGCAATAATCGTATTCATAGCCCTAATACCAAACTACTCATACTCCGCAGGCTCCGAGGTAAACACCTTCCAACTAAACGCCAAGGCACAATCACTACTCCAATACATAGTCACAAGCCCAGGGAACCCAATCAACTGGGGCCTAAACGCAAACCAACTAGCCGCCTTCGGCCTGGCAGAGCCAAACCAACCATACCACCTAGACCCATTCAAGGTACTAGCCCTCACATACTGGGACTACCAAAACCTAATAAACCCACTACCACCACCCCCAGGAAAAACCGCCATATGCTCAATACCATCCTCATCTAACGGCTTCTTCGGCTACCTAAACAGTCTCAACATTACAAGCCTATACATAACAAATTACTTCATACTAATGCCAATTGGGTTAGGAAAAACCATACTTAACTACGCAACGGTAAAGGAAATGTTGGGTCTGAGCAATAACTATGATCTTAAATTGGTGATATACCCAGTGTTCAATGTCACGGTAATAAATAACACGTCAACAAACACAATAACTGTGAAGGTGACTAGGTTCAACACAAGCCCACCACAGCCAGTACCTAACGCAATAGTGCAAATAACATACACAATAATGTACTACAACAACCTGGGTAATAATAAGGGTAATAATAAGTTCAGTTTCGCAATATGTACAGGAACATCACCGCCAGAAACCACGAATAATAATGGCATGGTTACCTTCAATATGGCAAACCTAAACTGCGCCAATGCATTAGGTAACTTAACCGTGAACCATCCGTACATAAGCAATGCATCGAGTATTTACATAGATGCATACGCGAGTTTAAGTGGGATTGGAGACCATGGCTACTTGATATGGCCAAACAACGTAACAATACCACTACTAATGGTGATGATACTACCCAACAGCACAAACATGAACTCAATACTATTCATGGACCCAAGTGTATTCAGCACGACTTGTCTGGAAAATATTTACAATAGCACTGGGAAAAAATCACTTGGATTAAGGGTAATGGCAATATATAAATCAGTCTATGGTTATGTATTTCAGGAAACAAACTTTACCCTAAACCCAGCAAACGGCAATAGCCAGCAGTCATACCCAGTACCCTGCACAACCACCTACCCCGGCAATGGTAATCCAAACAGTGGCGAAAAGAGCTCCGTGTGTTACTGGAACATACCAAGCTCACCAATGTTCCTCATAGTTACCGTCTACAGAAACTCCCAGGGGCAGTCAAGTACCATACCTAAGTCACAGATCCTAGTAATACCCTACGGAATATCACCACAATTTTACCTAAGTAATAGGATCATAGTCTTTGGAAAAACAATAAGGAATGCACCAGTGGGTACGGCGACATCACTCATCTACATCGGGGACTCAGCCTACTATGCATCGTTATACTTGTACTACGGCGGTAATCAATTCAGCCCAATGGGGTGATGTGACATGGCAAGCCTTGGAAAGAGGGGTCAAGGATTACTAATCATTG
>DAJV01000121.1:0-694 GCA_002496475.1 Vulcanisaeta sp. UBA163 | reverse complement strand
CCCAGCCTATATATACCAAAGGAGCGTTTACTACGCTCTTAAGTATGACCCGCAGGTAATCGTTGAGCAATTGATAGAGGTTATGAATACCGTGGTAATGGGCTACGCCATCAACTACAGCCAATTCCTAATGAACGAGGGAGTAGCCCTATACCTACACGCACTAACGTCAATGCCTGTATCATACTCACTATCAAACGTGATCGAATCCCAACTAAAGCTAATGATCGACAGCATATACACACCAACAGGACTGGTAGTACCGGAGAGCAACCTAAAGACAAACATAACCGCGGTGACTGGGTTCTACGGAGCCCTCGGAATACCAGGCATAAGGTACATTTACTCAGGCGGGAATATATCGTTAATATCCACAGGCGCCAAACAAACCTACGACCTACCAAGCCTAGGAATACAACACCTAACACTGGACTACTCCATAAACCTAACAGCGGCAATAGCACCAGGCAGTGCCTGCAACATAAGCCCAAACACGATGACCTACACAACAACGCTAAAGTGCATATTCAACTTCATAAACAATACCTATGCATGTACGGGATCCGGGATATACTCCACGGGGCAGGCCAACGCACTATGGGCACCACTATATGAGGCATACCCAAGCCAGGAATATTGGCAAAGCGGTGTTGGTTGGGTGGCATCCTCCGGTCCATACCCACTCGTGTTTACG
>DAJV01000096.1:36209-44896 GCA_002496475.1 Vulcanisaeta sp. UBA163 | reverse complement strand
AATAATGGCCACCGGTGGTGTATTGTCACAGCGCGACAAGCCTGAGTGGCCTCAATTCACGCTTGATGAGATTAGGGCTATTACTCAGGAGGCTGAGAAGGTGGGTACGTACGTGGCTGCCCACGTGCATGGGGACCTGGGGGCTAGGGTAGTGGTTGAGGCTGGGGTTAGGACTATTGAGCATGGCACGCTTCTAAGGGACGAGACACTGAAGTTAATGGCTGAGAAAGGCGTCTCATTAACGCCTACACTCGCTGTTCAGGAGTTGATATATAGGTATGGGAAGCAGATTGGTATTGACCCATGGGGTCTAGAGAAAATTGCCGAGGTTAGGGAGAGCATTGCCAACGTGATTAGAAAGGCGAGGGAGTATGGGGTCATAATAATAATGGGTACAGACCTGGGCTTCAAGACGAACCTGGACATTGACATGGGCAAGAACTGGATCGAACTTCAACTCATGACTGAAATAGGCGGTTTAAGTAGCATTGATGCACTGAGGGCGGCAACATCAAATGCAGCAAGCATGCTTGGGATAAACACGGGTTTAATTAAGGAAGGAGTTCTCGCGGACATAATAGTAATCAACGGTAATCCAATTGAGAACATCAAGGATATATCGAAGGTAATAATGGTAATAAAGGATGGGAAAATAACAGTTGAGAGAGGTAAATTGGTAAGTTAATTTTATTGAACCTTAATAGACCTGGCCTGTTTTCCTGCTTAATTCGTGGCTTGTTATGAGACATGTTTAAATAGGTTTGTTTTCGGGCTTGGCTTGTATGGATCCTAGTGATCGGGAGGTTAGGTGGATAGCTGCTTTACTGCCCTATAGTGTTGCTGTTGGTCCCCTGAGTACGTTGATTACGCTTGAAATAGTCTCACTGAGGGGTGGTCCCATCGATGTTAGTTATGCAATGTCCGCCGGCTCTGCGGCTGGTATTATTGCTCCAATACTGTGGGGCTTCCTACTTGATCGTTATGGCAGTAGGAGAATACTGACCCTGGGCTTTCTCGGCACGGCATCATTCATCCTAGTACTCACCCACACGCCAAGTATTCCGCAGATAGCCCTTTACTACGCTTCTTCATCACTATTTTCATCAGCCGTGGGTGTTTCCATGAGCTTCATCCTAGTTAAGTCCTCAAGCAAACTTAAGTTGAATGAATCCTACTCTGTGCTTAACTTCATTAGTTCACTGGGTTACCTAATTGGGGATGTGTCGGCTGCTGTATTGTCGAGTTTCATGGATATTAAGGACATTTTGCTGATCATGGGTTTACTACCCATAATCTCCACCATTTGGTCATTGATGAAGGTACCACAAGTCACTGGTGGGGCAAAGATTACGATGCGCGAGCGGGTAATTAAGGGCCAAGTGCGTGGGGTTAGTCTAGGTGAGTTAATGATTCTATATGCTGCGCTCATTATTTTCTACTTCTCATCTGGGATCTTCAACACGCTCTATCCTTATGGTTTGAGGGTTGGTGGTTTGTCGAAGTCCTGGGTAATGTCCATAATCTCCATCGGCATGGGTATTCAGATAGTTGGTTTCATGATTACTCCACGCATGATACGCATACTTGGTGGTAATGCGAGGGCTTCATCAAGTTCACTGGTACTGAGGGGATTATCATATTTCCTAATTGGTTTAACTGCATCAACGCCGGAGTCTATGATTATCGCGGGCCTAACACTATACCCATTGGCTGCAGGTATTGCATACTCCACGTTTTACACGGCGTCCAGTGTGATGGTTTTCGAGAGATTAAAGAATGGTGAGGAAGGTAGAGGACTTGGTGTTTATAATCTTATAACGGGATCAGCGTACTTATCAGGCTCCCTGGTATCAGGATATCTGGCTAACTCCATTAGTATAGGCAGGAGTTACATGGTGGCTGGCACAATGCTTTGGATCTCGGCATACCTGTTCAGGGAAATTGATAGGAAAAAGCAAGCCACTGGATTAATTAAAACCAAGATTCATTAAGNNCAAAGAGGAAAAAGTGGTACAGAGGAATTTTACGAGGAAGCACTACGAAGTGAGGTCTTCGAAGGTACTGATTATGGATTCAATCAACGGATTCATAGGCAAAATTCTCAATGTAATTAAGTGCGGTAAGAAGGTGGTTAATCATGAAGTGAGGTCCTAAAACTTATGAGCGGATACTAATGAGCATTAATTATGAGATTAGGGGGTGTGGCAATTACAAACCAAGGCGCTATTAAATCGAGGACTACTCTTTGACTTTAATGTACTCGATTAATGGCTATTAATCAATTCTTTTTCGGAATATATTAAGTAATTTTTAATATTAACAGGCTAAGATTTAAATAATTTTCTCACAGGGCAAAACCCAATGCCCTGGTTGTTGTTTAGGGTTGTTAGGGATAGGCCTGGTCTACTTCGTGACTTGACCTTAGTTGTTGGCAATCTTGGACTTGATACAACCAGTGGTGTTGGTAATACTAGGGCCATAATGCTTGGCGTTAGTGGGGACCCGATGCCTATCATTAATAGGCTTGTTACTGAGGGTGTTGAGTTGGTCAATGTCATTAATGAGTCCGTGATACCCATAGCCTTCTCGAGGAGGCAGTTCATAAATGCCCTAAAGGCAGTCCTACAACAGGTGGGTGTTCAGGAATTGGTGAGGACTCTGTATAGGCTTGGTTATGAATACGCGAAGGCATCAGTCAATGAGATACCCCTCGGGGACCCAACAACCACGGTTAGGTCACTCCTATACACGGCGACAGCCTATAACAGGCTTGTCTTTAGGAGCCTGGAGGTTTCCGGTGGTGAGGTTAGGATTGAGTTTGAGGAGCCCTTCGATGAGGAGCTTGATGGTTCATTCACGGAGGGTTTCATACATGGCCTAGTGAACACGGCATTATCAAGACTCCACGTAATTAGGACTAATAGGGTGGGTAACGCGTATGTTAGTGTTGCGAAGCCTTACGGTACTAATTCATGAACCATACTACCCGTTCTAGCAATCATATATCAAGCATTTCGATCTTGGTAAATGGTTAGTATATACTCAATTCGCCATTTCCCATAAACCTCTCTTTGTTAATTTTATCGAAAGCCTTTTTAATTAGGAATTGAATTTTAATCCTAATGCCCAGGAGTTTACTGGTTAATGGGCTTCCCTATAGGACGAAGGTCTACATTAATAACCAAGTCCTACTTCCAGCTAGGCTTGTTAGAGACCTCGGTATTGACTGGGCCCATTACGCAGACATAACAATAAAGTACAATGACAAAATTATTGAATTAAGGAACGTACTCCTACTTAGGACTAGGCGCACGGCGAGTAGGCAGTTCACAATACCCAGGGAGGTCAGGGAGAGACTCGGGATTAGGCCGCTTGATGAGGTTGAGATACTGCAGGTAAGGCCGAAGATGGAGATGAAGACCGAAGCCGAAACCAGGGCTGAACTAGCTAGGTGATTATCATTTATGGTTAGGGTTTTGATTGGCGGTTTTAGGCCAACGTACCCCAGTTCCAAAGGTCTCAGTTTCCTTAATTACTGGTGCACGGCCTTGAGTAACTTCAGGGGCTTTGACTTGTTCTTCATGAGGCCGCTTGCCAGTGTTGCCTGGGTAGCCCTGAGACCGAGCCTTGATATTTATTCCATTATCTGGATCATCGAGGATTCAGGACTTGAGGAATACTTCGACACTATGGTAGTGACCCCTGGGCTCATTTCTCAAGGCGTGATTATACTGTCGCCCAAGGATGGCTCAAGACTAATGGAATTATATAGGCCTCAGGTAATGAGTTTAGGCTCAATTAATTGCGTGGCGCCCAGTAGGGATTCATTCAATGCCTGGGTAAGCATTGTCGAGAGATTGGTGAGTAATGTGGGTACCGAGAAGTTAATGAAGAACGCAGTGAATGCACTGGGATGGGGCACTAAGGGTATGGAAGGTAAGGCCAGAAATAAACAATACAAATACAACGCATACCTAAACTCCTCACACTCTAGTAGTTAATAATACCTTAAGAATATATTCCTAGGTTCTTTGATAATGGTCATTCCGCCCAGTTCTCATAAGCAATTATGATTTAAGCTACCTATTACCTTGGTACGTATATTTAAACCCTACATGGGTGGTCATCGATTGAATCATGGTCATGTGCGGTAATAATTAAAGGAGTTAATCGCATGACTTAATGCCCCGGCCGGGATTTGAACCCGGGTCACGGGCTCGAGAGGCCCGCATACTTGACCGGGCTATACTACCGGGGCTCGTTACCCATTAAATTACGTGCTTTTTAAGTCTTTTGGTATGTTTGTGGATTCTCTGTGCCTCTTATTTTCAATTCCCGTCTTACCATGCGTAATTGCCCTCTTATTTCCCTTAGTTTTCTTATTGCCTTTGTCACCTCGGCCCTTGGGTAATTCCTTAGTTTTAGTTCTTTGATTAACTCAAGGGTTTTTGCCTCCTGGTTCTTCAAATCTATGTACTTTAGAATTAGTCTTCTTCTTTCCAGATTCATTATTTTTTCATGGTCTAATTGCTGCCCCGTGTCTATGCCTATTAACCGGTCCTCGATTAATCGCAGCCTTTCTTCCTCGTTCATTAGGTCGTTTAGTATTTTTTCGTAATCAATGCCTCCCATGTATTTGCCGTATTTACGTATTAACTCATCAATCATTACTCATCAACCTCCTGATTACTCCTTGCCCGAGGTATTCCTCCCTAACCTCCTCGGTCTCGTTCTGTACCTCCTCGAATTCATTGGTTATGGTTTCCTCTACTTCCTCTAGGGTTTCTTCATGATCATCATGAACTACATACCTTTGAGGATTTACATGTTTATTTAGCGGGATGCCGCTTATTTTGATTATTTCCATGAGTGTGTCCTTGTTCAGTAATCCGTTTGCGTATTGTTTAATGGCTTCCCGTACTATTTTGTGGGATTTGCCTTGAAGCTTTATTGATAATTCCCTTAACTTGATTGGCCAGTTTAGTTGGTATTCCAGGATTTCCTGGGTGGCTGTCTTAATTCTTCTTTTTCCCACGGCTTATCGGCGTTGCGGTTATTAATTAGGTTATTAGTTAAAGTAGTGATGTAGTGCTGGTTAATAGTTTTAAAGTAGTCCTCTCTCCCGTAGGAATTCCCTGAATAAGTCCGTTTTTGTCAGCATTGCCCAGTCCTCCTTTGGCGTGCTCATGTATTTCTGGAACTCCATCCAGAAGGCCATGTGCGTTGGGTCATATCTACTCTTTAATTTCACATGCTTTAATAACGAACTTGAATTTGCATATTCCTTACCGCATACGGGGCAAATGACCATTGACTTGTGTCCTGGAAAGCCTCCTTATTAACTTAGTGGTTAGCCTACTTATTAATAAGTAATGTATATAATACAAAACATTTTCTGCTGACTGTGCATTATTTTAATTGTTTAGTTGATTTTTAATAATAATATAGAATATTATTTAAATTTAAAATAATTAGAGAAGCTTAATTACCAGGGAGAGAATCAATGCGGCTGTTACCAATCCAAGTAGTGAGGTCCAGCTCATTTTCAGGGCTTGATCGGGCCTGTATCTACCGTATACTGATCTCGTGAATACCATGATCATCATTACTATATATGTTTTTATGCCAAACCATATTGCGTATGACAAGGCTCCAAAATATGGTATTGGTGGCCCAACCCATCCATTTAGGAACAATAGAACCATTAGTAGGCTCATTACATATAGTTTTTCGTAGCTCATGGTCATTACCAAGCCATATACAATACCGCTATACTCGGTGTATGGGCCTAGGACTATCTCTGTATCGGCTTCTGCTATTTCGAAGGGGAACCTTGAGGTCGCCATGAGTGTGGCTATTAGGAAGGCTAGGAAGGCCAATGGGTTTACTATTATACCGGGTAGGTGCATTACCTGCCAATTAACTATCTTAAATGGGTCTGCAGTTCCGTATATGATTAGTATTGCAACGATCGATAGTATGAGTATAGCCTCATAACCTGTGTACAGTAGTGCCTCCCTCACGGTACCTATGTAGGTGAACCTATCATTACTAGCCCAGCCAATTAGTATTACACCTATGTTAAACAGTGTTATTAAGGCCAGGGCGATTAATACGTCATAACCTGTGTATACGCCGTAGATCCCATTAACAACACCATTAGATTGAATGGGCCCTATTGGTATGAAGAATACGGGCAGTGTTGACAGTATGAATACTATGGCTGGGGCATGAACGAAGTAATTCTTATCAGCCTGTAGTGGTACCACGAATTCCTGGAACATGTACCTGAATAAGTCGGCGAAGGGCTGTAGAAAACCGCCTATGGGCCTCGAAACCTCGAGTGGTCCAATCCTCCATTGAACCTTAGCCGTTAACTTTCTCTCAAACCATATTATGAAGATTAGGGCTATTAGGACTGATACTAGTCCAGGTACGAAGAGTAGGTCGAATATCGGCCTCCAGAGGATGAAGTGTACTATTATATTTATTATTGGTACGTGGTTTAGGAAGTTTATTATTGGCCATAGGAATGGTATATTGACCTCCGGCCTTGTTAATATGTAATCAATTATTGAATATAGTAACTGTATTGCTGATGATATGATACTGGATACCCAACTAAGTACCGAACCAGTTATTGATAATGCCAGCTCCATGCGAGTACCCAGCATGGATATGACCTTGATTATTTTAAGTTTAACCCAGTTCAAACACCCTTAACCAAAGAATGAGTCTAGCGTTGATTCCCTTCTCCTACCCATTGCCTTCCTGAGCCTTTCCACAGCATTTTTAACTCTCTCCTCATTGAAGTCGTGCCCACGCACCAGGAACTCAATGATCCCCTCCTCATTAGGTTGCTTAAATTCTATGGTGTAGTTCGGGTTATGTGGTGGGTTTAGGAAGTAATCACGTATTTTCAAGGGATCAGTGGGAAATTGAACATTTTTAAGAGGACCCTGGATCAGTTTCTCGAGGTTTCCAAATTCCTGTATTAACTTAAGGGCTTTCTGGGGCCCAATACCAGGTATGCCGTCTGGATTTAGATCAGTACCTAGTAGTATTGCCAGGTCTATCAATTGTGTCCTGTCCCTTAGTTTCAATGCCCTAAGCACATCATTCAACTCCAGGATTTCGGGCTTCACCTCGATATATTCATCCTTATTCGGCAACTTCCTACGCCCAGTCACGGCTAGATTCCTAACCAACCTAGGTGCACCGAACAATAATGAATCATAGTCCTGACTACCGGCAGCCCATGCCTTATTCTCCTTAGCTATCAATGCTGCCTGTGCCTCGCCATCCGCTGCAGCCTGTACTATGGGTATTCCCATTAATGATAGGAGCTTCTTCGCATCACTAACCATATCATCAGTGAGAAACAAGGCCCTTTGCGCATACTTCCTTGCCTCCTCCCTCTTTCCCTCCTCAAGTAGTTTAGCCCACTTATCCATGGCCTCCTCCCTAACTCGCCTCCTCCTGACTATCTCCAATGTCTTTTCCTCGGGTGGTTTACCATCAAACACATAGATGGGCCATATCCTATTTTCAAGGAGGTTAATGGTTCGGTAAAGAAGCCCACTTAGGTGGCTCGTCACTCTACCCCTGGAGTCCATGAGTGGCGTACCATCTGGTTGCCTAATTGATGCCAGGAACTGATAGAGAGTATTATAAGCATCCAACGCGATGGATTTGTTTGATAATTGCGCAAAGTCCACAGTCTTCCTGACACTATCGGGTATTAACTTGCCAAGTTCAGTAACACCCATTCACATGACCCAATAATGAATGAAAAAATACCCTTTATCTCTTTCCCTCATTCTTTAACAACCCTTATATGGTACGTTACACTATCCTTCTTAACTATCTTCTGCACTATTATCAACCTACTAAGCTCAAGCTTCATTAAAGCCCTCAATGCCTCCTTCTCAGTAACATCTGGATACCAAGCCCTTAAAGCCTGCATTAAATCACTAAACCAAAGGTCATTCTTATCCTTTATCAAATCCATTATCAATGCCTCAATGGGCACTGGTCTCCTCATTCACTTCACCAATGCAGTATAATCGAAAAACCTAAATTAATAACCTTAATCCCTCATTTCTCAACGCAAAACCCAAGTAAGAACACGCGGTCAAAAGAAGGACGTGATCCTAAAACCCAGCAATCTGTGAGATCATACATATAGTGTCGGTGCTCTTTGTCTCTCGCGGGATATTGTCTGCTTCATCCTCTCGTACCAAGCCTCATAGAACTTAATCATCTCCGGCGTTATTGACGGCTTAATCTTCTTCATTGCCTCAATAAAGTGCTTCATGGAAACTTCCCCAGCACCATTGATCTCCCTCATGGCTAAAAGACCAGCTTCCCTAGTGAATATCTCTATATCAGCACCTGTGTAACCCTCAGTCATTTTGGCCAGTTCCTCCAGGTCTACGTCCCTAGCCAATGGCATGTTCTTTGTATGTATCTTGAGTATTTCGAACCTAGCCCTTAGATCGGGTGGTGGTACGTAGATTATTCTGTCGAATCTCCCTGGCCTAAGCAACGCTGGGTCAACAATGTCAGGCCTATTCGTGGCAGCTATCACAACCACATTATCAAGCCTCGAAACACCATCCATCTCAGCCAATAATTGGGCCACTATCCTATCCATGGCCGGTGAATCCTCGGCATAACCCCTTGCT
>DAJV01000096.1:36047-36188 GCA_002496475.1 Vulcanisaeta sp. UBA163 | reverse complement strand
TATTACGCATGGTGCTGCCATCCTTGCCTTCTTGAATATTTCCCTAATCGCCCTCTCACTCTCCCCAAACCACTTACTCAGTATTTCAGGACCCCTAACGGCAATGAAATTAGCATTACTCTCAGTAGCCACAGCCTTAGC
>DAJV01000096.1:1790-36032 GCA_002496475.1 Vulcanisaeta sp. UBA163 | reverse complement strand
AAACAACAAAATACCCTTAGGCGGCCTAATACCCATCTTCCTAAACCTCTCAGGATACTTCAATGGCCACTCAATGGCCTCCCTAAGCTCCTGCTTAACCTCATCAAGCCCACCTATATCACTCCACCTAACCTTAGGAATCTCAATGTGTATCTCCCTGAGGGCGCTGGGCACTATCTCCCGCATTGCTTCAAGGAAGTCATTCATAGAAACCTTGACCTTCTCAAGGTCCTTTCTAATGTCCTCATTGTCCTTATTAACATCGAGAATGCCTGATTGAAGGGCCTTCCTTAAAGCCCTCATTGCAGCCTCCCTAGCCAATGCAGCAATATCCGCACCAGTGTAGCCATAGGTTATCTCGGCGAGTTTCCTTAGATCCACATCCTTGGCAAGAGGCATGTTTCTAGTATGTACCTGCAGTATTTCATACCTACCCTCAGTATCCGGCGGATTAATCCAGATCTCTCTGTCGAATCTTCCTGGTCTTCTTAGTGCTGGGTCTACGGCTTCAGGCCTATTGGTTGCTCCTATTACGATTACCTGGCCTCTTTCCTGTAAACCATCCATAAGCGTTAACAATTGCGCCACTATTCTCTTCTCCACTTCTCCTGTAACCTCCTCCCTCTTCGGGGCAATCGCATCAATCTCATCAATAAAGATTATAGCCGGCGCATTCTTCTTAGCCTCATCAAAAATCTCCCTCAACTTAGCCTCAGACTCACCATAATACTTCGATACAATCTCAGGTCCGTTAATGGCTATGAAGTAGGCATTGGTTTCAGTGGCCACAGCCTTAGCTAACAAAGTCTTACCAGTACCAGGAGGACCAATTAAAAGAACACCCTTAGGAGGCTCAATACCAAGGTACTCGAAGATCTCTGGATGTTTAAGCGGTAGTTCAACAAGTTCCCTAATTTTTTCCTTCGCTTCCTTCAAGTCCCCAATGTCCTCCCAGGTAACCCTTGGTATGTTTATGTTCTCGATTGGCTTCTCGTAAATGACTAGGTTTGTGTCCTCATCAATGAGTACAGGCGTGTCGTTAGGCTTGGCCTGCACTACTTGGAAAGTCAATGGTTGTCCAAGTACCTGTATCTGCACCAAGTCTCCCTCCATTAGTACGAAGTCCCTAAGCTTCTGCTTAGTGTATTGGACGAAATTCTGATCAACGCTTATTGTCATGTTCACTGGCGCCAGTTTAACAATACCTGCCTTCTTCGCATCAACCTTCTTAACCCTGACCTTTTGGTCGATCTCCACGTTGGCATTCTTCCTAATTATTGCGTTCATCCTAATGATGCCCTTGCCCTCATCCTCAGGTAATCCATACCAAACCTTGGCCGCCGTCCTCCTCTTTCCCTCAATGAGCAGTATCATGCCTGGTTCAATCCCGTAATTCCTCATGACCTCAGGGTCAACCCTAACAATGGGTCTCTGGGCGTCCCTCTGCTTAGCCTCCTTTACTATTAATTCTATCCATTCATCAGTATGAGAACCCTCCATCATATTCTCACCACTTTACTTCTCCGTTGAATTAAAAAACTTATTGCGTTATTAATTTTCGCCCTACAGGTATTAATTCTAGAAGTCAAGTCTAGTGAAGTACTCAAGTTCAATGCTGCCAATGCCTTCAATTCCACTTAGTATATTCTCCACTTCATCACTAGAGTGCTCCTCTGAGGATTCCGGCATTCTTATGTAGATCCTAAGCGCCTTGATTCCAAAGCCTATGTCATCCTCCTCAACCTTATCAACCTTGTACTTTGGCTCCAATGACTTCTTTATAATGCTCTTTAATTCCTCGTAATTAACCTCTGATTTATTTGGAGTAACCCTGTAAACTAGGTATACCTCCGCCATAGTATT
The DNA here is from genome assembly GCA_002496475.1 of Vulcanisaeta sp. UBA163. Taxonomy (GTDB): domain Archaea; phylum Thermoproteota; class Thermoprotei; order Thermoproteales; family Thermocladiaceae; genus Vulcanisaeta. Next base: position 34,169 of record DAJV01000096.1, on the reverse strand, counting down.
GGCGTGGTAAAATTAAGCATTTATTAACCCTTCTATAGAATGAGCTAGTCATGAAGGTTAGTAGTGGCATTGCCATAGTTCTGGCGGCGTCCCTTGCCTTCTTCTCCGTTGTACTTGTTAGGTACTCAATACCGTCATTACTACCATACGTGGTTGGGAAAAATGGCATTAGCACGGTCATGGGTGGCCTAATTATTACGGTGCTCTGGGTTGGCTACACCGTATTCCAGGTAATTGGCGGCTTAATAGTTGATAGGTATGGATATAACGTAGTACTTTATGTCCTAATCCTCATAGCCGTACTGAATGCAACTTACCCATTAATTATTAATCAATACTACCTACTACTGGTTGTTCAATTCGTAATGGGTTCATTACTGGGGATAACCTATGTATCCCTAATAAGCATGGTTCTGCTGAATTACGGCAAAGGCGGGCTTGGGGCAGGCATTTTCCAAAGTATGTTCTTTCTAGCATCTTCCACATCAATAATACTATCACCATTATTGTTCTCAATAAATAGGTTCACACCCTTCCTATTATTCTCAGCAATAGTTGCATCATCACTGGTTCCATTAACCAGAGTCCCAAGTCGTAACAAGGCAAGGGGTAGTATTGCAATAGGCCCCGAGAACCTTGGGGTGTTGGGCATGGGATTCATAAGGCTATCCTCCGGTTTCTCCTACCTAGGTTTTCTCGGTTGGTCCACTTACTATGTTGTACACGTACTTGGCATTAGTCCGTCACTAAGTGGGCTCTATGCCTTTTTATCATCTATAGTGGGTTCCGTTGGCGCCGTAATTGGCGGCCTCACGGGTGATAAGACCGGTTATACAATCCCAAGCATATTATCCTCATTGCTTCTGTCCATTATAGTTATAGTAATACCCGAATTAACAATCTTTTACCTAATGGCACTGTTAATGCTTCTTCTTGGTTTCTTCTACGGCTTCTATGCCGCCCCATCCATAGCCATTTCAAAATACACTAGGAATATTGGGACGACCAGTGGTTTTCTAAACTTCATGAGCCAACTGGGTGGTTCAATATCACCCTATGCAATAGGTTTTCTCCTTCAGTATTATGATTTCGCGAAGACGTTATTAATTGTGGGTATTACATCGATCTCACTAATTATGATAGGATCCGTATTACTGCTTTATGGTCGTAATTATTTAACTAGGTAGACCGGTAGTGATTCATTTATTGTCTCGTAATTACCCGTGGGTTCTTCAAACCTTAATTCCTTAATTCTATGCATTGCCTTCAACTCTGGCTCCAGGGGTTTTAGCACTTCTGGCGCATATATAATGCCATTAATTGCCTCGTTAAGGCTCAACCCAGTCCTGTTCTTATAGGTCCATATGGTTCTGTTAAATTCCATAAAGGGCTCAAGCATACTAAGATACTCCTTATTATCAAACCTTGGATCTGGATCCTCAATTAACTGCCTATGTATTGACTCGCCATATAGGCTCCTCCATATTTGATCAGTCACGAAGGGCATTATCGGTGCCAGTAGCTTAAGCACAGTCCTTAGAATCCTATACAGCGTAAACCAAGCACCCCTTTGCTGCTTCTCTGTGAATAATCCATCCCTATTGTAGGCCCTTGACTTGACAGCCTCAAGGTAATGATCAGCAAAGACATGCCATATGAAGTCATATAGTATATTAGCTGGCGCATAAACGTCGAATTCACCATATGCGTTTAAGGAGATCCTAACAACATCATTCAATTTAGCTAATATCATCAAATCCAACGGTGTTAATTCATAGTCATCGTTAACCTCCGGAAATGATGATATGAACCTTGCGATATTCCACAACTTAACCGCGAAGTCGTGGCCAGTCCTAGTCAATTGCTCACTATACCTATAATCACTGCCCAACTTAGCCGATGCAGCGGCCCAAAACCTAGTCGCATCTGCGCCGTATTTCTCCACGGGCGGTATTGGGTCTATTATATTGCCCTTAGACTTATGCATTGCCTCACCTTTCTCATCAAGTCCCATGCCGCTTATCCTAACATACCTAAAGGGTGGCTTACCATAGAGTAGGTACGCCCTAACCACTGAGTAGTAGAGCCAAGTCCTAATTATTTCATAGCCCTGAGGCCTAAGTACACTGTGCGGGTAAACCCTCTCAAAGACTCTAATCTCAGGCTTTGTATAGCCTGTTGCATATATCCAGGATATTGATGAATCAAACCACGTATCCAGCACCCTATCCTCACCAACTATTTTACCGCTTGGGCATTGCTCCTTAACTTCTAGTGGTGGTTCATCCCTCCACGGTCTGTAGTATCTACCTGGTTTGGGAACAATGGGCTTTGCCTCTCCTTCCTCGCCAACGCAGTACCAAATCGGTATTTCAGTGCCATAATACCTACGTCTAGATATTGGCCAGTCAAACTCTAGTGACTTTATCCAGTCAATGAGTGTTTGAGCGTACTCTGGTGGTTTGATCACCATTTCATTCTTCACGAGCTTAATTAACTCATCCTTGAACGGAAGTTGCCTCAGGAAGTATTCCTTAGTTACTATTATCTCTATTGGCGTTTTACACCTCCAGCAAATAGGTACTGTATGTCTAAGTGGTTCCCTCTTAACGAGTAAACCTGCCATTTGTAAATCCTTAATTATTACTTCTCTTGCTTCTCTAACATTCAATCCCTTATATTTACCAGCCAATTCATTCAATGTGCCATCAGGGTTAACCACAATCTTCATGGGTAATTTCAACTCATTAACAACCATCAAATCCCTGGTATCACCAAACGTACTTATCATCTCAAGACCTGTACCAAAGTCGGGCTTTACAGATGGGTGCGGCACAATGGAGACCTCTTGGTTTAATGGCGGAACTATTGCATGAAGGCCCTCCAGCCTCTTATACCTATCATCACTTGGGTTAAAGGCTACGGCCACCGTGGCTGGTAATAGCTCAGGCCTTGTGGTTGCTATTATTATATCCTCACCGGTCTCCTTGACCTTAAACTTTATGTAATTTAGATGTGTATCCTCGTCCTTATACTCAACTTCAGCCTCAGCCAATGCCGTCCTGCACCTTGGACACCATAGAGTCGGCCTACTAGCCTCGTAGATTAAGCCCTTGTTCCATAGGTTAATGAATGTTTCCTGGGTAACCCTCCTATACTCCTCGCTATCTGTCCCATTTCTCCAGTAACTGAATGAACCACCCCAGCGCCTAAAAACACTTACGAACTCGCCCTCATATTCATCAAGGAACTTCCTACATAACTCAAGGAACTTCTCCCTAGGCACCTCATACATGTTTATACCGTAAGTCCTCTCCACCTGGACCTCAACCGGTAATCCATTCCTATCAGCATAGAATGGGAATATTACGTTGTAACCCCTCATTCTGAAGAACCTGGCGATCATGTCAATCTGGACATAATGGGCAATACCACCAATGTGTGGTCTCCCTGATGGGTAAGGCGGTGGTGTGTCGATCACCAATGTTGGCTTTTCATCATCAACCTTAACTTCAAACAATCCCTCCTCCTCCCACTTCCTTATCAGCTCCACTTCCCTTGAGAAGTCCCATCTCTTCTCCTGCAGTTTTGGTTTGAACTCCATACCAATAAAGGTCCCAATACCTAGCCTAAGAGTGCCTATTTTAGTTTTTTCGTTTTCCCTTCCCCTTATATATTCCTTTGAAGGTTTCGTTAACACAACCCTTGCACTTTAGCAATGCCGTGGCTTTCGTAGCAAATAAGTTTTTAAGACATGGCTATTTGGGACTGGCTTGTGGAGACATTGTACAGGGACTTGGCGCTGGCTTTCGAGGGTAAGGATAGGGTACTCGGGGAATTCCTGATTAAGTTCACAACGGATAGGCCAGGTATACTTGCGGCATTGTCTAATGTATTTGCTGACCACGGTATAAACATACTGAATATGTCCGTGAACAGGACGCAATTATTACTACATTTCATTGTAGACCTCTTGGATGCTGACGTCCCTCTAAACGACCTGGAGAAGGAATTGAAGAAGTTCTCCTTCGTTGAGTGGGTTAGGTATAGGATCGTTGAGAGGGAGGCGTTCATGGTACCGTCTATGATACTACCAACGTTCAGGGATAAGCAGGTATTGATAATCGAGCTTGATAAAGTCAAGGGACTATTGATGAACCCCGAGTTCAAAAGTATAATCAAAGACCTGGGGTCCTACGACGCCTCAATACTACGTAATAGCAACCTAAGCGAACTAGTCAAGATAGGTCAATTCAGGGGATTAGGAAAGATAACGCTTATTGAGAAGAATGGCGTGATCACAATAAGATCCTGTTCTGAACTGAATGACAAGCACATAATTGAGGAGTTAATGATTGAATATTACATGGGTTTCCTGCACCAGGTATTAAATAGTAATGTAGAGGTTGTGAATAGGAATTACGAGGGTGACTGCGTGTCTGTGAGCTTTAAGGTCCTCAAGTGAACTAAGTACTTATCCAATAAACCAGCCCTACTAATTAAGTCACATACTCTGCATACATCGCTGGACGTGGGCTCACCGCAGTATCTACACCTATTTAACGGAATCTTAACTGTTCTTTCCCTCAATAGTTTAGCGAGTGAGTCACCAAAGGAAACCAGGGAGTGCTTAATGTTTGGATTATCCCTCTCCCAACGAGCCAATGTGAACTTAAGTTCATACCTGGGATTACTATATACAAACGGGCACTCAAGTTCCATCAATGGTATACCGTGGTAATAGGCATATATGGCAATCTCCTCCTCCCTAACGAAACGTAGTGGTTTGATCCTCGGTATGAAGCCCTCCCTATCCACCTCCGGCATGGGTCCAAACCACGAGAATCTATCCAAGTCATTACTAGTTACATTAAGCAATACAGTCTGTGACTCATCATCGAGGTTATGCCCAGTGGCTATTTTCTTCAGTCCCAGTTGACGACCGATGATGTTCATTGCCCTGCGCCTAAGTACTCCGTCTATTGTGCACATGTGAATGTTGATTTCCCTGGACCATAAGCCGTGGGCAACCTCAGTGGCCGTAACACCAAACAACTCCTTAAAGGTATATACCCTATAGGGTATGTCGAATTCACTGCTTAATTTCTGTACGTAGTCACTCCTTGCCATCCTATAAAAACAACTGTATGGTTGCCCCTCGTTGATACTGAAGGCTATTAACTCAACATTCTTCGGCAACTTACCTTTCTTCTTGAACTTACCCAATAGGTACATGAGGGTTAGGCTGTCTTTACCACCACTAATCGCAATACCGACCTTATCACCCTCAATTATTAATTGGTACTTCTTGATGGTGCGAAGCACGGTGTCCTCAATTGACCTAAATAGGCAATTAAGGCATAACTTCTCGCCGCTAGATGCCCTATAGTAATTAGCAGGTCTCCTACCACATCTGGCACAGGTGGGAGTCTCCATAATACACAACCACCCTTAAGGAGACCGCTTAAATTACTATGTCGCGTCCTCAGAATAACCACTCCACCTATTATAAAGGTCATTCTCAATACCCAACAAATCAAGGGCTCTACCAACTATGAAGTTCACCAGGTCATCAATAGTCCTTGGCCTGCCATAAAAAGCCGGCGCAGCTGGCATTACCACGGCTCCAGCTAAGGTCACCAACTCCATATTCCTTATGTGTATTAAATTTAGCGGTGTTTCTCTAACAACCAGGATTAGTTTTTTCCTTTCCTTTAGTGTAACATCGGCAGCTCTGGTGATTAGGTTATCCGTTATTCCATGGGCTATGGCTGCCAGTGTCTTCATGGAGCATGGAATAATCACCATACCATCATGCTTAAAGGAACCACTGGCTATTGGCGCCCCTAAATCGTTCTCATCATATGTCCTATTAACGAGACTCATCACGTGTTCCTTACTAATGCCAAGTTCATGTTTCATTATGTCAACGGCAGTACTGCTAATGACCAGGTGCACCTCAGTATCGCTTGAGTATTTTCTGACGGTCTCAAGAAACCTCACACCATACACTACACCGCTTGCTCCAGTTATGCCAACAACAATCCTCTTCACAATAATTGCCCTAGGGGTACCAATAAATAACACTATTGTTGTTGTTTATATTGTCTACTATATATTATTATGTATAATAATATAAAATTATTTTAAAAGAAATACTTGACTTTTGTTGTTTTACTATTTTTACCACTTTCGCGGCAAAACATGATTGTCCCTACCTACCTGGCAGTAGTATTAGGTCCTCAACATTTTGGTTCTTATTTCTTGAGTTCTCCCTGTAGAGTAAATCCCTAATTGCTATCCTAATGGCCTCGCTCCTGCTTGGGAATACACCCTGCTTCACAAACTCATCCAACTCCTCAAGCATTTGCTTGGGTATGTGGACGCTTATCAACACCATCTTCTCCTTCGCTTTGGTCTTAGGCATGATAGATTAGATAATTACAGGATTTATTAAGATTCTCTACCGTGAACTATGTAAGTATTCACAATCGAGGTATTTAACAATATTTACAAAGTGCTAATTTCATGCTCCTGTATCCTTTACGGCTTCAAAGATCGAGCGCTTATAATACCTCTTAGAAATATCTGGTGGTACGTTCGTGAGTTCATCCTCTGGTAATACACTAATAACATCCCAAGCAACATCAAGTGTCTGCTCAAAGGTTCTTCTCTCATAATAACCCTGGTTCACGAACTTGCGTTCAAACTGCTCGGCAAACCTAAGGTACCTCCTTTCACGCCAGCTTAGGTTCGTTTCACCAACGAGTAATGCTAAATTCCTGATATCCAATGATCTTGAGTAGGCAGCAATTAATTGATTAGCAACGTACTTATGATCATCCCTAGTCTTACCCTCACCAACTGCATCCTTCATAAGTCTTGAGAGACTCATAATTACATCAAATGGTGGGTAAATACCCTTACCCCACAGTGCCCTGCTTAGGACCAACTGGCCCTCGGTTATGTAGCCCGTCAAGTCAGGTATTGGGTGCGTTATGTCATCATGAGGCATTGTTAGTATTGGAAACTGAGTAATACTGCCCTTCTTGCCCTTAGCCCTACCAGTTCTCTCATAAATTGTGGCGAAGTCAGTGTACATATAACCTGGGTAACCACGCCTACCCGGCAGTTCACCCTTTGATGAGGATAGTTCCCTAAGGGCCTCCGCATAGTTCGTCATGTCTGTAAGTATCACTAATACGTGGTAGTCCCTATACCAAGCTAGGTACTCGGCAATTGTAAGGGCGGTTCTAGGTGTCAGTATTCTCTCGGCAATAGGGTCACTGGCTAGGTTAAGGACCATTACGAGTCTCCTCAACGCACCAGTCCTCCTGAACTCATTTAGGAAGAATAAAGCCTCCTCAGACTTCAGACCCATTGCTGCGAAGATTATTGCAAACTCCTCCTCATGCCCCCTAACTGTTGCCTGCCTAGCCACCTGGGCGGCCAGCATATTATGTGGCAAACCAGTGCCGCTAAATATTGGTAGTTTCTGTCCTCTAACCATTGTGTTTAATCCATCAATTACACTCACACCAGTCTCTATTGGTTCTTCAGGGTACTCCCTTGCGTATGGATTAAGGGGTTCACCGTTTATATCCAGGTACTCCTCAGCGGGAGGTAGTGACATTCCATCCCTTGGCTGCCCCTTGCCATCAAGTACCCTACCCAGTAAATCCTCAGTGACAGGCATGCTGAGGGTCCTCCCATAGAACCTCACAGTGCTACCCTTTGCAGGTAAACCAAGTGTACCAGTGAGTACTTGAGCCACGGCGTAATTATCGCCTACCTCAACCACCTGAACCATCCTTGGCTCACCATCCGGTCCAATGACTTCACCAATCTCATTATAGGCAACTCCCCTGGTCTTCTCAATAACAATTAATGGTCCCTTAACCTCCTTAACGGTACTATATGAAACAATGCCCGGCATTGACTCAATGATCTTACTCATCGATTTACAGACTTCCACAGTGCTTATTAATTTTTATTCTACACGAAAGCAATAGGGCTAGTTAATTTAATAGAATCCCGGAATTAATCATGATCGGTGTAATGCCAACACTTAAGGAGTTAATTAAGCCCGTGATTCCCAGGGAGCTTTGGGGCAAAATACCGAGGAGCTTCGACATAGTTGGTTCCAGGTCGGGCGCTGTGGCAATAATAGAAATACCGCCGGAACTCGAGGAGTATAAGCTAATTATTGGTGAGGCAATAATTAAGTTGAATAAACATGTGAAGACGGTACTTAGGAGGGTTGGGGCTAGGGAGGGTGAGTTTAGGCTCTATAGGTTCGAGGTCTTGGTACCTGGACCCACTGAGGTTATCCATAGGGAGGGTAATTACTTAATCAAGGTTGATCCAATAAAGACCTACTTCTCACCCAGGGATCAAGGCGATAGGGAGGATATCGCTGGGCAAGTAATGCCAGGTGAAGTCATTCTATATCCCTTCGCAGGCGCTGGTCCGTATGCGGTTGCCATACTGAAGAAACAACCCCTCACCAGGTTAGTGATTGCAATTGAATTGAATGAGTATGCCTACTACTACATGCTTGATAATATAAAACTGAATAAACTGGAGGGTAAAGTACTACCCCTTCTTGGAGATGCGGCTAGATTAATGGGACTCTTCTGTGGCGTGGATAGGGTAATACTCACGTTACCATTGGGCGCCCACAAATTCCTAAGGCAATCGCTAATGTGTGTTAAGAATGGTGGTATTGTGCATTTTTATCACCTTGGTACTGAGGAGAATCCTTACGGTGATGCTGAGGCAATAACCATGAATTACTGCAAGGAGTTGGATTATGACTGTCAGATTGTTAATAGGAAAGTTGTTAGGGATTATGCACCATATGTGTATAAGGTTAGACTGGATATTAGAGTTCATTCTCAGCGGTATTAGCACCACATGCACAAAGCTCCAATGACGATATGCATAAATCCTCACAGTTTCCGTGACAGTAATGCCAGGGTATCTCCTGGTGTTACTACGGCGATACATGTATATTCATACGGCATGAACCAGTCAGAGGCTCGTTATAGTTCCACACTGAACCAATGACTCGATTAATAAGGCTCATAAAATTAATGTTTTATTGAGAAAGAAGTGAGAGTGAGTTTTATAAAACTACGCGCGTAATCAATATAATGATGCAAAACGAGCGTAAGAGAAGGCTTCTATTAATGATTGGACCACTTGAGGCTGAGGTAATTGGAATACTTAATGAGCTTAAGGAGGCTACTGCAATGACCATATGGGAGGAATTAACAAGGAGGGGTAAAAAGACTGCATATACCACGGTTTTAACAGTATTGAGTAGGTTATACACTAGGGGTTTCATTAATAAGCATGAGAAGATTATTAATAATATCAAGCAGTTTGTCTATGAACTTTCAATACCTTACGATGTTAAGAACGAAATAATCAGGGAGCATATTGGATTGATAATTAAGATGTTCGGTAAGGATGCAATACAAATAATAAGGGATTATTTAAATGAAACCAGTGCAAAATAAGGTATGAGTTAAATTAACTTTAAGGAAACACTCACATAAACCTAGGTACTTCTCCTTGCTCTCCCTGTTGACCCCTCTGTTGCGCAATACCCCTCTGCTCAATATAAAGCCTTAGTATATCCGGGATTTCATTCTCATTCTCCATCTTCCTTAGTATATCCACGTATCTACTTGTGTGGTCTATATCAAGTCTAACGAACTCAATGGTTATATCCCTAAGTCTCTCCTCTAATTCCTTTAGCATCTCTACGGGCATTATTGAAGTTATCATTGGATTATTCAACCAGGACTCAAAGTCCTTAAGGGTCCTTTCTATGTAGTAAAGCATTGCCTGTGAGGAAAGCAGTAGTGATAATCTATCCTGGCTAACTATGTAGTTACCGTACTTCTGCAGTTCATCCATGAACTTCCCCTGGTCCTTAACCCAATTTTCCAACCTAGTTATTAATCCAGCTATGTGGGCTCTAATTGCCTGCCTTTTTAGGTCTTCGGAACCCATATCCCTTCCTGGATAAATACGTAGCCCTCTCTATTAAACCTTTTGTATCTATTAAGTATTAAAGAATGCCGAGGGCAATCCCGAGGGCAATCATGGTAAGTATGGGTAGTACTATCAAGACCGTGAAGTGTTTCTTCCAATCAATCACACCTAACTCAGCGGCTCTCACCATATCGTTAAACGAATCACCAATCAGACGAATACTCTGAACAACCACTGGGTAATACTTAACATGTATTGCCCTCATACCATCAAGGCACTGCATAACGCTCCTCCTTATATGCCTCATTATTAAATCATGACTGATCGAATCACCAACTACCTTGTAACCCCTATTTCTCGTGAACCTAGCAATACCCGTGTACTGATGATTATCGGTTGTTAAAACCTCAACAATATCGAAGTAATTCCTAAACTCATTAATTATGGCATCGGCTAATTCCCTTCTTAAATTATTACCATCAAATACGACCAGGAATATCCTACTTCCATTTACCTCCATTCCCCACGTTATCAAGCCATTATCCCCAATCTCAAACTGTATTGGCCCAAAGGCATACTTGGGTATATGGACAAGGCATGCCTTCATCTCAAGTCTCTGTTGTTCCAATTCCCCAATTTTGCCTAATAGTGAGGCGAGTTCGTTTATATCATTCTCATCCCAAGTATTATCATCAGAATAGTAATTCTGCGCATCAATTAGTATAATGTTATCCCAATCAAGCTTAACTCTTCTTTTTAACTCCTCATAAATCCTAAGTGGAATATCATCACTTGACTTAGTAAGTCTACTAATGATTATAAGGGACTTGTCACACAGCGGCACATGGGTTATTCTGAAGTTACGGCTCTGCAACTGAACAGGTAACCTACCAATACACTCACCATCTGCTGTGTCATTACTCAGGGACTCCTTAACCTTGAGGGTAACAGCCCTAACCACCTTACGTACATCAACTCTCGTAGCTGGGTCTAGTTCATGGCTGCCAATACCATGTAAGTAGACGATGTATTTCACATAGCGGTTCAGTTCATTAACAAGATCGCTTATTAAGTAGCCGCCACCAACCTTCGCTATGGGGCCCGCATGTAACTCGGGTATTGTAACCACTCCTGTATTACCACCATCACTTAATACAAATAGGTGCACCTTGGCATCCCTAACCACAGCATTCCTACTTAACTCCCTCTCAAATGGTTCGGAGTACTCAAAGAGCGATGTGTAGAGATATGAACTAAATAATTTAAGAGTATTCACGCCGCCATATGAGACCTCGAACTTAAAAATCACGTAATAAATAAATAGAAATGAAAAAACGTAAAATACGGAGTCCAAAATAACGTACTTTATAAGACTCACGGTACCGATCAATATGTATGAAAAGGCCTGAGTGACTAGGATGGCTGGTAAAGTATACAGTGGGTAAAGGATGTATTTCTTCATGGAATTACCATTGTGTCCAAGGCCCTTTAATACCATTATCATTGCACTTAACGGGAGGACAAACAATAATGCACCGAAACCCACTATGAATTTATGTGTAACCAGGGTAATTAGTAGATCAATGAATACTACAAGCGATGTATTGAATAATGACAACGTAGTGCCAAAGCCTCTGTATGATTGAGCATATATCATTGCCCTAAGGGTTACTAGGACCGACAGAAACATAATACTGTAGATAACGAGTGACTTAAGGTATGTAATGATTGATTCATGGACATACAGACTCATTAAGCATGGAATTACTATTATTGCAAGTAATAATGAATACCTTGTGAGCTTTCCTCCCCTAAACACCATTGAGTATCCATGCTCAAATGATCTACTCTTCACGCAAGCTCAACCCTGTACTTAGCATTATTTAAAGATCACTCATTAAGTACATGATGCTTTACTAACTCGAGGAGGACGCCATTTAGGCTCCTGGGATGTATGAATGTAACAATGCCCTCTGCACCCCTGCTTGGCGCATCAGTAATTATTAAGCCAGCACCTCGGGCCCTCTTAATGAACTCATCTAGGTCATCAACCTCAAGGGCAATATGGTGAATACCCTCACCTTTACTTTCCAAGAACCTAGCCACATTGGACCCAGGATTAAGCGGCTCAAGTAGCTCAATCCTTGTATTACTAAGCCACACCATCACAACCTTAACACCCTGCTCCTCAATGATCATTGGTTCACCAACCCTAAGCCCCAGTTTCCTAAACTTCTCGATGGCAGTATCGAGGTTCTTAACAGCAATGGCCACATGATCAAGCCTTGGCTTACCAGCATTAAGTAGTCTCCTCGCCGCCTCCTGTGGTGATAACCTACCATTCACGACATCTTTCACCAAATCCTTCCTCTCGCTGAGGCTTTTTTCAAGCAGGTCATAGGCGTAAAGCCTCATTTCAAGAGCCCTCCTACTGATTAGTGCTTCATTCAGTTTACCATTACTCATCAACTCCCTAAATCTATCATCAATTACCTTTATTAAATCATCAATGCCATAACCATACAGACCAGACGCCTTAACCACAATGGGCTTCCAGGAACCACTCTTTACCTCTTTCATCATATCGATCATGGACATCAAGTCCCTATATGTAGATTCGGCAATTTGATTATCGGACTTGGACACCACGTAAATATCACCAATTTCCATGAGCCCACTCTTAAGCGCCTGGATCTCATCACCAGAGAGCGGTGGTACCAGGACAAGTATTGTATCAGCAACGTACTTAACATCGGTATCCGACTGCCCAGCACCAACGGTCTCAAGGAATATATAATCAGCACCGGCGTACTCAAGTACGTTTATTGCGGCTGTTGTTGCGTAGTTGAGCCCTCCATGGATACCCCTAGTGGCCATGCTCCTAATGTATATGTTAGGCCTAGAGGTGAGTTCCTGCATCCTAATCCTGTTGCCCATAAATGAACCGCCGGTGAATGGACTAGAGGGATCAATGGCAAGTATCGCGATCTTCCTATCCTGGGGTATTTTACGAGCCATTGAGTATATTAACGTGCTCTTACCTGCCCCTGGAGGGCCGGTTACACCAATTACGTGGCTTCTACGTTGAGTCTCAAGTGGCAGCTCAACGCCCTCCTCGGCTAGAGTTATTAACTTAGCAATGGCGAGTTTATCCCAGTTCTGGACCCTCTTCAGTAAGTCCCCTAAGTCCATCAGGAAGCACCCACAAGTTTTTTCACAATGTCGATTATTTCCCTAAGCGGTGTACCAGGTCCATACACGGCTGCAACGCCCATTTTTAATAAGGCATCCCTATCCTCGGGAGGTATTATACCACCAACAAGCACTGGAATATCCACGCCCCTCTCCTTTATAATCTTCATCAACTCACTCACAAGTTCCATGTGGGAGCCCGACAATATACTGACGCCGATCAACTTGGCATCCTCTTGAATGGCCGTCTCAACAACCTGGCTGGGTGTTTGCCGAATACCCGTGTAAACAACCTCAAAGCCAGCTTCAGCCAATGCCCTGGCAATGACCTTAGCACCCCTATCATGCCCGTCAAGGCCAAGTTTGGCAATGATTATCTTAGGCCTAGGCATATGCATTATTAATTGCACTGCCATGTTCTATAAATCTTTCCTCAGTAGATACTTAGTGGTTTATGTTCACCCCAAACATCACGTAGTACCCCCGATACCTCGCCAATTGTAGCCCTAGCCCTAATAGCACTTAGTATGTATGGAAATATGTTTTCATCCTCCTTATCAGCAGCCCTCCTAAGCCTATTAAGCGCTCCCTCCCAAGCCTCCCTATTACGGTTCTCCCTAACCTCCCTAACACGCCTAATACTCCTCTCCCTGGACACTGGGTCAACCCTATGAAGCTCAATATGGGGTTCCTCCTCTTCCCTAAACATGTTAACCCCTATAATACTAATCCTGCCCTCCTCAACCATTCTTTGATACTGATATGCAGATTCAGCAATGGCTCTCTGTGGATAACCGATTTCCACGGCCTTCGCCATACCACCGAGACTATCCACATAATCAATAATCTTCATGGCCTCCTCCTCGATGGTATCCGTAAGCCATTCAATATAGTATGAACCACCCAATGGGTCTATTGAGTCAATAACGCCACTCTCATAGGCTATTACTTGCTGAACCCTCAATGCCAACTTAACCGACTTCTCCGTGGGTAGCGACAAGGCCTCATCGAATGCATTAACATGGAGTGATTGCGCACCGCCCAGTACGGCAGCCAATGCCTGTAACGTAGTCCTTATAATATTAACCTCAGGTTGCTGGGCAGTCAATGCAGCCCCAGATGTCTGTACATGGAACTTCATTTTCATGGACTCCGGCTTCTTGGCGCCAAATCGTTCCCTCATTATCCTTGCGTATAACCTACGGGCAGCCCTGAACTTAGCAACCTCCTCAAAGAGGTTCGTGGTGGCTGTGAAGAAGAAGGATAGACTTGGCGCAAAGTCGTCAACATTTATCTTCCACCTATTTATAACCCAATTTGTATACTCAATGGCGTCGGCCAAGGTGAAGGCCAGTTCCTGGACAACCGTGGCACCAGCCTCCCTGAAGTGATAACCACTGATACTTATTGGGTGCCACTTGGGCAGGTTCTTTGACGTGTATGCTATTATGTCCGTTGCATACCTCATTGAGTGAAGCGGTGGGTATATGTATAGGTTCCTGGCTATGAATTCCTTGAGTATGTCGTTTTGTATGGTGCCATCAAGCACAGCCTTATCAATACCCCTGCTCTCAGCAACCGTTACGTACATAGCCAGTATCTCCGCTGCCGTTGCATTTATTGTGAACGAGGTAGTTATCTTACTGATATCAATGTTATCGAAAAGTATTGACATTGAAATAATCTCGGGTATTGATACACCGACCTTACCGACCTCAGGATAGGCAAGTTCGTGGTCAGGATCAAGGCCTAACTGTGTTGGTAAGTCGAAGGCAACGCTTAGTCCAGTCTGACCCTGGGAAATGAGGAACTTGTACCTCTTATTGGTGTCCTCGGGTGAGCCAAAACCAGAGTATTCCCTAAACGTCCAGAGTCTCGACCTATACATGCTAGGGTATATGCCTCTGGTGAATGGATATTCGCCGGGAAAACCAAGTATACCTAGGTAATCATCCCTAACATCAAGCGGTGTATGGAGAGGCCTTATGCCAACACCAAATGATGTGATGAACTTTCTCCATTCAGGCACCTTCTTAAGCGCCGGTAATAGGAATTCTCTAACCCATTCATCATATTTTTCCTTAATTTTCTCCGTGTTTCCCATTAATAACTTACAAATAATTATTTGCTAATAAATCTGTTCTCACTTGTTATACTACTCAGCAGGTAATTCACGGCGTCATCAACGGACCTAAACACTCGTCCACCCAGGCAATACATTGCTTGAGCCACTAGCTTATCGTCATGGTTCATAACACTGATCACGTTTACCGATAATGAATACTCCTCAAGCATTGAAGTCGCGATCCTACCGCACTCCCTTAACTTAACCCTTAGTGTATCAAGGGCCTGAAGCTCGGGTGTTGTCGCGATTACCCAACCAAGCGGTCCCTTAAATCCTCGGCATAGATCCATGATCCTAGTCATCAGTAAACCCTCAATACTCCTCACCTTGCTTAACCTATCATCACTGCCCTGAACCAGGTAGGCATTTAACTGCATTGCCAGCGCCATCACTATCGAGGCCAACTCACCCACGACATTACCACTGAAGTTAAGCCTGGCATTGTTTGCTATATTTGAAAGCTCATCCAGGCAACCCATGAGCCTTATTGGCGCCGAGTCCTTACGCACCCTAACCCTTTTACCAAATAGCGGTATTACGCTATAACCACTGTCGCCAGGGCATTTAATTGAATCATCAATTTCCCTGCAGTCTGCAAACAACGGTAAACGACAATTGCCACTCATTACTAATCAAATTATATGTTATAAAACTATTTTTATATAAATTTAATTGAGATGAACCCTGGACTCTAATTGCGGAATAACAAAATTAAGCCCCAATCTTTCCAAGGTTTCCTTCCTCGGAATACCCCCTTCATCCCATCCTCTCAATTCATAGTACCAATTAAGTAATCTTTGGTAACCATCATAGTCAAGCTTCGCGCCCTTAAGCGGTCCTCTGCTCAATGACCTCTTGAACCATTTTAGTGGTGGTGTGTCGTAGGCCCTGTCCCAATGGCCATACTCCCTAATCCAGAACGCCCTAATCAATGTATAGATCCTATTATTTATTGTGTTTAGGATCTCCATGTCCATGTCCATGCCAGTGGCAGCCTTGAATAGGCGGAAGTACCAATCAAGCTCAAGCCCAACCTCAACCCATGGGAACCTACATGTCACTATTGTCTCGAACAACCCACCCCTAATGTTCTGCATCTCCACAAGCTTCTCGGCCTTCTCCCTGCTGTAGTCAAACCTACCCCTCTGCACCTCCCAGGATATTAACCAAGCATCCTTATGATGAGCACCAATGGGGCTCGTCGAGAATGCCAAGGCCATACCAGGCGCTGCATGGCAGTCATAGGCGCTTATCTCAAGGCCCTTAACATGCATTGCAAATTCAGCAGTCTCGGGCCCCAACTCCATTGATGCAGCCCTAACACCCTTACCAAGCAACCTACCCAACTCAGTTCTTTGTAGTGCTATGTCCATGGCCACTTCAACAGCCCTTTCATAGTCACCCCATTCTATTCCTCCTTTAAGGAGTCCCTTCTCCGAAGCCTCCATCGCGAAGCCTAGGGTGGAGCCAAGGCTTATCGTATCCATGCCCATCATATCCGCGATCCTATTGAGGCGAGCCACCTTTGCCAAATCACCAATACCAAGATTACTACCAAGCATTGCTATATTCTCATAATCTAACTCTGCGGGTTCATTCTCAGCGTCCTTAACCACGTGGCCGCAGGCCATGACGCACTGCGGGCATGATCTTGTCATGATCTTATTCCTCTCAACTGAGAAACCACCAATTTTCTCATAATCATCAAATTGGCCTTCAGTGTAATTATACGTGGGTAATACACTGGCTTCCTGGGCCCACTCCACCGTTGAGGTAGTCCCTTGCCTCATCCAGAATGGGTAGTTTGGTTTAGACTTCGTGGCCACTATGGCGTCAACACCAATTTTCCTAAGCATCGGATCGGCAACCTTAACATCACCGTGACCCCTCATGACAATAGCCTTCAGGTTCTTACTACCCATGACAGCACCCATGCCGGGCCTACCACCACTACGCCCCTTTTGAGCAACAATCGTTGCAAATCTCACGAGTCTCTCGCCGGCGGGGCCTATGAGGACCATACCAACGTCACTACCATGGATCTTCTTCAGTCTGTCCTCAGTGGTGAATGTGTCAAGGCCCCATAAATCCTCTGCACTATTGAAATCAACCCTGAACTCATCACCCTTGTTCTCGATGTATAGGTATGTTGGTTTCTCTGCCTTGCCCTCGATTATCACCATGTCAATGCCAGCCCTCCTCATGTGAATTGCTAACCATGTACCAATATTGCCATCACCGTAACCATTTGTCAACGGACTTTTAGAAGCTACGAGTAACTTACCGCTATTGGGTATTGGTAGTGCCGTCAGTGGGCCGACAGCCAGAATTAACTTATTAAGTGGACTTAATGGATCAATACCTGGTGGTAATTCATCCCATAGGGTCTTCACCGCAAAGCCCCTACCGCCGATGTAATTCTGTGCAAGTGATGGGTCCAGTGATTGTACAATAAACCTACCTTTGGAAAGATCAATCCTTAATATGCGTCCACCCCATCCAAACATAGTGGCGGTTATGTAGGTTCACATTAAATAAATTTTTCTTAGTATGCCAAAATAAGATAAATAGTCATAATAAGATGAGGAATAATTACCCGGATTCATTACGTACATGAATAAGCCTATGCCCATTTACCTCAAGAACCTCCACGTCGATTCCATATAACTCACTCAAAACCTTACTATTAATTATATCCCCTGGGGCGCCCATGGCCATTACCTCCCCATCCCTTATTGCAATGACCCAATCACTGGCCAGTGCCAGGTCAATATCATGCCCGGTGGCTATTACGGTAATTCCTCTATCACTAACAACCCTCCTTAATGCCAAGATCACCCTATACTTATTACCAAGGTCTAGGTTAGAGGTTGGTTCATCCAGTAGTAATAGTGGCGCCCTTGATGCCAATGCCCTAGCTATTAAGGCAAGTCTCTTCTGGCCAGTACTTAACTCATCAAACCTCCTGCCAACAATATTACCTACGCCCAAGTACTTAAGAGATGCAAGGGCGTCGTCCCCACTCACCCAACCATCACCATTTCGCGAACTCATGACTACATCGAGAACCGTTAACGCCATTTGCGAATAAATCTCTGCGGGTGAGTAGGATAAGTACTTTGGCAATTCTTCGATGGATAATTCATTAATGTCCTTACTATCAATATACATATAACCACTAAAAACCTTGGCATACTTTATTATAGCCCTAAGCAATGTGGTTTTTCCGGATCCATTGGGGCCAAGTATCGTAGTTAAACTAGGCCTTGGTATACTTAACGTGATATCCTTAATGATTGGTTCATCATAACCAATCCTAGCATTCACAAACCTAATAATGTAATTACTCACTGCGACCACCCCTGAGCAGTACTAGTAATACTGGTACTCCAAAGAGACTTGTTATAGCCGTTATTGGCATAACCACGCCGGAAACCAAGACCTTACTAACGATATTTGCGTAGAGCATTATTGTGGAACCTGACATCATTGATAGTGGCATGACCCTTGAATTATCAGAACTAGATATCAATAGGCGGGTTAGGTGGGGCGTTACAAGGCCGATGAAGCCTATGATACCCGTAAATGATACAGTCACTGCAGTTAACAACCCAACTAGTGCAATTAATAAGTTCCTAAATGACCTAGGGTTAATACCACCGGCCTGGGCAACCTCATCACTAATCATTAATAGGTTAATCTCACGACCACTGACAAATATGTACGCAAGGACTGGTAGGCTTACGCTCAGCATTACGATATCATCACTCCAATTAATGCCGCTTATGGTACCAAACAGTAGGTAAATAATGGCATGTAATGTTGGGATTATTGTCAATAAATACGTGTCCAGTATCATGACTATTGACGAGAATAGTATTGAAACAGCAATACCAGCCAAAATAAGGGATAACCAATTACCCCTGCTGAAGGCCACTACTATCGCGGTGGCAAACATTGCGCCTAGGAATGATAGTATTGGCATTAGTATTATTGGTGATGATACCTCAGCCCTAAACAATGTATACATTAGCAAGCCCAGTATTGCGCCGAATAAGGCTCCAGACGCAGTGCCTGTTATGTAGGGCTCAGCAAGTGGGTTCCTAAACACTGCCTGCATTACGGCGCCAGCAACTGCCAAATTAGCACCAACCACTATACAGGCTAGGATCTCTGGTAACCTAATATCTATTATTATGACCCTGTACACCTCCGCAGGATCGAATAAAGCCCTCAATGGTATTATTACTTCACCAATGAAGAGATTTAGAATGATACCTATTAATAATAGTGGCATGAATAACCAAAGGAATTTTACAGTTAAGTTGTTAATCGTGACAATCACCCATTACTCAATGTAATATTTAGGTTAGGCTTAACGTATTGATTAACCCACTGGGCACTTACGTAATGTGGTATAGCCGTTGAATTAAGACCAAAGGCGCTTGGGTGAAGTATCATAGCGAGGAGTAGGGCGCCGTAAACCGATAACGGGCCCGGCTCTTCAATGAGGCTCTCAGCGAAATTCCCAAGTACGTATATGTGGTTCTCCCTAGCTGCATTTGTACTGTTTATCCCGGGAATTGAGAGTATTGCCTGGAGAGTCGCTGTGTAATTACCCATGAAGTTATCAGCAATTATATAATCAGGGTTAGCGGTGAGTAATTGACTTGGGCTAATCGTAGGGTACATGCCGCTGAACGGGTCATAACCACCAGCCATCCCTATGTAGTATCCGACGAATGATGAGTTGCCGGCTGCATAGATTGGGTTATACCATGATATATAAGCCACGTTTACCCTGGGCTCACTTGAGACCTTATTCCTTACGTAATTAATAACACTATTCATGTGATTAATAATTTCTTCACCCCTATTCGGAACACCAAGTGCCCTGGCCATGAGTATTATGTCATTCTCGATACCTGTTATGTTAGTATTGGCTGTGCCGCCTATGAATATTACGGTAATGTTAGCTGCACTCAATGTATTGGTACTCTGTGCCAACCGTGGTTGAAAGCCAGCGTCTGCGCAGAGTAATGATGGATGCGTAGTTATTATTGATTCTAGCGGTGGCGTTGGGTATATTGAGCTAATTGTAGTAATATTATTTGGGATTGCCGCGTTTAAGTAATGCAGTAATTGCTCGGAATATATGTCGATTAAGACGACTTTGTCACCAAAGCCAAGCGCATATACTATTTGTGCACAATCAGGGCTTACAATGCCCAAGGTACTTGGTTGCGAGTATATTGTGATGTTACGGCCAAGATAATCAATAATCGTAACTGGGTATTTAACGCCAGCATTTACTGTGCCTTGTTTCGCAACGTATAATTGAACTGCATAGTACGCCACGACTATAACTACAGCAACAACTACGGCTATCCCCACAATTAACGCCTTCGAAGTACCCCTTACCATACGGAAATAGGATATGCATCCTATTTATAAGTATTTTTCCAGACCACAACCATTAACCCCAATCAATAATTTAGTACAACAAAATTACTGACCAAGAGCCAACCCATCCCCTCTTATGTCTGCATACAGTAATTTCCTGCCGTCATTAAAGAAGGCGGCTATACTTGCCACCCCTGTTCTGCCCGGGTACTTAATTACCTGGTGTGGTTCAGTTAAGCCTGTTACTTCATAACCATCCTCAATGATTAGTGACTTTCTATCCCACAAGAACCTGGGCGCATCAATAGCCTCCACAGGACTTAATCCGTAATCAACCATGTTCGTTATGAATAACGTATGCTGCTGAGGCCTAAAGTGAGCCCCTGAGGTCCCCAGGGCATACCTTGGCTCATCATCCTTCGTTATTATTACTGCACTCAACGTATGGAGAGGCCTCTTTCTCGGCATCAATGCATTCGGTCCGTCCATTGAGAAGTCAGATGCCCTATCATTTAACGTAATACCATACTTGGGCTCGGTGATTAGTGAACCGAAATGCTGATACAGGCTTTGAATTGCGCTTACGATGTTACCCTCCTTATCAACAACCACAAAGTACGTGGTATCACCAGAACCACCCAATTGCCTATTACCATGGCGTGACTTGAACTCCGACAATAAAAGGCCCGGGTCGAGTAGTTTATTTATTGGTATATCAACGAACCTAGGATCACCAACATACCTATCCCTAAGTTCATAGGCAACCCTGTAGGCACCTAGGTAGGCCTCTATCCTCCTACGCGACCAGGGATCCCCAGTATCCCTAATATACTCAAGTAGCTTTAGGATCATTAGTGTGGTTACTCCCTGCGTATTCGGTGGTGATTCGTATATTGTTAATCCCTTATAATCAATACTCAATGGGTCACGCCACTCAGGCTTATACTCCATTAAATCACTCATCTCCATAACACCACCCCTCGACTGTACGTAATTCACAAGGGCCTCACCAACCTCACCCCTGTATAGTATGTCAGGGCCGTGTTCCATTATTAATTCTAGGGTTTTAATCAACGGCTCAATTCTAATTAGACCCCAGGGCTTGGCGTTAACTGGGTACACGGTCTTGAAGTCATTATCATTAGCCGTCTCATTCTTTATTGACTCAATTGCCCTCACAAAACTGGGACCCACTGGAAACCCATTCCTTGCGGTATCAACCACGGGTTTCACGAGAGGTCCCCACTCATTTGTACCAAATTGCTTCCACAGTGCATGTAAGCCTGCCAGTAATCCAGGGATTACTGGCGATAATGGGCCCCTCAATGGAACTGCATTCAACCCCCTCTGCGCCAGTGACTCCCTACTCAATCCCCTAGGTGCCCAACCACTTGCGTTTAGGAAGTATACTCTTCCCTCCCTAGCCATGTACACCATGGCGAAGAAGTCCCCGCCAAGACCACCCAAGTGCGGTTGCGTGAGGGCTAGTGCAAGGGATGTGGTTATTGTTGCATCAACGGCATTACCACCGAGACTAAGCACATCAATACCCAACTTGCTTGCAACTGGGTGTTCAGAGGCAACGCCACCGAATTCAGTGACCCAGGGAGGCTTAACTCCAGGTGTTACTGGTAATGACACGCACTAATCATACTGATTGATTTTTAGAATATTGCGCAGTAAATAATTAATGCAATATAGAGGATTATTTAAATTATGGATAAATAGAGCATTATCACTTAGGGATAAAGTGCCATGTTATCTAATCATTCATGGAGTTATGGTGGGAGCCTTCATGACGAGGCCACGGTAAACCTGGAATCGATAAATGCACTGGCGCTCTTATTCAATAGGCAACGTGTAAAGTTAAGGGTTGCATTATTGACTCTCGATATAATTCTCGATTTATTGAGTTCAGGTCATCCTGAGTTTATACCGAGTGATGAGGAATATACCGTAATAGCCAGGGATACTGAGGAGGCTCTTATGAGGGATTACGATATTGATAAGTACGTAACTCTGGACATTACGAGGAAAGGGCATACACGTACTTACGTCATAACTGTAAGTGCAAGTCGGACATTAATGGCTAGTTTAATGATAAAGTGTTACCATGATTGTGAGTATTATGTTGATGAAGGAATAAGTACTGCGAGGAATAATGCTAATGCCTATTTCCAACTGGTGACAAGGGCTCTGTCAATACTAGGTGGGATATTTAATATTAGTGTTCCTAGGATGTTACTTATTCATAATCCAACGATTTACGGCAAGGTCCTTATGATTAATAAAAACGAAGTAATCGCATTATCAATCTGGGACCTACTCAGGATAACAGATATAGTCGCTAGAAGGGATCTCACAATAAACGATATTAGTGAAATCATTGATACCACTGTTCACGAATTCCTTCATTACCTACTAGATAGTCAATGCCTGATCACCTCAACGTTTATGGAAATGACTAAGAGGATACCCAGCGTGATTGATTACGGCATTATCCATGAATTAATAGCGTGGACACTAACGCCACGTGTAAGTAGGTACGTGGCCGAGTGCATTAGGTATGGTGGTGTAAGTGGCGTAAGTACTGACAATGGACTTGTGATTCGGTATCCCGTCAAGAGGCGGCACTTGTTAACTGCCAGGAAAATAATTAGTGAGTTATTGGGAAGGCTTGGCGGTAATTGTGGGTAAGGTGGAGTAACGGAAAAACTAATTAAGTCATAGGAGTTCTAGGTGAGTATATGGGTAAACGTATTGTGATTGTTGGTGGTGGAGCGGCCGGTGCATCGGCGGCTGCTAGGGCTAGGAGACTTGACCCGGAGGCTGAGATTGTAATGCTTGATAAGGGCTTGTTCATAAGTCATGCCCCGTGTGGGATACCGTATTACATTGGCGGTATTGTTAAGGAGGCGCAGGACCTCGCGATATACACCCCGGAGGAATTCGCTAAGGAGAGGAGGATAACCGTTAAGATCAATACGGAGGCCTTTGATGTGGATACTAATGCTCAAGTGGTGTATGCAAGGGAGGGTAATAATGTTGTTAAGTATCAGTGGGACGTACTGATAATAGCCACAGGTGCCAAGCCAATAACACTCCCAGTCGAGGGCAATGACCTAAACGGCATATTAACACTTAGACTTCCGCATGAGGCGCCCAGGCTAAGGGAGGAGGTTGAGAGGGCAAGTACGATTGCTGT
Organism: Vulcanisaeta sp. UBA163; assembly: GCA_002496475.1. GTDB lineage: Archaea > Thermoproteota > Thermoprotei > Thermoproteales > Thermocladiaceae > Vulcanisaeta. The sequence goes on along the minus strand of DAJV01000096.1, from coordinate 10,239 downwards.
GGTTGGCGGTGGTTACATAGGTCTTGAGGTTGCCGAGGCGCTTAGGAACCTTGGTAAGAGGGTACTCCTCTTTGAAATGATGACTCACGTATTACCAACAACATTTGATGAGGACATGGCTAAGCTAATACATGATGAGCTCACTGGAAACGGCGTTATGCTTCACCTTGGTGAGAAGGTTGTTGGCTTTAGGGGTATTAATGGATCCGTGAATAAGGTTATGACTGAGAAGGGTGAGTATGAAGTTGATAAAGTTGTGATGGGTGTTGGCGTTAGGCCAGACGTGGATCTTGCAGTTAAGGCCGGGGCTAAGCTAGGTGAGACCAGGGCTGTTTGGGTTAATGAATACATGGAGACCTCTGTACCAAGTGTGTATGCGGCAGGTGATGTTGCTGAGACCTGGAGCCTAATCACTGGGAAGAGGATGTACGTTGCCTTGGCACCACCGGCTAATAAAATGGGGCAGGTGGCAGGCGCCAACGCCATTAAGGGTAAATTCCTGAGGTTCCCTGGTGTATTGGGCACTGCAATAACGAAGGTCTTCAACCTCTACGTAGCGAGGACTGGGCTCACTGAGAGGCAGGCCAAGGAGGAGGGCTTCAAGCCCGTGTCTGCAAGTATTAAGGCTAGGACCACGGCTCATTACTACCCTGGTGGTGTTCAGGTTAGTATTAAGATGACGATGGATGAGGCGAGCGGTAGGATACTTGGTGTTCAGGTTGTTGGTCCCGATAGGGTTGTTGCTGGTTATATAGATACCGCAGCGGCGCTTATCGGTAAGGGCGCAACTATTGATGACTTCTTCTTTGCTGATTTATCATACTCACCGCCGACGGCCCCCATATGGCACCCGCTAATTACGGCGGCCAGGGTGTTATCTAAAGGCAAGTACTAGTTGGCCCTGGTAATGTTCGAAAGATTAGTAAAATCATTGATTAACTTTTATTCCGTTCCCTCCCCGCGTAGATTTTTAACTATATTACTTAGAAAGGCTATTTCTGATGGTGTATCAATCTGCATTAATTCAGTATCGTCCCTCGGGCACCTAAAATCGTATTCATAGACTTCATCTAGTGTATAACCCCTGAAGCATGTTGGGCATATATAAAGCGTGGTTGTGCTCAGGGTATTTATCCTGCGCATTAATTTTGTTGATATTTTATTAATATGCTGGCTTAGGAATTTCCTAATAAAGTCCTTGTTAAGGAACCACTTATATTCATACCTGTATTGATCCACAGATTCCCTGGCGAGACCCACAAGGCCCGTCTTATGCATTACATGTAATATCCTCCTAATTTCTGTGGCGCTTGTTCCCAGTATCAACGCCAGTGTCTCATCGGGTATCGCCTCATTCCTCTCCATCAAAGTTCTCAGTATCTTAACCGCCAATTCCCCAGTTTCCTCATTATCATATTCAAAGGATATCCTCCTCTTTGCATACTCTAGGAATAACGACGTCTCTAGGTCTTCAACCATTAATTATGAATTGACCTGGAGGAATTTAATCCTTACTATTCCCGTACCTATTACTGATGATTAATCGCTCCAGCATGCCTCGTATGGTGCCCTTTAGGCCATTAATGCCAATACCTGCCTTAGCGGATATCATTACGTAGTTACTAAACTCTTGCTTAACAAGATCAACCTTATCCTCAATATTGAGTTCATTAGCCAGGTCTATCTTATTGAGAACGGGCAGTATCTTGCTTTTCGAGATACCAAGGTCGCTGAATATCCCTACGGAGCTCAGGAACTTCCTGGAGAACTCCTGGTACTCGTCACTAATGTCCATCATAAAGAGCACAAGGTCTGCATTTAGGACTTCCGCTATTGTTGCGTAGAAGGACTCGATGAGTAATGGTGGTAGATCATCAATGAACCCAATGGTATCTGTTAGTATTGCGTTAATGCCGTTAAAATTAACGAGTCTTGAGTACGTGTCTAGTGTCGCAAAGGGTTTACCATCTACATACTTATTCTCCCTGGTAAGCTTATTGAACAGCGTTGTCTTGCCAGCTGAGGTATAACCGGTGAGCGCCACCTGGGGCAAACCATAGTCCTTCCTCCTAGTTACAAGCATTTCCCTCCTTCTCCTAATGGTCTCAAGTTCCCTCCTTATGCGAGACGCCCTCCTAACCATGTGCCTGTAATAGGCCTCGACTGCGTATTCACCACCGCCATAGAAACCAATCTGCTCACCCATCTTGGCAAACCTAATAACCTCCCTAACCCTCGGTATCTCAAGCCTAAGTCTCGTCAACTCAATCTGTAGCTTAGCCTCCTTACTGCCAACTCTCCCCTCAAAAATCTCAAGTATTAACAATACCCTATCTATAACCTTGGTTCTTAACCTGCGTTCGAGGTTTACGTACTGTATTGGGTTTAATTGATGGTATGTAATCACGGCGTCAGGTACTAAGGCCTTAACCATTGTTTCAACCTCGTTTAATTTGCCAATACCCAGGTAATAACGCGAATCCGGTTTCCTCCTCTGTATTATTGTTTCAATGACCTCGTAACCACCAGCCTCACTGAGTAATTGAAATTCCCTAATCCTGTTTTCCCCAACATCATCGGCAATAAGTAATATAGCCTTATTAACCACTGAGGTACTTGCAGCATTCGTTATTTAAAACTATTCCACCCGAACTCAGGATTTCCTAAATACACGTGGATTTTTAAGTCCCCCATTAACACCATTTACTGCTTATTCCTCTCCTTCTCACGGAGGGTCACTACATCGCCTAGGGTCAATGCCGTACCAACAGACCTCTGGGTCTCTGTACCCACATCCTCAGATTCCCTTAGTAAACTAATGCCGAGTACCTTTTCGAGTTTCCTAGCAAGTTCAATATCCGGTATTAACTGCCCATCCTCGATTCTCTTTAGGATACTCTCCTTAATGCCAATCACCTTGGCAAGTATGTCCCTACCCATACCAAGGCTCTCCCTAGCATCCTTGATTAACTCGGCGTAATTCTCAACAACCTCATACTTATCAACATTAATCTTCGGCTTATTGATCCTATACGTTGTACCCCTCCTTGATTCATACTTGGTCACAGTCATTGACTTTTGAGGCGATTGGACTTGCGTCGGACCCTTGATAACCTTAACACCCTTGACACCAGTATACTTACGGGCGCACTTCTGGCATAGTGTTAATACGGCGCCGTCTATCTCAACGATCACAGGCTCACCCTCTATTGTCGCGCCGCAAACATCACATGTGAGAACCACTACCTAATCACCTAAGTGAAGTATGGGCATTACTCCTTTAAAAACATATTGGGAAAAGGTTAAATACTTCATGCCTACTTGCTCCACGTGTCTGTCATGATTTACAGGGTTACGGGGCGCGCGAGGATTGGGATGCGGTGGCAGAGATTCTCACTTGAGTTACTGGCAAGTAAGCCCAGTGAGGCTATTGAGAAGACATATAGTGACTTGGGAAGTAGGCATAAGTTGAAGAGGAGTATGATAAAGATCGAGGAAGTTAGGGAGGTAAGTAAGGACGAGATTAAGCATAGTAAGGTCTCTCAGTTAATGTACATTGAGGCATTAGTTAAGTGGTGAGGCGATTAATGTCACAGCAACCACAGCGAATAGTAATAACCAGGGAGGACATTGAGAGACTCGCTGAGGAGAGAAACTCATTAGCCTCCCTACTCGATGTTGTTAGGCAGAACTTGGCATTAATAACGCAGTCAATAAATGAGCTGAAAAGCGCCAAGGACATGCTGGCGCTAATGAGCAAGGGTGAGGTTCAGGACACATACGCAGGGGTTGGCGGTGGTATATTTATCAAGACCTCCTTGGCCCAGGGCGAGAGGGTGTTGGTTGGTGTTGGGGCTAACTTCGTTATAGAGATGGATATTTCACATGCCATTGGCTACATTGATGATAGGATTAAGGAGCTTGAGGACCTAAAGTCGAAACTCGATGCGCAGTCAGCAGATATAACAAAGAAAATATCGGATATTGATAACTTCCTACTATACATAAGCGCGGCGGTTAGGCAGCAACAGACTGGTCAATAAGGGTGTCCTTAAATGTTTGATAAGTTGAGGAGTGCCTTCAAATCATTTACAAATACCATAGTAAACTCAATAGCAACCACTGAATTAAGTGAGGATAAGCTTAGTGATATTCGTGATGATTTATTTATGCAACTCGTTGAGTCTGACGTGGCTGTTGACGTGGCTGAGGCAATATGCGACGCAATAATTAATTACCTAAGGGAATTCAAGGTACCTAGGTTTGGTGATAAGGAGTCGATAATAAGGAATGGCATTCTTGAGGTTATGAATAAGCTGTTCAGTGAAATACCGGATGTGGACTTCATAAGTGAGGTAACCAAAGAGCTCCAGGCGAAGAAACCCGTTGTTCTCTTGTTCCTGGGGCCAAATGGTTATGGGAAGACCACGACAATAGCTAAGGTAACTCATCAACTAATGAAGAGGGGTTACACGGCTATTTGGGCTGCGGCAGATACTTATAGAGCCGGCGCCATTGAGCAACTGGAGGGCCACGCGGCAAGGCTTGGTGTTAGGGTTATAAAGCATGGTTATGGTTCTGACCCGGCCGCGGTTGCCTATGATGCCATAAGCCATGCCAAGAATAAGGGCATTGATTACGTGATGATAGATACAGCTGGCAGGATGCACACCGATGTAAACCTAATGAATGAACTAAGTAAGGTACAGAGGGTAAGTAGGCCTGATCTATCAATATTCATTGCGGATGCATTACTGGGTAATGAGGCACTGGATATTGCTAGGTACTACAGTAAGTATGTGAGGATTGATGGCCTAGTAGTCACTAAGGTTGATGCATACCCAAAGGGCGGCGCCATACTGACCTTCCTATACGAACTCAAGAGGCCCATTTACTTCCTGGGTGTTGGGCAGGGATACGATGACCTAAGGCAATTCAACAAGGTGGAGTTCTTTAGGCAATTAGTACTCCTGTGATTGTGGATAGAAAAGGCTTTATAATCCAGTTATTGGTGGCTCAATGTAATGAGCAGTGAAAGTTGGGGCAAGAAGGTAATTAATTGGTTAAGTATGGTGGTTTGGATATTCAGGGTATCAAAGAAACCCACTAGGGATAATTACATGGTGGTTCTAAAGCTTGGTTCCCTCATAGTGGCTGTTCTTGGGGTTTATTCCTTCCTATTCAGTATTGCCCAGCAGTACCTGACCAGCAGCGCAAACTTTAGTCTACCATATCCACTAAACCTAATTGTGATCCTGACAATAGTTATAGTACTGGTCATAATGCTCGTACTAGTGGTATTAAGCACAAGGGGGTTAGGCCGTAGATGAAGTAAGTCAGGATGGGCAAGTTTTATAACCCATTGACCTAATTGGGGTTTAATGAGTGGTTCAGAGCAGTCATTTGCCTGTAGGGTGTATGCCCTTAGGGCAGTGGGTAACCAGGAATACAACGTGGCCTTTATGCTTAAGACTAGGGCTGAGCATAAGGGGTTGGATAAGGTTAAGATAAGCGCAATAGTTGTTTTACCCTCTCTAAAGGGTTTCGTGTTTGTCGAAGGCGCGATGCCCTATGAAATACAGGACTTAGCCGCAAACATTAAGCATTACAGGGGCATGGTTAGGGGCGTCATGAATGTCGATGAGTTACTTGGCAGTTTAGTTAAGCCTGTGGAGATCAGTATTGGTGATGTTGTTGAGATCATTGTTGAGCCGTTTAGGGGCTATAGGGGTAAGGTGGTGGATATCGACAAACAGAGGGGTCAGGTTTACCTGGAGTTACTTGATTCATCTAGTACGATGCCCATAATCGTGAACATCAAGGGCGTCAGGAAGGTTGAGGGCAAGTGAATAATAGGCAAAAACGTTAAATACCTACATTAGGCGAGTCCTACGATATGGCGAAAAGAGTAGTCAAGGTCGCAATTGCGCCAGGCAAGGCAGGTGGACCAGCAATTCAGCAGTTGAGCCAGTATGGCATTGACGTTGGTAAGGTCATTGAAGAAATAAACAGAAAGACTAAGATATTGACCAATTACGGTATTAACAACGTTTTTGTGGAGGTGGAGATTAATGAAGACACAGGGGGCTTCGAGGTCAAGCCAGAGCTACCACCAATCTCCGAATTAATAGTCAAGGCTATTGGCAAGGATATGGGTAGTCACCAGGCGGTTAAGGAGTTAATAGGTGATATAAGCATTGATAAACTTGCCGAGATAGCCTACATAAAATGGGAAGAGCTTAAGAGCAGGAACTTCAAGAACGCCCTTAAGCAGGTAATAAGTGCTTGCAGGAGTGTTGGCGTAACGATCAACGGCAAAGACCCAAGGCAAGTCCTAAGGGAATTGGAATCCGGCTCCTATGATAGTATTATAACTAAGTACGAGGAATTACTTAAACAGGAGGGCAGGTTATAATTTATTTCTAGGGATTGCATTTCACATTACTGCCTTAAAATAATTAGGTCGACAAGTTTAGGAAAAATGCTTTAATAAGGGGTGTTCTTACAGTGCAATGATTATGAGCCTGAACCTTGATGCAATAACAAAGGCTGTTACGGAGGCAAAGTCAAAGGCCAAGAGAAGGAGGTTTAAGCAGAGTTATGAGTTAATAGTTAGGTTCAGGGAATTTGACATTAAGAACCAGGCCAATAGGTTCAGTATGACGATTACATTGCCCCATGCACTGCAGGGTAAGGAACCCAGGATCTGTGTTATTGCCACAGGCGCAATGGTACTTGCTGCCAAGGAGGCCAAGGCTGACGCAATCCTCACAAGGGAGGATATCGAGAAACTGTCCGGTAACAAGAAGGAGGTTAGGAGACTGGCTAATTCCTATGACTATTTCATAGCGACCCCAGACCTAATGGTGCTTATTGGTAGGGTCATGGGCCAAATACTCGGACCTAGAAACAAGATGCCTGAGGTTGTCCAACCCAATGCTGATATTAAGACTGTGATTGATAGATTAAAGAGGAGTGTTAGGATCAGGGTTAAGGATCAACCGCAGATCATGTGCAGGGTCGGCACCGAGGACATGGACCCAAGGCAGGTCGCTGAGAATATAACAGCCGTACTAAGTGAAATACTTAGTAAGGTTAGCCCTGAGCATCTAGGAAATATCATTATCAAACTGACTATGGGCCCTACAGTGTATTTGCCTTCAAATGATTTATGGCGTTGACCTTGCCCGATCCCTCTGTGATTGCCTGGATGAGCCTAGTTTAAGTTCCTTTTTGTTGCCTTCCTTCTCTTCCCGTCCTCGATCTAACCCAGCAACTCGCAAAGCTTAGTCGCGATCTAACCAATGACTTCGGTCTCGGTCTTCAATGCCTTACAATGCATTCCATTCCCGGATCCCGCCATTGGCGAACAATCCCCCTCATCGGGATCAAGAAGCTAAGTGGTCAATTTCATAAAACTTCACATGCGATTTCTATTGGAGCCTGTATGACCGCAATCTATATACCAGGGGTAGGATCTCGAAGACCGGAAAATGTACGCAGTATACATACCCAAAGAATATGGGGAGAAATTGGCAAGGCTACATGGTAAGGAATTAAAAATAATCGTAATAGAGGAAAGCCGAGTAATTATACTGCTGGGAAATAATTACATTATTAACGATTAATGGGAAGCATTCAGCAACACTCAGTGGCTTTTGGACGAGAAAAGCTAAAAAACTAAGTAGTTAATCATACCAAGGCCCCGTAGCTCAGCATGGATAGAGCGGCGGCCTTCTATCGTAGGGGGAGAGCCGTAGGTCGTGGGTTCAAATCCCACCGGGGCCGCCAGTCTTACATTCAATTCTCCATGATCAGCCACATAGGGTTCGGAACTACGGTAACACGCCCATTGGTGACCATTTCCATAAGGATTATAAGTCGATTTAGTAANNTGAAAGTAACGTAAGCATATGGTAGATTACACGTCAACAGCCCTCGAGGAAATAAGTGATGAGCAGAGAATCTTTTTCTTCCCCAATAATATTACCTCGATTAGCGTAATTAATGTATGGGAATAAACCACTGCTCACCGTGGTCACGACTGGATTATGGGCATTAGGCCATATTCTTATCGAGCCGGTACGCATACAATGAACCATTCATCTTGGGGTGGTATTCGGGCCACCCTCGGATTCATTGCGGCTTTTCAAACCTCAACTCCCCACCTGTGGAAGCCGTACTCCCATTGGCGAAGAGCAGTTCATGCCGCAGTCACCCTAGCCAGGCTCATCGGGTTCATCCTAAGTCAATACCATTACCATGTGACAAGTAATGACGTGAAACCATTAACCCCTCACCAAAGGGCTAACACCCAGATCTCCAGCATGAAAACCCCTAAGCCAACTTAGGGAAGGAGGTCATCGAGTAGGCCCTGGCATTACTAATGGCTGTATTATTGTACCGCTAACGAGGCTCTCGGCGTTAGTCTTTTAAGCACGTACGCCAA
>DAJV01000096.1:652-1670 GCA_002496475.1 Vulcanisaeta sp. UBA163 | reverse complement strand
GTTTAGCCGATACCGAGGCTAGGCGCATGGAGTTAACGAAGGCCCTAGCCGAGAGGCTAATGGAGCTAATGAGACAGGCACTTGAAATCGAGGAGAGGCGCATGCAAATCACGGAGAGACTATGGCAAGAAGTCAAGGCGTTGAGGAGCAATGTTGAGGGCCTTAAGAAGGGTCTGGATGAGCTGAGGGCTGATGCAGGTACGCTCAAGGCAGATGTAGGTAGACTCAGGGCTGATGTGGAGGACCTAAAGGCCGGGATGGGCGGGATCGAGGATAGCCTCAAAAAGGTCGAGAAAAGGGTTGATGCATTTGGTAGGAGACTCGATGCCTTAGGCACTAGGTGGGCCTACTAAGCGAATCAGCCTTTAGGGAGAGTATGAGGGGATTGTGGAGAAGATGCTCGGTACAGGTAAGGTCGAGACGTGGACCTACAATGACGTTGATGGCATTGCCTATGAGCATCCGGCAGTGATTGATGTAGACCTCGTGATTAAGGATAATACCCACATATTGGTCGAGGTCAAGGCGAGTGTCTCCAGGGGTGATGTGCTTGAATTCCATAGGATTGAAGCGCTCTACGAGAGGTGAGCAGCGTGAAGCCTAGGCTAGTAATGGTATCGCCATACGCTGATGAGAAGGTCATGGAGTCGGCCAGGGAGTTAAGCATTGAAATCTACACAAGCGTTAAGTAAGTTCTCTGCATGGCCAGGGTTTATTGTGTTACTTAAAACCTCGCCCTTTAGGGCGGGGGAGAAGGTCAGCCTTGGGTATGTTTACGTAGAAACAGTCATTCACGAGTCTCGCAACAGTCCTGACGACTTACCTAAATACGAGGCATTTTGCATTCAATCTCTCTAGCCACAAATCCTTATTAGGACACTAAGGCTCATTACCAGGGAAAGAGCTCCTTTACCTCATCAATTATTTCCCCGACCTTATCGAGCCCCTCCTTATGAAATCCTCATTGCATAAGCCATCGTAGAAGCAGTCGATGTGTAGGAACTCCTCCCTAGTCGCG
>DAJV01000096.1:0-605 GCA_002496475.1 Vulcanisaeta sp. UBA163 | reverse complement strand
GACTAGCCAACCCTTCTCAGCCGCATCCCTCAGCAGCATTAGATCCCTGGATTTGGCGTAATCATTCAATTCCGAAATAGCGGCCTCCAGGGCATTAATGGCATAGTTCAGGGATTCACTCATACCATAGGATATCTAATGTAATGATGAATTTAAGTATTCATGTTAATATGCCTTTAACTTTGTGATTAATTCAATGACATCCTTCCTATGGGCATTAAAGAAGGTCTTATCCAGGAAGCTATGGTAGAAACCGGCATGAAGCCTCCAATGCTTGAGAATAACCTAGCGTATTCAGAATCGTGCAAGTCACCCCTTGCATACAGCCCCCTCCACACTCCTCAAGTAATCCTCATGTAACTTAAGTAGAGCTCAACACTCTGTGGTGTATCGAGCTTACCGGCGATTAAATCAACGATGAATGCCTCGATGTCCCTATTACCAACTAGTTTCCTTAGGAATTCCGCAATTGCGGTGATAAGGTTTGCCACGTGTTTAGAAATAACCATTTAGGTTTTAAGTCCTCCTCAGGGAATACATGGAGTACATAATGGTAGATAATTGGTGAGTCTTACTCACTCATGTACTTACGTAGTGCGAGTAAT
>DAJV01000079.1:3788-3919 GCA_002496475.1 Vulcanisaeta sp. UBA163 | reverse complement strand
CCTGTAATTCTCCTCATTCATCATCAATAGCCAATACCTAACCATGCATGAAATACGCTTGGATTATCTAGTGCCAAGTATTAATGTATTACTTTTAATATTTGAAAGTTTTTGAAGGTAAAGTTGTGTCT
>DAJV01000079.1:0-3599 GCA_002496475.1 Vulcanisaeta sp. UBA163 | reverse complement strand
TGGTAGTATTAGTACCCATCCTGTTCCTGGTTCGTAGTTTATCACCGCATCCCTTACCTCGTAGTATTCCCGTGGTCCTGCCTTGATTATTGCCGTGACTAGCTTCATTGGATTGCTTGGTTTTTCTGGGAGTAGGTAGTATCCGTGGACTTCGTTTGCGCGTATTAGTTTTAGTTTCATTAGTGGTGTTGGGAGTGTTTTGTTTAAAATGTGCTTTTTCTTTGTAATACACATGGATTACTCAATACTTATTAAGAAGTGCATGAGGGTGCTAGTTAAATGATTAATATTAATGGTGTGTTTGCTAAATTCCTGGATGTTGCCGTGAATTCCAGGGAGGCATTGCCTCCTTACAGGTATGGCGCTACCTCGGAGTCCGACAATGAACTTGCGGTAAGGCCGCTGGACGGTGCCGGGCTTAGTCGGTTTAGGATTAGTGGGTTGAGGGTTGGTATTAACCGTGACTTCCTGGTCATTGATGGTTCGAGTAGGAGCTTCGGCACACATAGCTTTAAGCTCTTCATAACCGGTGTTGCGGCTTACGGTGTGGGGCATCCAATAATTACGTACCCGGAGACCCCAATTGGTAGGCCTATTAATGTTGATTGGGGTTTCGCTGGGTTAAAGGCGCCATTGGATGTGCTTGAGGCTGTTGAGGGGAGTAATGAGCTTAGGAGGTATATCAGGGTTAGGAGCCTTGAGGGTGATTACTTCATTGATTATGATGATGGTGTTGTGGTTGATGAGGTCAGGATGGGGCTTGAGACAAAGTTCGTGGAGTCCTTAATGGGTAGTAAGCTCCTCGGCAATAACCTGCTCATTATTGATGGGCCGATTTACCTATTTATGAGGGAGAGGAAGGAACTGGCTAACATGAGGATTCAGGTAATGAATAAATTAGGTGATGCAGGTATCCCAACGATTGGTGTTGTTAAGAGGGTTGAGGGTTCTGGGAAGTTGTGTAAGGCGCCCGTGGTGGATTTCGTAAAGAAGGAGGATAAGGATTTCAATATTGATAATAACAATTGTAATGACGCAGCATTCATGCACAGGCTAGGGCAGGCCCTGGGCATTGGGGTTGGTGAGGCCTTGATCCTAGGACCACTAAAAATCAGTGCATTTAGGAGGGACTTGAGCGCCTACTTCACTGAGGATAGGGTGTTTTGGTACGTATACACGGGCCTTGGGCCTGGTGTCTTTAGAGTGGAGACCCTGGAATCAATATACAATAAACACACTAAATTAATTGAGGAATCCATGCTGTGGTTGGTTAGTGGTATTGATGGTGTTGGCATGCCCTACGTAATTGACGTGACTGACTACTACGCGAAGGCCGTTACGAGGACACTATACCTAGGGTTTTACCAACTAAGCCTGGGCAGGGGGTTGCGGCCTACGTATGATACTATTCAGGAGTTGAGTAGGGTCTTGGGTGAGGAGGGTGTTAAGCCCTGATGAGGTAAGCAGTATAGCGGCTGGGTTTGGTGAAATTATTGGTCACGTGACTATATCGGAGACCATAAGGATTGGTTCGGAGGGTTATGAAATACTCATTGAGGTTCCCCACGAGAATTACGTAAAGTCTCCAATTAGGGTTGGGGACTTCATTGGTATAGTCACGTTGACTGGTTATGTGGTTCTTGGCAGGGTTATTGAGGTTAGGAGGAGCCACGCGGCCGGCATTAGTGGTAGGACGCCGGTGTTCAACGTACCCATGGATTACACGGGCCTTGAGACCCCGGCCACGGTACTCATTGAGCCATTGACAGAGTGCCCACTCGAGGAGTTTAGGGCAGGTACTTGTGACCCATCACCCGTGTACTCGCCCATAGACCCACTGAGTATTGCCTTTAAGCCCATGGGTAGCGCGATAACGAGGTTATTGGCGCTGCCCAGTGACGGTGTCATAATTGGCAAGCTATACAGTGGTGGGAGGGTTGTGGAGGATGTTGATGTTAAGGTGCCGTTACACACGCTTTATGAGCACGTATTAATAGTTGGTACAACGGGTAGTGGGAAGACGACGCTTCTTAAGAACCTGGCCCTAGCCCTGGTGAATGGTATTAGGGACTCCACGGTAATGGCCCTGGACCTCCAGGGTGATTACCTACACCTTGTGCTACCGCCTGATAGGGACGTGGAGCCGAGGGTGTTTAACCCGCTGGGTGAGATTACGGTAATCACGCCAGTAACAAGGGCATACCTTAAGGAGTATGGTAATAGGATAAGGGAATTTGCCGATGAGTATGTGGGTGATGAAGTTAGGGATAGGAGTGTCACGTTAATGGATGTTGATGAGCCCAGCCTATTCGGTGAGGCTGTGGCCTATGCCCTACTCAGGGAGTTTGTTGAGAGGGGTTATGGTGGTAACGCCAAAATTAAGGATGTGGGTCCTGAAATCGATATTGATGAGGGCAACATACGCATTAAAGGGGTTAGTGCAATGATAAGTATTGACAATGCATCGTTTAGGCTTAACTTAATACCCTGGGCCCTATCCTTCGTTAGTGTTTACAGGGAGTTACCAAGGCTATTCCCAGTATTTAGTTATAGGGTGGGCATGGTTTTTGATAGGGTCATAAGCCTGGCAATGGATCTAGTGAATAGGAGGGACCTGGACTGCGGTGAGAGGCTGAGTAGGAGGAGCACTGATGAGAAGTGCACGGGTGTGCTTAGGCAAGAGGCTGGTCAAAGAACTAGGCAGCAGACCATCGTAAGTGATGAACAGGGCACGCGGCAGCAGGTACAGCAATTAGATTTTGACAAGATGATGAGTAATACTGACTGTGTTGAGTTGGCCGCGGTCTGCATGAGGATGGCATCCTCGCAGAGGGAGAACATAATTAGGGGGTTGAACATGATTGCCGGCGTTGGTATAATGGATGTTAAGTGGCCGCAGAATCATAGGTTCAGGGCAGTGTTTGATGAACCAACAAAGTATGAGGATGTTCCCAAGGGCTTTGTGAGTGTCGACCTCAGGTTATTCAGGGAGAACCCATTCGCAGCCTCGGTCATTGTGTATAGAATCCTAGATGGGGTGTTCAGTGTTAGGGATTTGGAGTTGAAGAGGGGTTTGGAGCCGAAGCCCACGTTCATACTAATCGATGAGGCCCACAATTACTTCCCACAGGGAGGTACTGATGAGGAGGGTAGGGACACTGTGGAGGCAATGATAAATAGGTTGACTAGGCTCGGTAGGGTTAGGAGGATCGGCGTGATATTCGCAACCCACACACCAGACGACCTAAACAACCTAGTACTCCAACTAACAAATACGAAGATCGCCCTTAGGAGTGAGGAATCAATACTGGAGAGGGTGGGGTTGAAGGAATACACCAATGAAATCACCTATGCACAGGATGGAGTCGCCATAGTGAAGAGCTATGCCTTAAGAACCCACACAATAATAATGAGGGCATTACCACCACAGGTAAGACACAGAAGCCATAAGTAATGGTTAGTAATCGGAGTCACAACCAATGCACGGACCTGGGCATTGTTCTATGATCCTCAGTATTACCTATTTATTAAGCTGATGGCCATGGTCCTATTTAATTAACCCATGCCCTCCATCATGGGTATGGCTTCCAGCCCTTGAA
>DAJV01000025.1 GCA_002496475.1 Vulcanisaeta sp. UBA163 | reverse complement strand
CACGGGAATTACGCAGGCGTGAACCCAATGTTAATGGCCTGGGCGCAGTTGAGGTTGAGGGCTATGGAGTCATAAACTCCTTCGAATTGGTATCGCAGTTGTACAACTTCTGTAGGTTGAATGGTGTTGACTTTGCCCTCGGTACTGAGGTCAAGGACATAAAGGTGCTGGGTGATGACGTGGTCATCATCACGAGTAGTGGCGAGTATAGGGCTAGGTTTGTAATTAATGCAGCTGGGCTTTACTCAGCGGATGTAGCAAGGATCCTTGGTGATGAGAATAGGCTTGAGTTCGGTAAGGGTGTAATGCTCGTATTCTGGGGTGAACAGACCAAGAGTATTGTGACACCGCTTCAGTTAATACCAAACCCCAAGACGAAGGGTGGCGCCATAATACCCACGGTGTTCGGCACCACGATATGGGGGCCAAGCCTATCAATGAGTAGTAGGGATGATAGGGCAGTCAATGAAGGAGATGTCGATGTCCTGTATAGGAAGTTCAGTGGCCTGTTGAGGAGCGACGGGTTCACACCAATAAGGGCTTATGCTGGAATCAGGCCAATACCTGAGGGTGATGATTTCATAATAACTCATAGTAAGGTAAGTAAACGTGTTGTACACGTGATCGGCATTGAGTCGCCTGGGCTCACTGCAGCACCCGCAATAGCTAGGAGGGTCATTGACATGCTTAGGAACGCCGGTGTGAAGTTGATACCTAGAGATGATGTTAGGGAAGTGGAGCCCATGGTAATGGTGAAGGGCGTCATTGAGTCCGGCGGAAATATCAAGGGCGATCAGGGTGAGGTTGTTTGCCCATGCATGGGGGTTACCAGGGCTGATATTCGTGAGGCAATAAGGCGCGGTGCCAGGACACTAGACGGTATTGCCTTCAGGACTGGCTTAGGTATGGGTATTTGCCAGGGCATGTGCCTTGGTAGGGCGATTAAGGTTATCTCTGAGGAGTTGGGGATTGACCCGAGGGAATTAACCAAGTCGGGTGGTAATTCATGGCTGGTTACACGATAATTGGTGCTGGTTTGTCTGGGCTTTCACTGGCGATGGAACTACTTAAGTTCGGCATCAATGCCGAGGTCATTGAGTATAGGGATTACGCTGGTGGTATTCACGCCTTAATCCCTGAGGTTAGGAGTATAATCAATGATGCATTAGGTGAGGTTAATGTTCAATTAGCCACAACAGCCATTAGGGGTGGCGACGCCGTATATATGGTATGGAGAGGTGGTTATAGGAGACTTAATGATAATGTAATTGTTGCTACGGGATTCAGGGTAATGACAATGCCGGAATTGGGCATTTACGGTGAGAGACCCGCCGGTATTTACCCGCATCATGCAGTATTGGATATGTTGCATTACGATTTATTACCTGGCAGAAACGTAATAATCTATGGAGATAATCCATACTCCCTGTCATTGGCTAGGGAATTAATGAGGCGCGGCGCTGCAGCCATCGTGGTATCACCAACGGAACTGAATAATGGTGCGGGTGAGGATGTTAGGGTAATTATTGGTAGGGTTAGGTACGTTAGAGGCCTGGGCAGGGTTGAGAGGGTCCTAGTGAATAATGAGTGGGTTAATGCGGATACCCTGGTGATATCCATGTTTAAGTCGTTTAACCCATTCCCTGAGTTCAGGGCTGTTGGTCAATCAATTATCGAGACCTACGACCCAAGGATCATCATTGAGAGCGGTAAAATAATGGCCTGCGAACTCGCGAGTAGACCCGGCGAGTTCATGGTTATAGATAGTGACCTACCTGTTTACCCGGGTAATAGGATTAGTAGGGATGTGCGTAGGGTAATAATTCCCTGCCGTGGATGTAAGGTAATGATTAATGATAGGGAGTACGTGATTCAAGGTGATGCGGCTGTTATTGAATTACCAGACATTGATAGAGTTAGTATTAGGAGGGTGGTTTCATGAGTCTTGGGGTTATTGATGTTGGAACAACGAACATTAAATTGGTAATCTACGACAATGGGCTTAACCCGACATATTCAGAGACTATAAACGTGCCAATGCTATTCCCCGGCAATTACTATGTTGAGCAAGACGCAAATGCACTTAGGATGGCATTCAATCACTTAATAAATAGGGCCAGGGAGAGGGACGTTAAGTACCTGGGAATTTCAACATATAGGGCATCAATAATTGCCTGGGATAGGTCAGGTAATCCACTCATTAATATAATAACGTGGTTAGATAGGAGGGGCCTTGAGATTATTAATAAATACCCATACTCGCTCATGAGACGTTTACCATTACTGAGTAGTATCTTAATACCAACATCACCCATCACCCAAATACTCTGGTTATTGAGGAATAGGCGGGATGTAATTGAGCGCGTAAGGAAAGGCGAGGCATTCATCGGTACATTGAGCTCGTACTTAGCCCATTTAGTTAGTGGTAAGTACATCAATGATGCAAGTAATGAGTCACTGACGGGGCTTTGGCACCCGGGCAATCTAAGGAGGATTGACATAGTGTATGATATACTGAAGGTGCCTAGGGAGGTGGGTCCCGAGGTTGTTGATAACGTTCATGAATTCGGGGAAATCAATGGTATGACTGTTGGGGTCTTAATAGCGGATCAGCAGGCAGCAATGGTCGGCGAGGGTTGTTTAAGCATTGGTTGTGGTAAGGTTACAAATGGCACGGGCTCCTTCGTGGATGCTACTATTGATAGGTTTAGGCTAGTTGGCAGTGGTTTATTACCACTCCTCATACTTAAGTATGGGGGTAACGTGTATTATGGAGTTGAGGGGTTCCTACCAGCGACTGGTTCAGTGATTGATTGGTTAATTAGGCTTGGATTATTATCTTCACCACAAGAGTTAGATAACCTATTGGTATTAAATACTCAGGGCATAGTGGTTATACCAGCATTGGCTGGTGTTAATGTACCACCAAGACCATGCGCGAGGGGCTTCATTGACGGCTTAACCCTAGGCACGACAAAAGAAGTCTTCGTAAGGGCTGTGATTGAGGGCGTTGTTCAATTAATAGGCCTAATCTTCGATAGGATTAAGGATTATTCCAGGGTTAGTGTTGTTAGGGCTGATGGTGGTTTGTCAAAGAGTGCGTTATTCCTTAGGTTATTAGCTACGGCGTTGGATACAGTAGTTGAGAGACAGGGGGATATAGAGGCTACGGCGAGGGGCGTCGCGGCGCTGCTGAAGGTCTTTAAGGGTGATTGGTCATTAAGTGATGTTGCTAGGGGCGTGCATGTTAACGTGGAATTACGCATCGAGCCTGGCGAGGAGAAGCTATCGTTAAATAGGGATGTTGTTAGGAGAATTGTTGAGGGGATGAAATGCAGGACATAGTTGAGAAACTAGTCAACACCCTGGGCCGTGATAAGGTAATAACAAGTGGTGAATTATTGAGGAGGTATTCCAGGGATTTTTGGCCATTATTAATAATGCGGGAGCAGGTACTTAATGAGGAATTGCCGAATCCCCTTGCGGTGGTAATCCCCGAGAGTGTGGATGACGTATCATTAGTTTTTAGGATAATTAATGAGAGTAATGATGCAGTGCCTGTGGTTGTTTACGGCGGTGGTTCAAGCGTTACAGGCGCATCATACGGGGCTTATTCAATAATCATTGACATGACTAAGTTAAATAAGGTCATAAACATTAATACTTACGACTCATTAATAACAGTTGAGAGCGGCGCTAAGTTGAGGGATGTTGAGGATAGTCTGAACAAGGTTGGGTATAGTCTCAGGCATATTCCTCAGTCATTCAATTACGCAACAATTGGCGGCTTAATAGCAACAATGAGCTCGGGCCAGTATAGTACATTGTATGGCAATATAGAGGACATGGTACTGAATATGGAAGTCGTTCTACCTAACGGTGAGGTCACCTGGCTAAGACGCAATAACATTCCTCGCGCATCCACTGGACCATCACTAAAGTACCTATTCATCGGCTCGGAGGGTATGTTCGGCGTAATCACCAAAGCCGTACTTCGGATCGTGCCATTGCCAACATCGACAATGTACGGCGCGTATAAATTCAATTCCCTAGAACACGGTATCGAGGCCCTGAGGGAGTTGATGATGAGGAGAATCATCCCAGCCGTTGCTAGGCTATACGATGAAAGTGAGGCATCCCTAAGATTTGGCCTTGACAAGTCATTATTAATAATTAGCTTTGAGGGTTACTACGACGATTTAGTACGTATGTTGTGGGTTAAGGCTGATGAAATTATTAAGGGGTACGGCGGTGAGTACGTAGGGGGAAGGTACTTCGAGGATTGGTTAAGGACGAGATTTAATGTTGAGGAAGAGATAGAGGCTGTTAAGAAGTATGGGTTGTGGTTTGACACAATAGAGGTATCGGCCACGTGGTCTAGGATTAATCAATTATATAGGGACTTCAGGGAAACCCTACCTAGGGTTAATGGGGTTATGGGCGTCATGGCTCACGTATCGCATTTATACGTTAATGGCGCATGCACATACTTCACAGTACTATTTAAGCCCAATGTAAATACCTACTGGGAATTATGGAGTAAGGCCATGGAGACGGCATTAAGGGATGGCGGGTCCATAAGCCATCACCACGGTATCGGAATTGTAAGATCAAGGTGGCTAAGGCATGAACTCGGAAATGCACTCAGTATATTAAGGGCTGTAAAAACGGCGTTGGATAGTAAGGGAGTATTGAATACGAAGAGCGGTATGTTCTTCCCCGATTAGGCAATACTAATTTCAATAGCAAGGATTTAAATAATAATGACCTAGTAAATTAAATAGTAGTACGGAGAGGATTAAAGTTACTAGGAATTACTAAGTCATAATACCCGCGGGCATTAGGGAGAGACTTGGAATAAGGCTTGGCAATGTATTACTCGTTTATGTTGAGGGTGATAAGAACATCCTTAGAAAGCCAACGGACAGTGAGAGGAGGCTTGTATTTTAGGAAATTAACGCTTGTGGATATTGAGGCCGGCATTGAGCAGGGNNAGACGATAATTAAAGTATTTGATCTTTAGGTTCGGATTCTCTAGACATCGATTTCCAAGAAGCCGTCCTGGGTAACCCTAACCCTGTAGGTTGGTAGTGGGATCCTTACCTCCGCATACTCACAGGGTGCATCGGGCCTGACCTGCGGCTTCTCCATCATCTCGCCAGTCCTGACATCATACTTAGCCTGGTGTGCTGGGCATGTGGCCACGTAAACATTGACATCAGTCAATAATTCACAACCCTATGGCCGCATATGGCCAGCATTCCGTAGTAA
>DAJV01000128.1:650-6891 GCA_002496475.1 Vulcanisaeta sp. UBA163 | reverse complement strand
TGCTAATTGGTGTTTCAAGGAACCCTGGATACTCAGGCACTAACCCAAATAGGTACGCGCTGCCAATGTAGAACATGTCCTCCAAGGTAAATGCCATGGACCATCCATACCTAGCCGCATTTATGACTTGGCAAGCAGTCATGTGAATACCGAAGCCCCTGGGCCTCCTAAAACCAGTTAGGCCACAAGACTCAAGGCAGAACCTAATACCCACTGGATAGGTACGTAATCCTAATTCATCCCTTAGTTCTTGACCAATACTCCTCAAGTCCTCCACTGACTGCATACATCCCTATGACTAGGACCTTTGCTTATAATAAGCATATGTCTTACTTATTTTAATATTAAGGATGAGCCAACGCCTTTTCAGGTCACCACCACTCCAGTAACCTCTTTACGTCATCAGTCTTCGCCAGGTCTGCGTTGTATAGCGCAGCTGTCCTGCTTATGTCGTAGTTGTATGACCTGTACAGTTCTATTACGCTTGCCTCTATTGACCCCTCAGCATGAATCATGCCGACCGAGAGTAAGGCGCCGAGGGCTGATAGGAACTCACGGGCTATCTGGAAGAGCCTAATCCTAACCCTCGGGTCCGTACCCCTCTTACCCACTAGGTACTTAACCATGTACTTCTCCTCAGTTGGGTTGCTTAACTCACTTGTTGACGGTATGTCTGCGAGTAGGCCACCGGCCACGTCTATCATGTCCTTAATGGCATCGAGGTACTTGGCATTTGCCGTTAGCTTACCAACGTTTGTGTATATTGGATTCGGTATGCAGACGCTTGTGCTCGGGTCCTTGACGCACTTCTCAGCCGCGGCAATAGCACTGGAGACTAGGTATTCCTTGTATGTTATTATGTCCACAATGTCCCTCCTAATGTGGGATGCGCCCTCGACATTGTTGTACTCGGCGAATAACTTGGCGTAACCTAGAACTATATCCGCCAGGGCTGCCCTGTAGGAAATTGCAGTGAACCTGTGGAATAGCGCGAAGGTTAATCCGTAGGGTGCCGCGAAGTCGTACTCGCCCGCCAGGAATACCCTATCGCTGGGGACTTTGACGTTGTCAAATACCGTCAGCGTCTCAACCTCCACATTCGTCTTACCCATTGGGAATTCATCACCAAGCATGTTAATCTCAACCTCCCTAAGCGGCCTGGGTATCAAGGTAATGCCCCTGGTGTTGACCGGTAGCGCAAAGGCAACTGCGTAATCAGCGTCCTCCTTAACCATGTTCCTGTAGGGCAGTACAATGAGGTCATTGGCGGCAATGGACTGAGTTGTGTGCACCTTAGCCCCCCTGACAATGATACCGTCAGACTCCCTACCAACAATGTGCACATACACGTCTGGATCCTCCTGCTGATGGGGCCTAAGCATTCTATCGCCCTTAACATCCGTCTGGGCAACCGCTATTGTAACATCATCCCTCACAACATGCTCGTAATACCTCATGACCCTATCATAATAATTCGTGCCCCTCGCCCTATCCAATTGCTTGGATGCTATCATAAGGCCGAACAATGCGTCTGAACCAATAGTCTTCATAATATTGAACATGCCCCTACCGAGCAGTGTCGTGTTATAGATCAGCTTAAACCTCTCGATTAAGTCCCCAGGGCCCCTGGGCACCTTGTAGAACCTACTTATTGTTCCATACTGGGGATCGGCGAAGGTCAGGAATCCCCTCAAATCAGGATCGGCTTGCCACTTGTAAAGCTCAGCAGCGTGGTTTATGGCTGCCCTCAATACCTCATGCCTAGTGACATCATCCACAGGCTTACCCCTATAATAAACAACCCTACCATCACGCAAACTATTAACATAATCCTCAAAGGACCTAACCATATTATGATGAATTGGCAAAGCATTTAATTAACATGCTTTGTATTATAAATACATAGCTAATCATATTATTTGTGGAGAATTATATAGATAATGAATTAATAATGCTTATTAAGAAATGATATATATGTAAAGTATGGAATTAGTAACAAGACAAGTAGGGAATACGGAGGTCCAGGTAATTCCTGAGGGGGACTATGTCTGTGAGGTGCACGTTGATAGACCGTGGTTTAGATACTGGCCTCCAAGGATCCCGAGGAGGATGGACTACCCAATGACTCCCCTGTTTAACATAGTGGAGGTCTCGGCAATGAGGTACCCCGACAAGGATTCAATTATCTACTACGGCTCCAGGATTAAGTACTCGGAACTATGGGACTCAATACTGAGACTCTCTGCATTCCTGTATGACCTAGGTATCGAAAAGGGCGATAGGGTAGCCATATACATGCCCAACACTCCCCACTGGATAATGTCATTATTTGGTGTATTAAGGGCGAATGCAATTGCCGTACCAATAAACCCATTAGTTGCTCCAGACGTGCTTGAGTACATATTGAGGGAGACGGAAGCCAGGGTTGTGATCACACTAACGCAATTACTACCCAGACTACTTAGTATTAGGGATAGGGTTCCATCACTTAGGTATGTGATTGCCGGTAGGTACAGGGATTACCTCCCTGACAAAGCCGAGCTTAAACTACCACAGTTAATGCTCATGGATCCTGAGGCTCCCTCAGGTGTTATTAACTGGAGGGATGCTGCTTCATTCAATGGTAATCCACCGACTGTGAGGATTACTCATGAGGACCTCGCCGCGATCCCATACACCTCAGGCACCACCGGTGTCCCTAAGGGCGCAATGCATAGTCATGGCACTATGTGGGCGTCTACGCTGAACGCAGCGGTCTGGTACAACATTGCACCAAGCGGTATTGTACTGACCGTGCTACCCATGTTCCACGTGACAGGCCTCGTACACTCCGTACTTGTACCCCTATACGCCGGCTCAACAATGGTTCTAATGACCACTTGGGATAGGGATGCAGCCATTGATGCAATTGAGAAATATGGTATAACCCACTGGACGAGTATATCCACGATGATTGTGGACCTACTGGCAATGCCAGGCATTGAAAGGAGGAACCTATCCTCACTAGTACTGGCTGGTGGGGGTGGTGCGCCAATGCCCGAGGCGATTGCCAGGAGGTTTAAGGAATTGACGGGTCTCGATTACCTGGCGGGCTACGGACTTACTGAGACATTTTCACAAACCCATGTTAACCCACCTCACAGGGTCAAGATCGGTAGTGACCTTGGGATTCCACAGCCCTGTACCGACGCCCTTGTGGTTGATCCAGACACCAAGGAGGTTTTACAGGCAGGTAAGACCGGGGAGTTGGTGATTAGAGGGCCAAATGTGTTTAAGGGTTATTGGAAGAAGCCTGAGGAGACTAGGGAGGCCTTCATGGAGGTTGACGGTAGGCTTTACTTCAGGACTGGTGATGTAGTTTACATGGATGATGAGGGCTACTTCTTTTATGTTGATAGGATTAAGAGGATGATCAATAGGGCGGGTTATAAGGTCTGGCCCTATAGGGTTGAGAACATACTTTACATGCACCCAGCAATACAGGAGGTTGCCGTGGTGGCGATACCGGATGCAAGGGTTGGTGAGGAGGTTAAGGCATATGTAGTGCTTAAGCCTGAGTACAGGGGTAAGGTGAAGCCTGAGGACATAATACAATGGGCGAGGGAGAGGATGTCGTCGTATGAGTACCCAAGGTTTGTGGAGTTCGTCGACTCGTTGCCGAAGACTGCAACCGGTAAGATAGACTGGAGGATGCTACAGGAGCAAGAGAGAAGGAGGGGTGGTAAGTAATGAGTAGAATACCCGTGGTCGGCGGAGGAGGGATAGACCCAAGCAACATGGGCTTAACGTTATTTCATGAGCACCTTAGAATAACCACCGAGGTTATTCGCTGGAACTGGCCGCACCTGTATAACGAGGATGAGGAACTTAGGAGTGCCATTAATGCTGTTAATGCCGCCAAGAGGTTTGGTGTTAAGACAATTATAGACCTCACAGTAGCGGGAATAGGCAGGGATGTTAAGTTCGATGAGAAGGTTGCCAGGGCAACGGGCATCAACATAATAATGGGCACGGGCTTCTATACATACACCGAAATACCGTTTTACTTTAGGAATAGGGGCCTTGAATCACTCGTTAATGCCTTCGTGCATGACATAACCGTTGGCATTCAGGGAACTAATACAAAGGCTGCATTTGTTAAAGCCGTTATTGACTCACCTGGGTTGACTAGGGATGTGGAGATGGCTATCAGAGCAGCCGCAAGGGCTCACGTTAAGACCGGTGTACCAATAATCACTCATTCATTCGCCGGCAATAAATCTAGCCTTGAATTGATCAGGATTTTTAAGGAGGAGGGTGTTGACTTGTCGAGAACAGTCATAGGACATGTTGGTGATTCTGATGATATATTATTCATAGAGCAAATACTGAGGGAGGGCGTCTTCGTGGGACTCGACAGATTCGGCTTAGACCTATACCTACCGCTTGAGAAGAGGGTTAGGACCACCATTGAGTTAATAAGGAGGGGTTGGGTTGACCAGATACTCTTGTCCCACGATTACTGCCCAACAATCGACTGGTACCCGCCTGAGGTTATTAGGAACACAGTACCGAGTTGGTCAATGACATTAATATTCGAAGAGGTAATACCAAGGCTAAGAAGTGAAGGTGTAACCCAGGAACAAATAAACAAAATACTCGTAGACAACCCAAGAAGGCTCTTCTCGAGTAGGCCGTGAAGGCATGAATTACGTGGATCCTAATCTGAATCACCTGCATGCATCTTATCGGTTATTTCCCATGGATTGGTTACAGACTATGCCGGTTCATTTTTTAACTCCTCCCAGGTCTTCTTCAATTCCTCCTTTATTATCTTGCCGGAGGGTGTCTTGGGTAATTGATTCATGAATATCACCCTCCTGGGAATGTGGTACCTAGACATTTTGCCCCTGCACCTATTCAGGACTTCCTCCTCCGTTATTTTGCCCCTAAACTCATCCCTAAGGACCACGAAGGCTATTGGCGCCTCACCAGTCTCTGGGTCCTTAACACCTATGACCGCGACCTCCTTAATCCCCGGTACTAACTCTCTCAATTCCTCCTCTATCAAGGCAGGTGAAACCGAAACACCGGACACCTTTATCATATCCTTAATCCTCTGTATGAAGTGTAGGTAGCCATTCTCATCAATGAGTCCATAATCCCCAGTGTTGAACCAACCATTCCTAAAGTCCCTGGCAGTCTCCTCAGGTCTCTCTAGGTATCCCTCGACCAGCGATGGTGACCTTATCCAGATAACACCTGGTTTACCTGGAGGCAGTAACTCACCGGTTTCAGGGTCAAGTATCTTGACGTAGGTCCCAGGCACGGTCGGCCCGACTGCGAGCGAGCCATACCTCTCCCTAAGGGTTAGATCCAGGTCGTCAAGTAGCATTCCCAGGTTGATTACGTCATAAGTATGTGTCTCCGTTAAGCCGTAACTAGCCTCATAAATCACCGCGTTGGGAAAGAAGGAATTGAATTTTCTACGAAGCTCCTTGCTCAACCTAGCTATGAACGAAGAACCCGCGGCAAACCTCAAACTAGACCTATCAACATCATTAACCAAGGGATTACCCAATACATCCAGGTACATATCGAACGTCAAGTATGTGTACGTAACCCTATACCTATGAATAGCAAGTAGTACCGTCCTTGGGTCATAGCGAGCCAACACAACCGCAGTATAACCAACTACTGGCAAGGAATCCAGACCAAAGTCCTTACCCGCAACCCAATATATCGGTAGCACCACAAGTCTCACCTCACTCCTAACCACCTCACTGAGGAACTCACGGTAATTAAACTCCCTACCCCTGGGTATTAAGTAGTCGTAGGGACCGTAAGTAAACGCCGCGGCCTGCTTATAAAGTATGCCGAAGTGCCTGTGAACCACGGCCTTAGGTAAACCAGTGGTGCCAGATGTAAACAGCATCACGGCCGGGTCATTAACACTAACGTCAACCTCAGGATGATCAACCACAGGCTCCTCCTCTGAGTAATCACTTGAACGTAATATGGTAATTAAATCAAGCTCCTTACCGCA
Source organism: Vulcanisaeta sp. UBA163 (assembly GCA_002496475.1). Taxonomy (GTDB): domain Archaea; phylum Thermoproteota; class Thermoprotei; order Thermoproteales; family Thermocladiaceae; genus Vulcanisaeta. Next base: position 866 of record DAJV01000128.1, on the reverse strand, counting down.
ATCCTTACTCCTCTTCATGGAATCATGGACCGGTAGCTCGGGGTTTGTTGGAAGAAAGTCAAGGTCACTTGCACATATTAGCTTAATGCTTGGATCAACCTCATCAATGACCCTCCTGAGCATTGACACTAGGTTATCAGCGACTACAATAGCCCTGGGCCTAGAGACCTTCACTAAATACCTAAGCTCCATCTCCCTATACATAACACTATACAG
>DAJV01000128.1:0-622 GCA_002496475.1 Vulcanisaeta sp. UBA163 | reverse complement strand
GGAAGCACAATACCAACACGATCCCCCTTACCAACCCTAAGAGAACCTATGAGGTAATTCGCAAATTTATTAACCATAGCATTCAATTCACCATAAGTTATCCTAGTGCCGTAATAAATAAGGGCCACTTTATCGGGGTTCTCACCTGCTCTAACCATCAAATACCTATGAATAGGCATAACCCCGAGAGGATACACAGACCTAAGAGGAACCGAAGGACCTAACCTCCTAAAATGCTCCTCACGTTTCCTATCAAACCACCTAAGAAACTCACCTTCATCCATCACCATTAATCCATTATCACTTCTTTAACATTTTCCTTTACTAAGTATATTAACTAATAAATAAACCAGACACAACCTTATTTATTTTAAATACACAAACCCATAACAAAAGAACTTACACAAAGAGTTCAGGACAAAGAACACCATTAAACACACATTTACTCTCTAACAGAAACACGGTACCACGCATGAAACTAAACATGCGAAAAACTAAAAAACCAAGTAATTAACCATACCAAGGCCCCGTAGCTCAGCCAGGATAGAGCGGCGGCCTCCTAAGCCGTAGGTCGTGGGTTCGAATCCCACCGGGGCCGCCAATTTCCTAATCAATCCCAGAA
>DAJV01000024.1:6686-7692 GCA_002496475.1 Vulcanisaeta sp. UBA163 | reverse complement strand
GCCAAGCTGATTAGGGAATGTCAAGATGCTAACCCCATATCCCCCACCTAGGTTTTGGTGGTACGAATTAATCGCACCCAGGGGATATACAATAACCTATAGGGATTACGAGGAATGGAAAAAGAGGAAAACCCAGGCCTAATGGCAATTACTCACCATGGGCGCCACGCGTCAAATTGTGTAGAGGATTATCAATGATACCAGGGGCCCCAATGCAAGGCTTAAAACACCGAGTATTGGGCTTATGCTTATTGCGAGACCTACGAATATTGGGGCCACCATGGAGCCCACCTGGGATACCGCATTTGCGTAACCCATGGATGTGCCGGCATTTTCATTACCCATGATCCTTATTATCAATACATCAGTCGGCGGCCTATACAGAAATGAGCTTATTCCAAATACGAGGAAGACTGGGAAGAGGAGTAATGTCTCCTTAAGGAGGATCGCCGCCAAGACATCACAGGCTATGAAAGCCGCCAGTGAGAGCTCAATCACCCTTTTCTCGCCTATTGACTTAGGCAATACCGATGCCAGGAAGATAGAGACCAACTGCCCCAGGGAGTAAGTGAAGAAGAGTAGTTCGGGTAGTACTCCCTTGATCCCATCATAGAGGACCAAGAATGGCAGGAGCCAACTTGATGTTCCCCAGGACCCCCATAATTCTCCTGCCCTCATTACCACGGCCTTCGCCACCCTCGAATTCATCAACACACTTTTAGGCCTGGCATCCCTACTACCACCTATTTTAAGGCCCACAGAGGATAACGATGCAGTGAGTAGTGCCAGGAATATCACCAGGTAGAAGGTTCTCCAGTGGGTAATTATTAATGGGGATGCTGCACTCAATGTGATTAGGACTATCGGCGCCGCACTCTCAAGCAACGCAACTCTCCCATGCACTCTATCCTGGGTTGAGTGACTCACTATCTTCATTGCAGATGGGAATAAACCAGCGGTTAGGAAACCAGCAATTAGGTAGAGGAGTAGGATTTGCAGGAAGTTG
>DAJV01000024.1:6430-6660 GCA_002496475.1 Vulcanisaeta sp. UBA163 | reverse complement strand
AGTATTGACTTACTCGGCCCAATCCTATCAATGAGTACTCCCCAGGGTATTGAGGAAACCACATAACCAACATAGAATAGCGTCAAAACAAGGCCAATCTGTACGGAGTTAAGCCTCAGCAACTCAGCCACAGCCACACTAACAACTCCCCAACCCAGTCTCACTGACAGTTGCAGAAAGGTCACACTCCACGCAATAACGAATCCTCTATTCACCTAACCGCCTATGAG
>DAJV01000024.1:0-6391 GCA_002496475.1 Vulcanisaeta sp. UBA163 | reverse complement strand
AAGGTAAATAGGTACTTCATTAATAGCAATAATTATCACAATGCCATACTAGATACTTTATTAGTAATGGTGATCATGAATGGTGCATCCACGACCCCTAATTAACTGCCTCACCCACTATTCTTGCTAATGCATTACCTGCGCCGCTCATGATGTCTCTTTATCCAGGGCTTCATTATTAGGAAGAATGGCGTTATCCTAACGTTCCACTGACTTATTAATGCGTTATTGCTTATGTAGTTCTTTACGTAACCCCTTATTGGGCCTTTCACGTAATTAATCACCACAGTCCTCTCCCTCTCATGAACCTCAATCTTCGCGGCACCCCTATTATTTAAGCCTGGAAATGCGAATCTAATCCTCACAATGTACGTATCGCCGTCCCTGCTAAGTACCTCCACCTCCCTATGGCCTCTCCAATGCCTAGGCATATTACTAATATCGCTAAGTACCTGCCATACCTTCTCAAGATCACTTGGGTTTACCTCTCTTCTTACTATAAATTCTATCCCCAATATTGACATTGTAATCACGCCTATGTTACTGCAATTAAATAATTTCTGTATTAATTGTTTTAAGAGAACTATTGAATTTCAATTACTCATATTTATGTAACTAATGTACCCTCAGGGTATATAATTATGCCCCATAATTATTGAGTCTATACCTCCACTATCATTATTCGAGTTATTCATATGCATTCACTAAGGCCTTTATCTAGGCTGAGTTAAAATAAGACTTGCATCGGTAAAGTACTAGCTATATATTATACTATATAATTTATATAGTAATGATAAAACTGGAATTTAGGTCGGTACTCGTAGATATCGCCTTTGATAATACGTTAATGGGTAACTTGATTAGTGTTGCGCATCACATAATAGCCGGTATTCCCTGTTGTTAGTGAGTATAAGCAAATACTTTGCGGTTAATACGTTAACTGATCTATCGGATAATCACTGCTTGATCTCGGTCTTCCTTGGTCTCCTCCTTTCACGCTTCTCCTCAATCCTCCTCCTGAGTAGGTTTACGTGGAATAATAACTCGTTGATACCGAGTTTATTGCCAATTTCCTCACCGTACTTAAGCAATTCCTCGGCCTCGGTAAGGTTCATTGACTTACCCATGGCAATAAGCCTCTGCGCAGTGTACACAATGCATTCCACTAGCTTCTCCCTGAACTCCAGTGACTTCTCCTTATTACCCTCCCTCTCAACCTTATCAATCAGCTTCTCCCACTTCGAGCAAGTTATTGCCATACCATCACCAAGCCATCCCTATGGTAATCAGGTTAATTTAAAAATTATGCCTTCCCATCTCCAGACTTGGTTTCCTGGGCAGTCCTCCTCAACTGCCTTGCCCTGGTCTCAATGATGAGTCTCCTGATCTTCCTAATAATGGTAATGTAATTATCAAAGAGTCCCGCATCCCTCACCTCCTTGGTAACCTCCTTAAACAGTTTAATACCATCCTCAAGTTTACCATTCCTTATTAAGGTCTCTGCATTTCTAAGCTTGGTCACTAATTCCCTTGCCTTGTTTGTTAATTCCTCAGTCGACATCGAAACAACGAACCCTAACCCCCTTAATAAGATTTATTAGCTGGTAATGTTCCTGGTTAATGATTATGAATTAATGATTATGGTCTGGAGCACTGAGTGTTGTGATGAATGGTGGGCACGAATTTCAATACTAATGCTCATTTGGTAAAATTGATTCTGTACTTTCTCAAGACTCCCAAGAGTTATCGAGATCTCATCGATCCTCCTTTAATCCCTCTAAAATGAATTATAGGCCTTCCGGTAGATCCTAAACGAGAGAAGCCTCACGGTACCACTTAAACGGTCACAACATTTTTCTTAGTTTTGTATTCCTTAATTAATTGATCCGCAACGTCAGGCGGGACTCTAATGGTGTATAGGTTGTGTTTGAGCCTGGCCTTCAGTTTCACGTAGTCAGGGTACCTCTTAACCCTGATCTCCTCAGCTGCATCTGCGTATTTCCGCCACAACTCAATTAGGAATATTTCCTTAGGCACGTAATTTACGGCTAGAGGGGATTTTTTAAGGATTTCCGATGTTAAGAAGCGTAGGTAATTGGTCAAAGACCTGGTTATAAGTTATAAAATAAATAGCATACTTGAGGATAAGCGTTGTATTCGTGGTTGATTACCTGGGAGACCCGGTACCATTACTCAGGAGAAAAATAGGAACAAAATAATTAATTCCCCAAATATTGGGTGACCAGTGTGGTCGTTAAAACAGATACTCTAATAATCGGCGGTGGGCCTGCGGGTTCCTACCTAGCCCGTTACCTGGTTAAGAATGGCTTTAACGGTGACGTAATGCTAATCGACAAGAAGCATGTAATATACGCGCCAATAATATGTGGCGAACTACTGCCCACCGAGGACCTACTAAGGCCCTGGATCAATGGGGAACTCCATGATGTACTACTAGCGACATTAAGGGAGACCCTCCGTAGGGAATTCATTCTAAATGAGATTAAGTGGTTGAGACTCGTTATTAATGATCAGGATGTGGCGCGCATGCCATTCACGACATACTTAGTTGATAAGTCCGCCCTTGTCAAGAATGTGATTGAGGAAGCTGAGCACATGGGCGCCAGGATTCACTTTGGGGTAACCGCCGTGAGGTGTGTAGCTAGGGGTAATGGTTATGAATGCCTTGTTCATGATAAGGATGGTGGAGAGTACGTAATAAGTACGAAAACATTAATTGGTGCTGATGCATATCCATCAATAGTTGATTCAAGCCTGGGCATAACTAATGGGTTCAGCGCCGAGGATCTGATAATAGCCACGAGTGCCAGGGCTAGGGGTAAGTATGTGGATGAGGAGGCGATTATCATAATGGACCCGGAGATCGCCCCAGGAGGATTTGCCTGGATCTTCCCAAGGGGCGATGGTTCGCACAACATTGGTATTGGTGCTAGGAACAACGTTGTATGGAGGGGGAGTGATCCATTGAATCACCACATGCTCTTTGTTAGGAGGTTTAGGCTTGAGCAAGTCCAGAGATCCGTGCTCATGAAGACACTACCAGTTGGTGGATTATTGAATAGGTACGGTGTAGGAAGAGCCTACTTAATCGGCGACGCGGTTGGGTCGGTAATACCGACCAATGGCTCCGGTATAAACCCAGCCATGATCACTGCCCACTTGCTCGGTGAATCAATGATACGCGGTAGCGATTACTCAGTGTCTATGAATAGGCTATTTAAGCCACTGATGGATAGGGCTATCCTATTTAGGAGGATTGGCGATCCGTTGTTAATGAACAAGAGGGCCATGGAGAGGGCGCTTAGGCTATCCAGAAGCTTAATGGCTAGTTCAATTTATGAGGCCACCCTATCATCAATGAGGACTGGGACCTTAATCAAGTTCCTAATCAGTAATCCATTGATTAAACTGGTATCCGGCCTGGCCTAGCGTACATGTAGTGTTTATTAAGGCATAGGTATTAGGAGGTAATGAAGTAAATGGCTGTATTGAACCCGAATACGTACATGGAATTACTACCAAGTGAGGTTAAGACTGCCCTTGCTAAGGTCATTCATGTAATCGAGGGATCATTCACTGGACTCTGGATACCGGACAAATTACTCGGTGCAACGTATCATTACATTCGGAACAGGGGTAAGCTAATAAGACCTACACTGGTGCTTTTGGTGGCCTATGCCCTAGGGAACGGTAATGGGTTCGAAAAGGCGATACTACCGGCAGTCTCAGTGGAGTTGATACACACGGCCTCCCTACTCCAGGACGACATAATGGACCAACAGAAGATCAGGAGGGGTGTGGAGACGCCGTATAGTATTTACGGCAGCCACACTGCAATGCTCGCCAGTGATCTAATAATCGCCAAGGCTGTGGAATTCGCAATAAGGAGTGGTGATAACGACATTGTGTTTGAACTACTCAATTCATCAGTTAAGCTTGCCATTGGGCAAAGCCTTGAGGCAGAACTCAGTGGTAAATACGATACTACAATCGATGACTATCTAAAACTCATATATTACAAGACGGCGTCCCTAATCGAGTCCTCAATGATTGTCGGTGCATACTCGGTTAATGTTAAGGATACGAAGATAGCGAGTAGGATTAGGGATGTGGGTAGGTTTGTGGGCACTGCATTTCAGGTCAGGGATGACATAATTGATTATCTAAACATGGATAGTAAGAACCCCAGCACTAATTATAATGAGATAAACATAGTGAGGATAATGAGTAGGCGTAATGGTGACGTCAACGACGCAATAAATAAGGCGAGAGACCTCCTCAATGAGATGCTTGATAAAGCCATAGATACACTAAGGAATACCATGAGTAATGACGTCCTAGTTAAGTACATAAGTCTCCTAAGGATTTAAGAATTAATCAGTTAGTAAATGCGGTAATAAGCCATGTATTACCTGCGTAAAATAAGTCATCCCTAAATTTAAACCGCAAATTACTCAGCAAGTAATGAGTGAAGTCTTCATAATAGATGATGTACCGGTCAAGTACGAGGACCTATTCAGGGCGCCGGAAAAGGAAGGAGCAGTGGTGTCAGTAAGGGTGCACAGGTCAGTCAAGGAACTCCTAACCAAGTTGGCGGAGAAGGAGGGCCTTGACGGTGTCTCAGAACTACTCAGGTACCTAGTGGCTGGTTACCTAATGGGTAAGTACAAACTAATAAGGCCGGAGCCAAGGGTGATTACGCAACCAATATTCCTAAACGTAAACATAAACAAAAAGGCCATTGAGGAACACACGGACATGGCGCAAATGGGACTCAAAATGGAAATCGATGAACTAATAAAGGAATCAATGGACGTAATAGGCAAGGTCAAGAAAGGGGTAATAAACCCAAAGGGCAACGAATACATTAGGAGACTGAGGAATAAGGCAGTTAAATACATGATCAAGGCGCTAAAATACGGGCTCGAAGAGGACTACGAAAAACTAAAGACCATACAAATGACGCTGACAACACTCCTTGAGGAACAATAGGCAAAGCCCTAACTGACTCCTCCTCAAGTCCTGAGGGTAGAGTTTTGCCTTAGGATTGAGGGATTATGCCCTTTTAATGAATGCCGTACTGCTGTGGAGTACGAGGAATAAGTGCGGCTTCTTGATGATTGCCTTAACACTTCTGCGATAAAAAATTTAAAACAAGCAAACTAATTGAAGAACTCGCCGGGGTGGCCGAGCCAGGTCCAAGGCGCAGGACTTGAGATCCTGTCCCCGCAAGGGGGCCCGGGTTCAAATCCCGGCCCCGGCNNCAAGTGAATTATTAATTGCCTTGAACTTAGCCCTTTCATTTCACTTAATACTTAATAATGGGTAAACTATGCGTAATGAGTGTCACTCAACGTTAATATTGAGAGGTATGTAATTGATCTAAGGTTTAGGTTTGAGGCTTTGAGTTACGAGGGTGTTGTTGATATCCATGTTAATTCCACTGATGACTTAATACTTAATGCTATTGATCTTAGGGTTAGGTCTGTCGAGGTTAATGGTAGGCCTATTGATTATTCCTATGATGGCAAGATATTAAGAGTTCGGGGACCGGTTAGTGGTGTTGTTAGGGTTGTGTTTGAGGGTGGGGTTAGTGATAGGTTGTTGGGCATTTACAAGGCTCCATATGGGGACGATTACATAATAACTACCCAATTCGAGCCCACGGGTGCCAGGTACTTCATACCGTGTGTTGATCACCCGGCTGTTAAGGCTAGGTTTAGGGTTAGGGTTTCCGTCAATGGGGATTATGACGTAATATTCAACACACCACCCATTAAGGTCTATTGGGATGGTTCATGGAAGGTCTTTGAATTTGCAGAGACGCCTAGGATGTCCACCTACCTGCTCTACCTCGGTATTGGTAGGTTCTTTGGGTTGAGGGATAGGGCCGGTGGTATTGATGTTATATTCACCACACCGATTAGGGATAGGGTTGAGGATGGCAGGTTCGCCCTAGACGTGGCTAAGGGCGTGCTCGACTTCTACAGTAATTACTTCGGCATACCATACCCATTACCCAAGCTGCACCTGATCCATGTTCCGGAGTTCGCCGCTGGTGCGATGGAAAATTGGGGCGCGATAACGTTTAGGGAAACCGCATTACTCGTGGGTAAGGGAAGTACTGAGCTTACGAGGAGGAGGGTTGCCGAGGTTGTTGCCCATGAGATTGCCCATCAGTGGTTTGGCAATTTAGTAACCATGCATTGGTGGGATGACCTATGGCTTAATGAGTCCTTCGCAACGTTCATGAGCTACAAGGCCATGGATAGGTTATTCCCAAACTGGGGTGTTTGGTATAGGTTCCTGGCTGACGAGACGGTGGGCTCGCTGCTTAGGGACTCATTAATGAGCACCCACCCAGTCCACG
>DAJV01000020.1:4885-8200 GCA_002496475.1 Vulcanisaeta sp. UBA163 | reverse complement strand
TACTTTGTCTATTGTTCCTATGTAGTGCCAGGTGTTTCCGTGCTTAATATACACGTAGTTCCCTGCCTTTATTACCACTGTTCCTGGTTTTCCGCATCTTGGGCATACTCCCATGCCTATTGCCTTGCTTGGCATTTTTGGTTAATTTCAATCCCTTTTTAAATATCCTACTTCTCTTTTCACCGTGAAATCTAATCTACCACTGTGGGTGTTGGTGTTTTTCAATTCTGTTCCTCGCTGGTTTCACGGGATATTATTTAATTGTGGTAGTGCTGAGAAACCGATCGGTGGTATACGTGGCGCTTAGGGCAACTACCCATAGGAAAGCAAGGAGAATCAATGTAATAAACCTGCCCTATCTGGTTAGGGTGTATATAAATAACCAAGTCTTGATACCGGCGAGCCTAGTTAGGGCCTTGGGCCTATCTAATTATAGGTTCGTTGATATAAAGCTTGAGTACAAGGGTTTCACGGTTGAATTAAGGAGCGTTAGGCTGCTCAGGACTAAGCATACTGACTCCAGGCAATTCACAATACCCAAGAATATTAGGGAATTATATGGTATNNGGTATTGGGCCTGGCGATGTCGTTAAAATACTATCCATAAGACAGTCAGTCGAAAGCCAGTGATTACCCTTAAAGATATTTGTTTAGTTAAAAATCAAGACTTTTACTAAATTATTAACCCAACAATAAGTAGCGCCGCGTAGGCTAGTGAGTATAGTGAGGTCGCCTCGTCAAGGTGTTCGAAGGAGTTATTTACGGCTCTCCTGATCATTCCAATCATTAATGGCGTCAATGCAGCGGTGATTACCGTGTACATTGGTAATAACTTGAGCAGGGTCAGCACGGACTGGGTTACGTAGGTCCCAAGTAGTAATGCTACGTAGAGCCACTTGGCGTGGTTACCGAGGACCGAGGCCAGCGTGTACGCACCCCTGCCCCTATCCCTCTCGGCATCCCTGACGTTGTTCGCATACAGCGTGGCAACCACGAGGAGCGCCACTGGGGTTGACACTATGGCCGCTGCGTAATTGATAATGCCCGTTGAGGCTATTACCGAGCCCAGCGCCATTAGTGGGCCCCAGGTCAGGAATACCGACAGCTCGCCGAGGGCCCTGTACTTAAGCCTCAGTGGTGGTCCCGTGTACTCGTATATTAGGAATATGCCCATGGCGCCGATTATCAGTATTAATGGGCTTACGACCAGGGCTAGGTAGACCCCCATTAACGAGCCCAGGAGCAGTAGTGCTAATCCAATGGCTAGCGTGGACCTGGGGCTTGTTAACCCCATGAATATTGCGTGCGGCCTATACCTCAACACCTCCGGCGTATCAACCCCATAGAGCGTATCGTAGTAATCATTGATTACGTTGACGCTCATGTGCAGTAGTAGGGCGCCAATCAGTGCCAGGGCGAGGGTGGCCATGTTAATCCTATAGCCGAGGTAGTGGGCGTAGGCGGCCGCGAGGGTTATTGAGGCTATGGTCATGGGCATTGACCAAGCCCTAACAATAATGCTCCATGTCCGTAAGTAACTCAAAACCTTGCCTATCATTACCTAAGCGATCCGAGGAGTATTTTTTAAGCCTTATAGGTTTGAGTATGTGTGTTTCAATCAAAAATCTTGCCTGGGTTGAAAATGTTATATGGGTCGAATACCCTCTTAATGCTCCTCATGAGATTTATTACATAATCACTATTACCATTATTCCTACTACCAATTGCCTCCCGTAATAATCCCTTCTTCTGCACCCCAATCCCATGCTCAGCACTTACCGTGCCATTAAGCCTTATGGCCAGCTTACCGACATCCTCAAAGAACCTCATTACCCTTTCCATCTCATCCTTATCAGAGCGCCTGGCCCAAACAGTTGGGTGTAGATTCCCATCACCAATGTGTCCGCCAATGACCATATTAACATTATACTTCTGACTAAGGGCTTGGATCTCCCTAACCGCCTCCGGCAACTTACTAGTTGGTACCGCAATATCCTCAAAGGCTACGAAGGCGTCCGTGCCGTAATCATTAAATGCCGCCTTTAACGTTGCTGAGTAGAGCATCCTCCTCGGTTCCAGGATCTTTGAGAACTCCTGCCACGTGAATGCCCTGTTAACGACTTCACCACCGCTCACTGATACATCATTATTGAGTTTAGAAAGTATTTGCTGTTCACTACCACCGTAGGTATCAACGCCAATCCATAGGTAATACCCAGGCCCAAGGCCGAGTACCTGCGCGATTATGTTGTCGATGAATTCAGCCACCATGGGCCATAATTTATCCCTCCTAACCCTAATTACGGCATTAACGAGGGACTCGGCACTTCCAAACCTTGCCATTACTCCCACGAAGGATTCAGGTAGTGGTGCTAACCTTAACGTTGCCTCCGTAATTATTCCCAACGTGCCTTCGGAGCCGATGAAGACCTGGACGAGGTTATACCCCTCACGGCACTTAACAGTCCTGCAACCAACCCTAATCACATCGCCAGTCCCAATCACGGTCTCAAGGCCAAGGACCCAGTGCGAGGCTGGGCCATACTTAGCACCCCTCATCCCACCACCGCCATTGCTAATTACGCCGCCAACCGTAGCCGTCTTCGATGATGCGGGGTCCACAGGCCACTGGAGTCCATAACCCATCAACTCTAGGTTCAATTCATCAACCTTAATGCCTGGTTGAACCCTGGCGTACCAATCAATGTCTGAGACCTCGATTATTGAGTTCATCCTCTCCATCGACACGACCACCGTATTCTCAAGCTTAGGCGTTGCATTACCTGATAGGCTGGTTGATGACCCAACGGGGACTATCTTAAAGCCGTAATCAATGGCCAGCCTAACGACCTTAACAACCTCGTCAACGCCCACTGGCTGGACGACGGCCATGGGCTTAACGCCCACCTCAGAGGATGCGTCGTGGCTGTATAGCGCAAGTATGTGCGGCTCCGTGAACAACCTGTCCTTAAACACGGCCTCTAGCTCCTTAATCACGTCCCCCCTTACCTGGGACATGGTGCTCATGATGAATCACCATTATTTAAGCATTGTCTGTAGTATAATTGCCCTAAAACTATGTATTGCATCGGCAATCCTAATGCCGGCCGGGCACTGAGTATCGCAGGCCCTGCAGTGTAGGCAGGTCATTAATGAATTAATGACGCCACTGTCAAGGCTCACATCCCCACCCTGCCCAAACCCATCCTCAATCAACGCCCTAATCAGGTTAATCCTACCCCTCGGCCCATAGGACCTACTGCGTAGGGCGTTGAATGTTGGGCATGGGAACTCGCAGAAGCCGCAGAATTGGCA
>DAJV01000020.1:0-4869 GCA_002496475.1 Vulcanisaeta sp. UBA163 | reverse complement strand
CTCACCTCAATCACCTCCGCCATGTCGTATAGGTTAACGTCAATGCCGCTGAGCCCAGCGCCCCTCCTCAGGTTCACGTAGCATATTGGGCATTGAACAATGACATTCCTCGAGAGCCTAACCAACTCCCTAACCCTATTACTCGCCACCCTACCAGCCACCTCAGGGTATGTAGACTCGATGGGCCCACCGCAGCAGTGCGACGTGTCCCTACCAGTAATTACCGGGTCCTCCCTAATGTCCGCCTTACCCCTGAGCAAACCCCTGATCAAGTCGTACTTATCCAGATACCTCGCGTATAGGCATGAGTCATGTATCACGAACTCACCGAGCCTAACCCTAACCCTGCTGGGGTCCAGGTAGTCCAGGTAACTCCTAACCCTAATGTTGAATCCAGGCACGTACCTTGGGTAGAGCCTCTCGAGGGTGTACTGGGTGTGTGGGTCTATGGTTATGACCTCACTCACGTTATTATCCCTAAAAACCCTGTAAACACTCCTCGCGTAATCCGCGAACTCATTAACGAAGCCCAGCTCATAAAGCAATGCCCCACTGTACGGCTCATTATCGAGGACCCTAAACCTAACGCCCAACGCCCTAAGCATGCCGTAGATATTCCTAATGATCCTATTAGCCCTACCAAGCTCCTCATCACTTGGCCTAAGCAACGCCTTACCAAGAACCTTGGTACCAACAGCCACAAACCTAGCCAATACACCGCCCTTAGTAACGCCGAACCTCTCAAGCTCAGCCACAGCCCTCTCAATAACAGGGGCGAGTTGATATAGGCATGACGTATATAGTATAGTACCACTATCACCATCGAAGGCGAGCCCCTCCCTCCACCTGGTGCAGATCGACTTATCCACAGGAAAGGGCAGCCAGGAATCCCTAAGACTAGCCACCACGACATCCCTCAAAGCCCGAAACCAATCAAGAGACACGGGCATAAAGGAGTTATTCAATAATTTAAAAATTTAGCTTGCATTATGATGATATTTTATTATTTACAAACAATGAAATTTGAATTAAATTATTTATAAAATCATTATACATTATTTCTAATATCTTTATTTTCCTTGATAAAAATAGTAATACTTAAATATAACCTAGGAAAATTAGGCTTGAGATTTGTATGAATCTAAAGTTCATTACTATTTCAGATGACTTAACTGGCGCAAATGGTATTTCTGGTTTCATGTCTCGTTTCTGTAATTCTATTGTTATTAATTATGATAATGGCTTTATTAATAATGTAGCTTCTTTACCATATGATTGTGTGGTTGTAAATACTAAGAGTAGAATGATTGATGGCGCGAATGCGAAGAATCGTGTAGATTATGTACTAGGGTTATTTAATAATGGCAGGTATAGATTTGGTAAGAGAATTGATAGCGCATTAAGGGGGAATATTGAGGATGAGATCTTACCATTTATTGAAAGAGGATTTACTGTAATAATTACCGATACAATACCTGAATATGGTAGGTATACAACTAATGGTTTTACAGTGATGAATAATTCAAGAGATAGTATACCTGCAAAATTTAACCGTGTTATTCCAATTATAATAGATGACATTAATAAATTAGTTAATATAAAAAATGCTACCGGCAAGATATTTATAGTCGACTCAAGGTCTCACGATGATTTAAAGAAGATAGCTAGTTTCATTGCGAAAAATCAAAATGTAGTGCCTGTAGATCCATTGTATTTAATTGCCTATACTGCTCAGCAACATATCATTAACTCGGCAAGAAAAACGCGTTTAATAATCGAGAAAGTAATTAAAAAAATAGCTTTTATTGTGGGTAGTACGCAGGAAATGACGATTAAACAAATAAATTATGCTAAGCATCATGGTTTTCATGTAATTAGGCTTTATGATCTAATTAAATCGAATTATACTGTTGATAATGATTGGGTTATAATTTACTTTGATTATATGAGAGATAAAGAGCTATTAACACGGGAATTAGTGAAGTACTTAGTAAATTTTGATGCGGTGGTTTTAAGTGGTGGGGAAACTGCAAATTTCATCTTCGAATTATCTAACGGTTTATTTATTGAAAGTATTGCTGATATTATGCCATTAATTGGTGTCGGTGTTATAAGAGGGGGTGCATTAGACGGTAAATTAATCGTAACTAAGGGAGGATTTATCGGGAAAGAGGATACTTATGTGACAATTAAGGATTTTCTATTAGATTTAAATGCGCAAAATATAAATAAATGATAAGATGGATAATAGATCGTGAAGCTTAAGATCGGTATAACCTTAGGAGACCCGGCTGGAATTGGATATGAGATCACCGCCAAGGCGCTAAGTAAATTAAAGGATAAAGGTAACGTAGACTTCATCTTAATTGGGAATAAAAATCAATTTCTAAAGGTATTAAAAATACTTAATTTAGATTCAATGGATATATTAGGAAATATTAATTTTATTGACATTCCTAGTCAAGAAGATATAGAGTTTGGTAAAGTACAAAGGGAAGCCGGTAGAGTATCTCTTGAGAGTGTTAAATTGGGAGTTGAACTAGCAATGAGGAACGAAGTTGACGCATTGGTAACTGCACCAATAAATAAAGAAGCTTGGAAGTTAGCTGGCTCTAAGCATATTGATCACACGACATTACTTCAGGATTTAACAAATTCCAGAAATTCCATAACGATTTTTGAAACTAAAAAGTTAAGGATATATTTTCTGACGAGACATATACCATTCAGTAAAATAGTTTCTGAAGTTCGTAAAGATAGAATAATAAGGGGAGTACTCGAAGCTGATTTGTCGCTTAGGTTGCTAGGCATTAATAATGGTAAGATCGCCGTTGCCGCCTTAAATCCTCATGCTGGTGAGGATGGGTTGTTGGGTCGTGAAGAAATTGATGAGATAAAACCTGCTATTGAGGAAGCTAGGGCAAAGTATAATATTAAGGTTTATGGTCCATTTCCAGCCGATTCTGTATTTTATATGGCTGCTAAAGGCAATTATGATATTGTGATTTCACTATACCATGACCAAGGACATATAGCCGCTAAAATGTATGATTTTAAAAGAACCGTGAGCTTAACACTTGGATTACCATTCTTAAGAACATCGGTTGATCACGGAACGGCATTTGATATAGCTGGTAAAGGAATTGCTGATGAAACAAGCATGATAGAGGCTATTAAAAAAGCTATTAAGTATGCGGTTAAATATAAGGAGAATTACTCACAATACTATCGATACTATAAAGATACGAATAGTAATATTTAAATAGTAGATATTAATTATAATAATATATGGGTAAATATTCTAATATTGATGAAATGAGGGATTTATTTTCAATTAAGGGATTAACTGCTGTGGTTACTGGTGCCGCATCGGGTATTGGTCAGGGCATTGCCTTTGCGTGGGCTGCTAATGGTGGTAAACTGGTTATTAGTGATATTAATGAGAATGGACTTAAGGATACCGAGAGAGAGATTAAGAGTGTGACTAATGATGTTGTTAGTGTCATTGCTGATGTTACGAGACTTGACGACGTAAAGAGACTAGTTAACGAGGCGGTTAAGGCTTTCGGAAACATTGATGCGCTCTATATAGTTCCTGGGATCAATATCAGGAAGTCAATACTTAGCTATACTTATGATGAGTTTGAGCGAGTTCTAAGGGTTAATCTATGGGGTACGTATTACTTACTTAAAGAGTTTGGTAATGTAATGATTAGGAATCCGAGAGGCGGCTCAATAGTGCTAATATCATCAATTAGGCACTTAGTTGTTGAGCCTGGTCAATCAGCATATGCAGCTACTAAGGCGGCTATGGTACAATTAGCCAAGACTGCGGCTGCAGAATGGGCTAAATATAATGTTAGGGTTAATGTTATTGCGCCTGGCGTAGTCGAGACAGAATTAACGCAACAAATTAAGAGGGATCCGGCATGGTATGAGGCATATAGGACGAAACCTGCCCTAAAGAGGTGGGCAACAGTACGGGAGATAGCTGGTCCAGCAATATTTTTGGCGACACCAGCAGCATCTTACATAACAGGTACCGTGATATATGTTGATGGCGGATGGACAGCCATAGATGGAAGATATGAACCAAACATACCATGAATCAAAATAAAATTATTATNNTTCCTTGCATTGATGTTCTCGTAAACTCGCGGTTCTATCTTAATGTTGAAATTATTACGCATTATATCAAGGATTCTTAGTGAACTTTTCATGATTTCAGGCCTAATACCATCACCAGGTAAAACCATTATATCCATTACTAATATTTACACTTGATGCTCTTTAAGCTTTACCATTTAGTTTAAGAATTATTCCAAGACGGCACCTCTTGATGCGCTTGTTACTAACTTAGCATACTTAGCCAGCACTCCTGTTGTATATTTAGGCATTGGTGGTGACCAATCTTTCAATCTACTCCTTATTTCACTATCACTTAACTTAACCTCCAGTCTCTTTTCATAGGCATTAATTATGACTATATCTCCATCCCTCAACGCGGCTATTGGACCGCCAACTGCTGCCTCAGGTGCGACGTGACCAACCATGAATCCTCGTGTAGCGCCACTGAACCTACCATCAGTAATCAACGCAACTGTATCTCCAAGACCTGCACCAACTATTGCAGAAGTTACTGAAAGCATTTCCGGCATACCAGGCGCGCCCTTGGGGCCTACATACCTAATGACCACAACGTCACCAGGTCTAATCTCACCCCTTGTTATGGACTTAAATGCATCTTCCTCATTATCAAAGACGCGTGCCGGCCCCTCATGTCTCAGGTGCTTAACTCCAGCGATTTTGACAACAGCACCTTCAGGTGCTAAGTTACCCTTTAGAATCACAATACCTCCCATGGGTAGT
>DAJV01000027.1 GCA_002496475.1 Vulcanisaeta sp. UBA163 | reverse complement strand
GCAGGGGCAATCCCAATACGTACAGGTTCTACTTAGTAATGAATACCTAAGATTCAAGAATAGGGAAATAGAAAATGAATTGAGTAAATACTTTACAAGTATTGGGGTGAGACTAAATACGTCAAGTGATAGGGAAATTATGTATTCCCTAAAAACCTCTTTCAAAAGTAGGAATGACTACGTTATTTATTACAGAATTATGTTAAATAATTTTTACAAGTACATGCTTGGAATAATGCTGTTGTCAATCCTTGGGATAATTGCATTACCCATATTAATGGCCTTAGGTCTCACAAAGCCAGGCCTAGCACTCCCCGTAATAACAACACTGGCGTTAATACTAATAAGCGGGTACATCACAATACCCAAGGAATCATCAATAAATTACGACGAAGTAAATACACTTACGGTAATTGCAATAATCGTATTAATAACATCAACCATCATAACAAAGATATAATGCCCCTAATCAGCCTTCCATTATAGCTTTGAATGCGTTAAACCCCATCCTGTGACTTTCACGAATTCGCAGTCATAACCAGCGCACTTGAGGATGAGCACGTCAATGCCAAACCTATCACTTACCCACTTGAGGAAATCCATCAATTGGTTCAACTCGTCATTACCCCAGTCATTAACAATTACGATGAGACCAGCCTTGTAACCACCATATTGGTAAGCCAGGGCTTGGCCGACGCCGTAATGAACTTTATCCGCACACTCGATTTCATAAGCCACGCCATTGCAGATTAGGTCAGGTTTAACACTCATGAAGCCCAGCCCTATTGGTCGTGCCTCGGTGCAGTTTAGGCGGTGGGTTATTAATGCCGTATATTCGTCCTCCCTACAACCCCTTGCCATGTACTTAACACCTTATTAATGCGCCACCTCGACGGGCGACATTTCTGAGATGAACTGCTTCACAGCCTCATAATAAGCCTGGAACTGCTTCACAGGCCTTGCCTCATTTTTCTTGCTCCTCTCCACTTTTCTGGCGTATAGTGGTCCCTCCTCAATGTATGAGTCTAGTGATGTGCCGTCCATGTGCTTAAATCCGACGAATTCCGTCTTTTTATCACCGTAGTAATCATCGCGCCTGTCATTGATTAACGGTCGCATGTTTGGGAATTCCTTATGCGTCCTTTCATGGACGTTATTCCAGGCCTCTATAACTTCCTCCGCCTTCATGCCTGACCTGTATTGATTAACCACGTATGAGATTAGGCTGTCGTAGTCCTTATTCCGCGGGATGAGGATGTTCTGGTGGTGCAGTATTTGCGTTATCCTCCTGAGGAAATCCATGAACTTACTGACCTCTTGATCGCCAGGCCTTGTTATGGCTACGTAGAGTGGAGCCAATGGGAAGGTCATTTCGAAGAATTGGTACACCCAATTGGGTGAGTCGAGGATTATTATGTCGAAGCTGTACTTCATTTCGTTCATCATTTCATCCATTACCTTATCAATGAGTTCCTTGAGTAGTAGGCCCCAGTTTGGTATGCTCATTATTGCATTGCTGATCTCGTTTAGGTTGCCTCCGGGTAATACGTAGAATGCCGCGTTGGTGTTTGGGATTTTATATAGGCGTAGGCAATCGTAGACCCTGGGCATACTCTCCAAATCGCCTTTGCGATAATCAACAAGCTTCTTCATTAGGGTTTTTATATTGCATTCCTCGATTGTCCTGCCCAGTAATATGCGCGTCGCTGTCATTGACGGGTCAAGGTCTATGAACAAGGTTCTTTGTTCATCAATAGTTAGGGCAGCTGCTGTGTTCATTGCTAGTGTTGTTTTTCCTGCACCGCCGCTTGCTGATATGAATGCTATTGTAAACATTATAATTGTTTATTTGACATGCCTCCTAATAAGTTTTATGTTCAATTGTAAAAAACAAAATATTTATTAAATTCTCAATTCCTAGACCGGCGAGTATGTGCAGGTTCGTCGTTGTCCTTGGTAGATTTAGCAACGCTAGGGAGGTGCTGGCTAATGTTGGTAATAGTTTAGTGAAGGCAGCCTCCATGGACCCATACGGTAAGAAATTCCTTAATGAGGAGAGGCACAACGATGGTTGGGGAGTTCTACTTGTTAATGTTGCTTCTTCATCGGCGGTTCATCATAGGAGTGTGAGGGCCATATTCATGGATGACCCCATGAACGTCATTAGAGGCTTCCTAAACAATATAAATAATAATGATAATGTATTAATGATGATGCACGCTAGAGCCGCGAGTACTGGTACCCCCAAAAACATATTCTCTACGCACCCTGTTAGGGCTGTGACCATTAATGGGCTTGAGCTTTACATGATTCATAATGGCTCGTTTTATAGGGATGATATTGCCAGGGAGGCTAGTATTGATGGGGACTACGCAAGTAGGTTTAATGATACCTACATTGCCAACCTAGCACTGGCTAGGCAGGTTAGGGATGATATTACTAGGGATGACCTTGGTTGGTTGCTCAGGTTTATTAAGACCGGGGCTAACCTAGGCATTGCCCTGATTAGGGAGGACTCAGTCATACTTATTGTTGGTAGTTATTACAGGGCCCTTAATGATGATAGGAGGGAGGCTAGGGAGGCGTATTACAAGCTTTACCAGTGTGAAGTGCCTGGCGGTTTCGTCTATGCCTCATCAACAGTAATTGACTTCTATAAACCAAACATGGTCACCAATTGCCATGGGTTGGGTAATGGTGAATATCATAAGTACCATATACAGGCTAATAATGATGTTCAAAGGATTGATACCTGGAGATTTTAGAAATGTGAAGGGTAACAATGCCTTACTACGTGACAGCTTTATTTCTTTTTCGCATTTTCCTTATAATTAATGCAATAATAATTAATATAACGGTGTAAAACATGGTTGTAAATACCCAATTGGTTGTCCATTCAATGCTCATATTTATTGGTTCATTAATTACCAAGGCTAGGCCTGGTTCCTGGAGAAAAAGACCCTCCGCAAAGATCATGCTTGGCCTTATTACTAGGATTGCTCCCTTATTCAACCAATTGACGTATTGCGTTGTTACCGTATTGTTAATCGTAACTGGGTATTGACTAGTTATATTGATTAGGTATTGCGTTGTCCATTGATTAATGTTTAATTCCTTCGGTCCATCTATGGTGAGTGTTATTGTAGCATTGCTTCCGTTAAATACATAACGTGTTTGATTATCGAGTTGGTAGTATTTAGGTATTGAAATTGTTAATATAGATCCCTGATTAACCCAGCCCGTGTAGTTGGCAAAAGATGAACCATTTACGTATACTGGAGCTATGGATCTTATGTTAATGAGATATTGCCTTATGTATACTGCCGTGAATGCCATTGGGGAGTCTATAGTAAATGATACATTGTATGGGTATTTGAGTGAGTAATATGGCTCGTAATTAATTACGCTGAAGTACCGGAATACAAGTCTAGTGCAGTTGTTAAATACATAATATAATGGCGCCTTTATTGTAAAGATCGCGCCCGTGTTTACCCAACCAGTGTAATTATTCATTAAATTACCATTTACCAGTATTGGTATTGAACTAATCACATTAACCAAGTATTGCTTAATCCACTTAATGTTTATGTTTGTTGACCCATTAATAACAATATTAAGGCTTGCATTACTCACGAGTTCAGAACCGTTAACCACGTAACCGTAAAATACATACCTGGTCCCATTATTAAGTACAATGATGCTTGGTTCGTTAATTTCAATTAACGTACCTGGAGTTATTATAGAC
Organism: Vulcanisaeta sp. UBA163; assembly: GCA_002496475.1. Lineage (GTDB taxonomy): Archaea > Thermoproteota > Thermoprotei > Thermoproteales > Thermocladiaceae > Vulcanisaeta. The sequence continues at coordinate 1,772 of DAJV01000027.1, read as the reverse complement.
GTATTTGAGATATCATTAAGGTTATTATGAATTGTAAGCAGGGCGAAATAACTTGTTAAGTATGTTGGTTCTTCACCACCATTCTTTACAAATACCATACCTGGGCCAACGGCAATTGATGATGCATTAAGTATTGACTCGGCTGTGTGAACACCGAAATTCCACATGTACGGTATTGGAACCAAGTAATTACCGTACTTAAAGTAAAGACCTAACTCCACACCCAGGGTTTTAGCCATGGTACATTCACTATTCCCTAAACCGGCAATCACCAACTCAGCATCATTAAATGCTACGTACTTACTTAATAGAGGATTAGGTGGCATCACGATAATATTTACATAACTTGATGGTATCATTATGGTTACGTTATCATACCACGTGATTGTTTGCCCGTTCAGTGAATATCCGAAGGCTGCCCAGGGATAACCATTACCGCTCAGTCCAGTCTTTATAACTAAGTATATGGTGAATGGTAGGGTTGTTGGTTCTGGTTGTTCTATTCCCCAATCATAATAAAACATATTATTTCCTGAAAAAGTTACTTCACCATTACCACTAATCAACGCCGAATTAACCACACTGGTACTACCCGTGTCATTCCAAATATTATCAAGGATTTGAAACTGATCACCCTGAGAGTTAAACCTCAGTACGTTCTGTAACCAATAGTATTGGTCAACGCCGTTGCTTGTTTGAGTAAGCATGACCACGTTCAACTGTGCGCTGAACCAGGTATTGCCCGGTTCGACCTCAAGTGATGGGCAGTAGTTGGGCTCTGCCGTGCTTGCATTATATATCGTCACCTCACCAACGAACATGTTCGTTGAATACCCATAAGCCAGTAAATTACCCTGGAGCAAGGCTAGTCCGTAATCGGCAATGCCCATTGGGAAGTCGGGCCCTTCGGGGTTTGGTGATTCTGTTATTTCGTAAAGTACGAAGGCAGTGCCTTGATTATTATTATCAATGACTACGTAGTAGGCGCCGCCATTGCCTATATAGAACGATCTTTCAATAATGCTTCCACTTGCCTCATTAATATACGTGTATGACTCTCCAGATGAGAAGGCTGAGTACTGCTCGTTATTCATTAGGTAAACCGTTATCGACTGATTAGACCAAACGTATATGTTCACAAATTGACCAGTTGGGAAATTATACGGAAACGGCAGGTAATAACCAGGTAATAGTACAATCATCCCAATGATCGTATCATTAACCCCAGATTGTGCTGAGTATTTCGTTAGCCCTGTGGTGATTGGATTTATGTAGCTGAACATGTTTGGTTGCGGTTTAATAATTTCATAACCAAGTATCGACTGAGCCATTACCGAGCCTACTGGCATTACAAGCATAAATAGTATGGAAATAACTGCCATGATTTTACAGTAATTATTTACAGAAAAGCCAACATCCATACTTGGCTCAAATTCAGGATTCCAGCTTTGTTTTTATTATTTATTATTTAATGAAACAGTGGCCTCAATGGGGATTATATAGCGTTTACTTTATTGCTAATACCTTCTGCTAATTATTAAGTAGATTCCTTATCCCTTTACCTTACTTATTAGTGTTGTGTTACCCAGTAACCCAATCACGGCAAACACAAGATCCATCCCAAGCCCCTTGCTCATTCATTAATGCAATGATGGAAATTAATAAATCCAGTGATACTGTGAGTGAAGTACTACATACTAAAGCAATTTATGTAAGACGTCTTCGTATTGCATGTTTACCCGTGGCGTAACTTCTGCTTACTTTTAACCACT
>DAJV01000016.1:2622-3001 GCA_002496475.1 Vulcanisaeta sp. UBA163 | reverse complement strand
TTGGCCTGCCCTATATCTTTGATGTCCCTGAGACCATGTCAAGTGCCGCGTTGAGTCTCTCTTTATCAACATACTCATCCAATAACCTAATGAGTTCTCTAAATTCCTCATTGTTTTTAAATAGTCCTAGGAGGGCTTGTCTCTGGTTGCTGAATTCACGCCTGACAACGCCCTGAGCAATGTTTCGAGCCTTCTGAATAACCTTTTCCCTTAAGTCCTCAGGGACTTCATTCCAACTCAGCCCAGCAATTAATATCGCGTACACCGGCCTTGCGAGTTGATGGTGGGTAAATGGCCTACCTAGTTGGACGGCCTTGTAGGCTAGGTAGTTCAGTACTGCCGCGTAGTAATGGGCCTGCTCCATGTTTTTACATTTGAT
>DAJV01000016.1:2231-2542 GCA_002496475.1 Vulcanisaeta sp. UBA163 | reverse complement strand
GTGTCTGGTTGTTTAACTTCCGTAATTAATTTGCGTATCTTGTTAATATCATCTTGCGGCAGGTTTATATTTATCTTAAGTAGGGCCTCTAGGAAAGCCTTTAATGCATTTTCACCTTTTTTCGACAGTAATACCTTCGGCATACGCACTATATAGAATGGGTATATCTCACCCACGTAGATTAGTTCGTAAAGGCCAACGCCGTATTGATTCATTAGTTGCTTAGGCACCTTAATGGTTCTTGAAGTATTGTATAATTGAAGCTCGAAATAATCGATTTTATCATCATACTTTACTAAGGCAATCCCAGC
>DAJV01000016.1:1201-2195 GCA_002496475.1 Vulcanisaeta sp. UBA163 | reverse complement strand
TTGGGATTACTTCATGAACATCTAATGCCCTTGCTAAGTCCCCTAGATCCTCCTTCCAATACATGAGGGCGGGCCTTACGTACTCGTCATATGTCCTCCTCATTGGAATTAATTGCGCCCCAACGTCCTCAAGGTGCAATCCTTTATCGCTACAATTCTTGATGTGGGCTACGTATAGTTCGCTTGAGTTGAAATTGCCGGGCTTTGATATTATAATGGCTGGGTAGATCCCATGCTGAAATGCATCGCAGTCTATGTCGATGAGTTTATTGAACCACCCACGGCTTTTAAGTACGGCGTAGGTGGCGGTTATGCCCGCGGGGATTGGGCTTCTGTAATTAAATGATTGTTCTCTATTCATTACGAACCCAACGCCCTCCTGGGCAATGCCCAGGGCCTTGCCTAGGGCTACTGTTGCAATGTCAGAGCCGTTGATTACCTGCGCTGTTTTCTCTATGCCGAGTCCGTTTAGGGTTTTTGAGAGCCAATCCCTTAATTTATTCGCGTAGGTGGTATTGAACTTCGTAGTTTGTATCCAGGGTGGGTTTGTAATGATTATGTGGGGTCTTATCTTCTCGAGAATGGTTGGTATTAGGAATGATGCGAAGAGGAGGCCCCATACGCCATTACCTCCATACTTAATGATTAGGTGAACCAGGTTGTTTATCATATTGTCTTGATTAATATAGTTGTAAAAGGCATTAATGAGTGGGTTGTCGGTGTAATTCCTAAGCGTGCTTATTAGGTAATCCCTGACCCCCCTCTTGAGGCAGTCCTCTTTTAACCCCTTGCAATTGATTATGGCTAGTTTTATAGCCGTTGTAACGTGTTCCTCGATTATGCTTAAGGCGTTTATGGTATCAATGGCGTTCATTTTCAAGTATTTATCAACCTCAATAAACTTAATCATGTATTCTAGGTACTCCCTAATACCAATGAGTAGCTTCCTAACATCAGGGTCTGGGTGCTCAAGCGGTGCGCCGAACCACATGCC
>DAJV01000016.1:0-1140 GCA_002496475.1 Vulcanisaeta sp. UBA163 | reverse complement strand
GTCACAGCCAGTGGGTTAACGTCAAAACCCACAAGCTCATTAATAGCCCTGTCCGGCTCCTCCCCATAATCATCAACCTTCTTATGAAATGCCATCACTAGGAATGTGCCTGAACCACAGAATGGGTCGAGAATGAGTTTATCCTTAACATTGAACTCATTGAGCATTAACTCGACAAGCCATATTGGCGTGTAGTACTCACCAAGCTCCCTCCTCATTTCCGGCTCAACAAGAACCTCGTATAATGCCCTGAAAATGTCCTCAGCACCCCCTAATTCCCAATCAATCATGTAAGCCCTCGTCACTATATCATTAATTATATCATCAAGTGCCCGCTTATACTCCTCATACTTTAACCTCCACCAATTTAGGTAGGGAAGCGCAATATCAACATCGAGCACGGCACCACTCACGGCATCAACAGGATTTGCCTGCTTCTTCAAGGCAGCCGTTAGGCTTGCCAGGGCTATCATGTGCATTATCGTGTGCTTAATGAATAAATTAACAATTAAGTCCTCACTCGCATTACTATAAAGCGTTTTAATTATTTTAGCATAGGTTTCATAGAGCGGCCTCACATCATTATCACCCTTGACATTATTGAATATCTCCCTGAGCTTGCTAATCCACTTATCGGCATCTAGCTCGAATAATTTACTTATGGCACTTGGTGATGGGATAATCCTGAACTCAGGCAATTGCGAAATAATCTGCCTCAATAAACTAAGCGCAGACTCCTTATTGGACTCCCTTATTAATTGCAGATCTATGGAGCTGCCTCGCCTCCTTACCTCATAAATTCTCCATTTACTGTAATTGGTGATGATGTAGTACTTAGCCGATGGTATTTTTGGTAGGTATTCACTCCTAGCCTTCTCCACGCCCTCATCGAATTCCGCCTCATAACTTTTGAATTCAAAGACTATGGTGTTCGAGAAGCCCATATCAATGAACCTCCTCTCCCCACCAACCCGCACCTCCTGCGGCGCAATTAAGGGTAGGAACTCACTCCTCTCAATGAGGTTCCTCAAAATCCCAGCCCTCACATCACCGCCCCTGCTTATTTCAATTTTTTGATCCAACAATTCCTTAACTATCCTCTTAATCTCATCAATGACCATCACCCTAACATTCTCATGC
>DAJV01000065.1 GCA_002496475.1 Vulcanisaeta sp. UBA163 | reverse complement strand
CAAACCGCTAGGAAGTTGATGGACCTATCCGTGGACTACGGTAAACCCGTTGGCATGGGAATAATTGGACCAGGAGCCAATAGAATGCAGGCGCTGGAGAGGGCTGAGGAGTACGCGAGGAGGGCTGTGGAGGCCGCGGTCAAGTTAGCGAGAAGGCTCGAACTACTCAGGGGTAGTAAGTACGCGGGAACCACGGTTTTCATAGAATAAAAGATCCATTCTCAGTATAATCCCAAGGGGCTTGAATATTAGACCTTTATTCCCGTCATCTCATTTCATCTAATTAAGCGATATGTTAATCTCTGCGCCTTTTGGATTTACTGTTGTTAAAATCGAGCCTTATAGTCCCACCTTATTGCATTCAGTTCTGGAGTCATTCTTCATTGCTCAGTAGGCGACTAGCGTCATCACAAGGTTATAATCTTAAACCCCTAGATTTGTTTTACTTGCTGTGATAGTCGTAGCCCTTGGCTCAAGGAATCCGAACAAGGTTAGGGGTACGGAGTTGGCTCTTAGGCTTGCAGGCTTTAGGGTCAGGGTGATCCCTGTTGAGCCGCCCAGTGACTTGCCGCCGGAGCCCATTGGGCTAGGCGAGATTGTTAATGGGGCCGTTAGGAGGGCTAGGTACGCCATTAATGCCGTCAGTGGCGCGGTGTTTGGTGTGGGTATTGAGGCTGGGGTCATTAGGTTGGAGGGTTTTGACGAGGGTATTGATATTACCATGGCCGCAGTAATTGATGATGGTGGTGGGGTAACTCTTGGCATGAGTCCAGGATTCATGGTACCCAGGAAATTCATGAGTGAGGTTTTACGGGGGATTGAACTTAATAATGTTGCCAGTGGGTATTATAGTGAACCCAACCTAGGTAGGAGGTATGGATTAATTGGTGCGCTAACGAGGAGGTTCATAGATAGGGTCGTGCTTAATACAGAGGCTGTATACATGGCGTTGATACCCAGGATGCCGTGGAATGCGGAATTATTCAGGGACTGATTGCCTCAGGTAGGTAGAGTGGAGGTGAACCTTACCTTTACTCATCCAGTCCAAGCCTTAGCATGGACTCACTTAATTAAGTGCCTGGCATCGAGGAATGTCATCACGGCAACCCATGAATCTATCACGGCAATCCCATAGGCCTCCACGGTGGCCGCTGAGGGCCATGGAATGATCAACGCTATTACTGGCGCCATGACACCAAGGAGTAATGAAAACAATCCCATTTTCCTATCCCTCGCGAGTAGTGAGCCAATGCCCCACGTGATTATCGCCATATCCATCTGGGTGAAGAACCAGGTTGATACGAAGACATGGGGTCGAGTTCCCTCATGGTAAACACCAATCAATGCGAGGAATAGGCCTGAGACGAATACGAAGGCTGAGGCGAAGTCCTCAACCTTATTCCTGGAGAGCAGGAGTAGGTTTATTGAGTATAGGCCCATGAAGATTGCCGTTATTATTAACCCATAATTGTAGATCCAGGGGTCAACAGCATGGGGACCGCCCAGGTCACTAAAGGCGTTTTTCGTGAAAATGAACCATGGATTAACACCCACGCTTATTGCAATGACGAGCCAGGCAGTCACGGCTGCAACAACACCCATATACCTAAGGAAATCCCTGCGCCCCACACAGCGTGTTCTTAACCACCCTCTTTTAATTTTTCAGTACCAGTAAGCCCTTGCGCTACCCGCTAATCATCTATTCATTATTACGGTTGGGATTACTTATAATGGGCTTTATTGCGTTATTCCCTGATGATTCCCAGGATTACCGAGGGTGAGTTAAGACACCGCATTAACATCCTCAAGGGGTACATGGATGAAAATGGGTTGGATGCAGTGTACATTACCAACCTACCCAACATATTCTACTTAACGAACCTCTATATACTGTCGACTGAGAGGCCCTTCATACTTATAGTGCCTAGGGACGGCGAGATCACCCTAATATCACCACTCCTCGAGAGAGACCGCCTTGAGTTCATGGAAAAGGTAATGGAGAGCCACATTGTCAGTAGGAAGCACTTCTACTTTGACTTCCCCGGCGACCCACACGTCATCCTACTAATTAGGGATTGGGTAATGGGGTTGGCCCGTGATTATGGGATCAAGAGTATTGGAATGGATAACCCAGCTGGGGCGCCGTCGTACTGGGGATACTACGGCCCATCACTCTCGGAATTACTTCAGAAAGCCGGGATTGAGGTTAGGTCCTTCAGGGATTTCATTGAGAACATGAGGTTAACGAAGAGCGAGGAGGAAATAAACCTAATTAGGATGAGTGGTGAGTGGGCTGCGAAGGCCATTGACATTGCCATGAATCACATAAGGCCGGGTAAGTACGACTGGGAGGTAGCCTTCGAGGCGAGTCTAGAGGCGAGTAGGAGGTTGAAGGAGTACTTTGGTGATGATTACATGACGATTAAGTACTCGGAACCTTTAGACGTTGGATTCAGGGGACAGGTTGGGGAGTACTCGGCATACCCGCACATACTTTCGATTCATAGGAGGATCAGCGAGGGTGACATACTTGGGATAGGTTCTGGCCCGGACATAGGTGGTTACTCAGCAGAGCTTGAGAGGACATTATTCGTGAAATACGCCAGGGACTCACTTAGGGATCTTTATGGGAAGATGATGAGGATTAGGGAGACCGCCCTAATGTCGATTAGACCATACGGTGATATTAAGGAGGTTGACAAGGCCGTTAGGGAGAAGGCTAAGGAGTTAGGTGTTTATGAGCATTTAAGGCATCACGTTGGCCATGGACTGGGCATTGAGAGCCACGAGAGGCCATTCATCGACATTGGTTATGATGGTAAGTTCCTACCTGGCATGGTATTCTCGGTGGAGCCAGGAATATACGTGCCAGGCCTCGGTGGATTCAGGCACTCGGACACAGTATTAGTTAGGAAGGATGGTATTGAGTTCCTCACAAAATACCCAGATGGAGTCGATGAATTAGTAGTTAAATAAACGCATTCCCATAAAATCTCCCAATCTCAATAATACCAAGTACGCAATAATGCAACAGTAACCCAACCCTTTAAAGCGTATTGGGTT
>DAJV01000018.1:3584-6952 GCA_002496475.1 Vulcanisaeta sp. UBA163 | reverse complement strand
TGTGCATATTCGTGAAGCCGAATGCGCCGCACTCAATAATCAATGTCGGAAATGAGGATTTAGAGGTGATAACGGTAATATCCCATGAGGAGAACATGAGTATAAACGTCCTTGAGTAATGTAATATTATTAAATAATGGGCTTGGATCCTCGCGACTTCAATTTATTAACTATTAAAAACTATTAAAATTAGTCAGTTAATTTTAAATATTTGTTTACTTTCAATCTAATAATGAGCGAGCCAGTAATAGGATTCAAGACAATAAGTCGGAAACGAAGCAACATAATACAGGGTATAATGATTGCAATCATCATACCACTGGTCTGGTACTTCACGGACATTGTACTGCTGGAGCGGTATGGCGTACCCACTTGGGAATTCGCCCTCATAAACCTGGCCTATGCATTAATAATAGTACTCGCCATCACCATGTGCATAAAATCAGTGATGACAACCAGTAGGTACATTAACGTTGTGGTTCAACCTCTATAGGGATTATGTACTACTCGCCACGGGTGGTGAGGTCTCAATACCAATTGGTGAATTCAAGCCATGCATTATTGAGTACATGCCGCCAACAAACCCAGTCGTGTCCTGGTACTACTACCCAGGCTATGTTATAATACTCCTGGGGTACAATGGTACTGGCTATGTATTCACCATAAACACTAAACAGTGTAGGCAGTTGAATACTGTATTGACCACGGACTTCGGCATGCCGAGGATTGACTAGTGTGGTGGTAAGGTATTTAAGACAACGCGCTTCGGTAGGATTGAGAGGCTGGACCTAGCCTGCTAGGTGGTGAGTATGAGTGTTTGGGCCCAACATGGGCATGGAGGCATGCCAGGTTAATCACTTGGATTAGTATTACCCTGGTAATCCTCGGTTTAGTACTATACCTAGCCTACATTGGCTTATTCACCATACCGGGCATTCTAGGTTGGCATTCGCCCTGCACGTATTCCTAAGGAGGAGTCGCATGGAGGAGTGGGTTACCGAGTCAAGCGCCGTGGGGGTTTTAAAGGCGTTTACTTATCAAACCCCGTGTGGTAAGTGGGAGTTTTATTGTGTTAATAGTCTTGTGGGTTTCCTATTACTGGTTTTTGCCTGGGGTGTTTATAAGGAGCCCAGTGATTGGCTTGGCATACTAATTGCGAGCATTATTGTATTACTACCCTATTTATACTTCGCTAGGGGTCTCATTAGGGTTTTAGGCTAATCAGGTTGGCTAGGAGGGTTCGTGTTAGGGATATCCTCATTTATAGTGATAGGGTTCGTGTCAGGACTGGTGAGAGGAGGGTGCTTGAAATGCCCATTAGTGATGTTGTCTTCTGCATTAATGGGCTTAACATGCATGATACATATGGTAATGCCTATGATACAATTGGTATCGTGTATGGTGGTGCTAAGTATCTCCTAACCCTGCCTGGTGGTATTGGTAATGAACTCATTAATGCTCTCAGGAATAATTTGGGTATTATGGAAATACACACCTGCGGCTACCTGGGTGTTAAATGATCCTACAAACATCGATGAGCCCACTATATCATTCATAATATGTTTTCTATTAACGATATGGAACTCAAAGAGCATGAGCATGTCCTCACTAACCTAGTTAGTAATCCCCATGATTAACTTCACGGGTTTATACGGATCCTAACTTGGAAACCCTGTTGGGTTCTTAAAGAGTGTTTTGGGCTCATCACGTGTAGTGGGTTATTAGGCTTAGTTATTTTGAGTATTTGAGTGTTAAATGCTGGATTCATGCACTATTAATGATATGGTCAGGATCATTAGGATAAACAATTACGCAGACCTCAATAGTGTACTCGCTGATTTAGGACCTGGTGAGTGCGCATTGCTGCTTGCTAGGCAGGTTGATGATTCGCTAAGGCAGGTGGATGGCGTGATCACGGTATTGCTAAGGGGCATTAGGGATAAGACGGAGGTTGATTACCTACTCGCCGCTGGGAACAAAGTCCTCTGCATATCATTGGACGGCTTCGGCCTACTCAGTGAATACGCCCTGTCCAGGCTTAAGTACGTAATAATAACCCGCCAACCCACGGAAATGGATGCAAAACTCTTCAAAATATTGCTAAATATAAACGTACTCTAATTCAACTATTTTTAATTAGCTTTACCTTAAAACATATTCACGCCTGGTTGATCTTCTTAATCGCTACCATGGTTGTAGGGTTGTTAACACTTATATGTGTGGTGCTCCACGTCTTACCCGTGTCAAGTGAGGCGTTGAGTAGGTGGGGTGTTAAGGAGTTTGACCAGGTGCGTGTTTACCTTAAGGATGGCACGACATTAGATGGTGTATTATTGCCCAGGCCTGGTGTTGGTGATCCCGATGCAATGATCTTGAAGCTTGATAATGGTTATAACGTGGGTATTCACATTAGTAATATTGAGAAGATAGAGGTCCTGGGGCACGTGGAGTCGAGGAGCGCTTTATCAATACCAATTGGCCAGTTCGTTAAGGCGGTATACACTGGATTGCCCAGGGTTAGGCTTGTGGCAACTGGTGGTACGATAATGTCTAAGGTGGATTACAGGACTGGTGCCGTTTATCCAAGCTTCAGCCTTGAGGATCTATATGCAATGTACCCTGAGGTTAAGGGTATTGCCGATATTGAGCTCCTGAATTTAATGGCGATATTTAGTGAGGACATGACGCCGGGGAGGTGGACTGAAATTGCGGAGGCAGTATATAGGGCTTTTCTTGATGGTGTTTCCGGCGTTGTGGTACTTCACGGCACTGACACAATGCATTACACGGCTGCTGCACTATCCTTCGCCATTAGGAATCCTCCGGGGCCAATAGCACTTGTTGGTTCCCAGAGGAGTAGTGATAGGCCGTCGAGTGATGCCTTTGAGAATATGCTGGCTGCGGTTCTCGTTGGTGCCAGGGCACCCTTTGCGGGTTCCTACGTTGTAATGCATGCATCAACCAATGACGGCTTAATCGCTGTTCATAGGGGTACTAGGGTTAGGAAGATGCATACGTCTAGGAGGGACACGTTCATTAGCGTTAATGATAGGCCCGTGGCCTATGTGGACATTAATAAACTCGAGGTAGTGATTAACACGGGTAATTACACGGCTAGGTCCAGGGTGGAGGATGTGGCGCTGATGAGTAAGTTTGATGAGAGGACTGCGTTGATTAAGTTTTACCCAGGCATGGATCCCGAGATACTGCACTTCCTAATTGATAGGGGTTACCATGGTATTGTGATTGAGGGATCAGGCTTTGGCCACGTTAGGGAGGAGTTACTTGACCCAATAAGGAGGGCTGTTGATAGTGGTATACCCGTGGTTATCACGAGTCAGACGATATTCGGCAGGGTAAACCTAAAC
>DAJV01000018.1:0-3538 GCA_002496475.1 Vulcanisaeta sp. UBA163 | reverse complement strand
AAGTTATCCTGGGTACTAGGCCAAACCAGGGATGTTAATGAGGTCAGGAGAATCATGCTAACCCCAGTGGCTGGTGAGCTGAGCCCAAGGAGTGATGTGGGTACGTACATAATAGGGCCTGAATTACTCAAGAAATAGGTTATGGAATAGCAATGTTTCATTACTCCCTGACCCTGTGAAGCCAATTGCGTACTGGTTCATTTACGTCCTTAACATTGTTCGGGTTTGCATAAACATCCAAGTGGCCATAACCGTTAAGTATTATAACATCACCAGTCAGTCTCCTCACAAGATCGATATCAGCAGCCTTCATGCCAAACAACCCACTTATTACTGCGAGTATTGGTACCTTAACCTCCGTGTATTTAACCCTGTAGTGTTCTATTGATTCTACGAATAGCCTGGCTGGCCAATATGGATCAAATGTAGCCATTACAGCGAGGATAGCTGGGGGCGGTGAGTTTGGGTATGAGTATGGGTTTGCCAGTCCCTGGTTGAAGGCTATGTTCATTAGGTAGTCACTCAATGTTTTGAAACCGGGTTCTGGACTTGGAAGTGTTGGGTTATAGAGGGCCTTGAGCCATATGGTATTCATAATATTACCTGGGTACCTACCACCGGTTAGCATCGATGGTATTGCGTATAATTTACTCACCCTGAGTTCATCAATGGTATGCATTGGTAATGCTTGGATCACGGCGGTCCTTATTGGCGCCCCATCCAGTAACACTATTGCCTTCACATCACTTGGGTACACGGTTACATAGTTCATGGAGGCAATGCCGCCGAAACTCTCCCCTATCAGTACAACCCTGTCCTTACCACTGGTCTCCCTGATCTTATTAATAGCCTCCCTAATATCGCTCAACCAAGTATCCCAACCCCATTCGAGCATGAATGACAAGTCCTTAACGTCCGGGAGTACGAAGTGTGTTCTGTAATCAATGGTATACACTAAGTAACCTCGTCTTGCTAGGTATATGGGTATCATGGAGTCCGGTATTGTGGGTTCTATTGGTTGTATTCCATGCCATGAAACATGAATTAACTGCTCTCCATGTGACGTCATGCCAGGCAGTATTAATACTGGGTATGGGTAGGTTATGTCCTTACCCTTGACCTCCCTAAGTGATATGTAATTGAAGCAACCACCAGGCGGTCGCTCTGTAACCCAAACACTCTCGGTAAGGTCTGGGAATTCCCTAATGCCCCCTTCCCAGGTTAATTTCCAACTTGGCATGCATAGTAGTACCTTAGTAATGATTTATTGCTTGTGTTTACATGTAGAATATATTTTATATAGTGCTATAGCATTAATACATGTTTATTACATAGTTAATTGTGGATTTATCAAACTTCCTTAGGGAGATTGAGGAATTGATTGGCAGGAATAACGTCATTAGGGAGGGACATGAATTATCAGTGTTTAGGAGGGATTGGTGGTCATTACTCATGCTCAGGGAAACCCTTGGGCACGGCCTTAACCTGCCTCCAGCCATTGTTAGGCCTGTGGATGTTAAAGATGTAATTGGCGTTGTTAAGCTAGCTAATAAGTATGGGGTGTGTCTTGTTCCTTACGGCGGTGGATCTAGTGTTGTTGGTGGCGCCTATCACGACGACTGCGTTGTGATTGATATGGGTAGGCTAAATAGGATCCTGGAATTCAGTGGGGAGGACTTAACAATAACCGTTGAGGCTGGTGCTAAGGTAGTTGACGTGGAAAGGTGGCTTAATGAAAGGGGCTATACCCTAGATTATCATCCGCAGTCATTTCAATTACTCACCATAGGTGGTGCAATAGCCCATGGAGGCACAGGCTCACATAGTATGAGTAATATTGATGAATTGGTATTGGCATTCGATGTTGTGCTACCCAGTGGCGAATTAATAACAATAGGCCCTGGAAGGTTCGTTAGGGTATCCTGGCCTGACCTTAGGGGACTATTCATGGGTTCTGATGGTGCGCTCGGTATAATTGTTAGGGCAATGCTTAGGGTTAGGCCACTGGCTAATTACTACGTTGACCTGGCCTACGTGTTTAAGGACCTTGAAGACGCTGTCCGTTTTGCCCGAGACCTCGTAATTAATGTACCGGGTCCGCATAGGGTTGTTATCCATGATAGGGATAGTAGCAGGCTAATGGTTGGTGAGGATGGAGTCATAGCCCTGATAAGGGCTAGATGGCATAACGAGGATTTAGTTAATACGGTAAGCGGTGTGGTCAATAACCTAGCCATTAATCACAGTGCAGCCAGTGCAGAGCCTGGGTTAATTAGGAGGTGGAGGGATGCCTTTGCCAGGAGTTATGAATCTCAGTTAATTATGCTTACCCAGTCGGGTCTTTGGGTTGACACTATCGACATGGCGACGACGTGGAGTAGGCTAGTTAGGCTTCATGATGAGTTGGTGAGTAGACTTAAGTCAATTGATGGTGTTTATCAAGTACTATCAAGGATAACTCACCTATACCTAAACGGTGCATCACTTTATAGCGTTGTTGTGTTTAGGCAGGATGAGGATGTATACTGGAGGGTTTGGAGGGAGGCCTTCAACGTGGCCAGTGGAGTTGGCGCAACCATAAGTCATCACCACGGCACTGGACTTCTCAAGAGGGAGTTCGTAAAGGCTGAGATGGGTAGTCAATGGAATTTACTAAGGAGCATTAAGGAGTTACTTGATAGAGATAATACTATGAATAGGGGTAAGTTAATTTGGTGAGTCGAATGGTTAGCTATAGGAACATTATTATTGAGGAGAGGGGCCCCATCTTCATAGTTACTATTAATAGGCCTGGACGCAGGAATGCAATTGATGCGGACACGGCTGAGGAGCTTCACAGGGCTTGGATGTACTTTGATAATAACCCCAACCTCTACGTCGGTGTAATAACAGGGGCCGGTGGCAACTTCAGCTCTGGGGCTGATCTCTACGACATTGATAGGTTGATAAATAGGGTGTCTAATCCCGAGGGACCGCTTGGCTTCACTAGGCTCAGGCTTACCAAGCCCGTTATAGCCGCAATAAGTGGCTACTGCGTGGCAGGCGGTTTAGAAATTTCGCTTTGGGCTGACATTAGGGTTGCCGATAAGACCGCAAAGTTTGGTTTCCTTGAGAGACGGTTTGGCGTACCACTTGTTGATGGTGGAACCCAGAGGCTAGCTAGGATTGTGGGTCTCGGTAGGGCTCTCGATTTGATACTAACTGGTCGATTAATAAGTGCGGAGGAGGCTTATCAATGGGGCTTGATTAATTACCTCATTGATGAAGGTAAGTCCATTGACAAGGCCATTGAGATAGCTGAACTAATTAGTAGGTATCCTCAGGAAACCCTGAGAAATGATAGGCTCGCGGTTTACGAGGGCTTGGACAAACCCCTGAGTGAGGGTTTAATGATTGAGATGAATTATGGATTAAGCTCCATAAAGACTGGCGAGTTATATGAAGGGGCGAGGAAGTTTAAGGAGGGCGTGGGTAGGCATGGTGATGCTGTTAATACTAACTAGGTCTTCCAGAGTAGAATATAGAACTAAGGATCATT
>DAJV01000106.1:14399-16129 GCA_002496475.1 Vulcanisaeta sp. UBA163 | reverse complement strand
AAGGAACATGCTAAAGAACACCCTTGAGAGCCTTGGAGTTCAGATGCAGGGTAACCAATAGATTTTGATTAAATATTAAATATTTTTATAATAAAAATATTTAATATTTTAAATGATTTTTATTCTGCAAATGAGCTTAGGTCTATACCTTTTGTCTCTTTATAGAATGGTGCCACTAGTATTATTGGTATTACGATTAATGGAAATAGCCAGTAAATTGGAGCTAATGGTGTTTTAAGGGTGGCTATTAAATACGTGACTATAAATGGTGTGAACCCGCCTAGGATTGCTACGCCTAAATTATAAGAAAATGCTACACCAGTATATCTTGATACTGTTGGGAATATTTCTGCAAGCATCTGGCCATAGGCGCCATTGTATACAGCATGTAGTGCTTCCTCAATTATGTAAAACGTAAGTACGACCGCGAAGAATGGATATTTAACTATTAAGAAATAGAATGGAAATACCAATATTGCCTCACCAATTAAGCCTACAAGTACTATGGGTTTTCTGCCAATGATGTCCGTTAAGTATGCGAAGGGCAATGTGAGTACGAAGTACACGGCAGAGGCTATGAACGTTATGAACGCTGCTTCAGAATAGGCAAAGTGTATATACTTTGTTAAATAAGTGACACCATACACGATGTATGTGTATGATAATGGGACACCAGCAAGAAATAGTGCCATCAATAACATTAATACATATCGACCCTTAGTAACTATGGGAGCTACTGGCACCTTAAGGACCTTTCTTTGTTTTCTAACTTCGTCAAATATAGGGGTTTCGGTTAACCTAATTCTTATGTAGAAACCAATTATTGCTATTATAACACCTATGATGAATAGGATTCTCCATCCATAAGTAGCAAATGCTGTTTTGGACATTGTACTGGAGAATAAGGTTAGAAGACCCGTAGTTAATAACCCGCTTTGCGACATCTGTACTATACCTACGAAAAATCCCCTCCTTTCCTTAGGCGCGAGTTCGGCGACCATGGTTATGCCGCCACCCCATTCACCACCTAATGAGAAGCCCTGGAACAACCTTAAAATTACGAGGAGCACTGGAGCCCAAATACCAACTTCCTGATATGTCGGTAGTAAGCCCATGAATAATGATGCAAAGGCCATGAGGATTATTGGTATCATAAAAGTATTTCTTCTACCCCATATATCTCCTAACCATCCAAAGAATAAAGAGCCAATAGGTCTCATTGCGAACCCCGTTCCAAATACGGCAAAGTAATATAATAACGTGGTCGTCGGGTTAGTACTTGGAAAGAACAATGGCCCAATAATTGGAGCTAAATAACCAAATAACGTAAAGTCATAAAATTCAAGGAACGTACCGAAAAAAGAAGCTAAAGATGCCTCATATGCAAGTTTAACAATGCTTCTCCCTGTCGCCATCGCTTCTAACAAATTAATTAGTAACTTTTAAATTTTACCCTAAAATAATGCTTCACATATGAAGATCGAATTATTAGATCTATTAGGAGCACTTATCGAGTTTAATACTATAAATGATCCTGATAATGGTAAGTTTCCTGATCCTGGCGTTGTTGATTTTGTGGAGGACGTGCTAGGCGGACTTGGCATTAAGACCAAGGTATTGGTTAGCCACGGCTATAGGAATATAGTAGGTGTTATAGGCTCTGGCGAACCACGTGTATTACTCCTGGCTCACCTCGACGTTGTACCGTTCATACGCAGTGAGTGGAGGTA